>JAVKST010000107.1:0-8968 GCA_039583515.1 Gaiellaceae bacterium
GGAGTCGGAGTCGGTGAGCGTGACGGCGACGTCGGCGGAGGCGATCAGCTCGGGCAGCTCGTCGGGGGGGACGCTGAGGAACGCCACCACCGGCGTCAGCGCGAGCTCGCCGACGAGCCGCTCGACCTCCTCGCGCAGCGGCCCGCGCCGCGCGGCCAGCACGAGGCGCGCGCGCGGCTCCTCCTCGTGCACGCGCCGGAAGGCTCGCACGAGCAGGTCGATGTGCGTGTCCGGACGGAAGTTGCGGAGCGAGAGGACGACGAATGCGTCCGCGGGCCAGCTCCGGTCCTCCCGCAACCGGCGCCCTCGCCGCTCGGGCCCGAAGCCGCCGAGGTCGGCGTGCCAGAGCACGGAGCGGATCCGCCCGGGCGGCGCGCCGAGCTCGACGGCCGCCTCCTCGAGCGCGCGCGAGTTGACGACCACGACGTCGGCGGCGGCGATCGCGGCACGGGCGCGGTCGTGCCCGGGCCCGCCGGGGCGTCCGTCGACGAGGGCGTCCGTCCCCCAGGGGCTGACGACGAGCGGCTCGAGCCGCGCGCGGGCGGCCCAGTAGCCGTATGGGAGCAGGTAGTGGGCATGGACGACGTCGGGGTTGAGATCGCGCGCGAGCCGTGCGACCGCCGGCGCCCACCGGAACCTCCGCACCCCGGGCACGCGGAGCAGCGGGTCGAGCCGCTGCACGAGGTGGAAGTGGAGCCCCTCCGTCTCGTCCGGGCGGGTGTTGTCGCGGCCGGACACCACGTGCACCTCGTGGCCGTGCTCGGCGAGGCGGCGCGCCCAGCGGAGGAAGTTGAGAGACCTGGCGTCCCCGATGCCGAGGACGCGCATCTACGTAACGCGCGTGAACACGATCATCTTCGAGTTGTTCGGGTGGCCCCAGTCGCCCTCGCTCGCGAGCGTCAGCCCCGTCCCCTCGCAGGCGAAGCGGAGGCTGTCGAGGTCGTAGTGGTAGAAGTCGCGGTCGTAGTGCGTGACGGCGTTCTCCGACTGCCGGACGTCGTCGACGTGCAGCTTCCCGTGCGGGTTCTCGAAGATCGTGGCGTAGAAGCGGCCGCCCGGCTTCAGCACCTTCCCCATCTCGACGAGGCAGCGCATGATCGAGTTCAGCGGCAGGTGCGTGAAGACCGACTGCGCGATCGCGAAGTCGAACTTCCGGCCGAGCTGCTCGAGCTCGAAGTCGTCGCTCGCGAGCAGGGCGGGCTGCTTCCACTCGACACCAGCCCGAGGAACCTCGACGAGGCGCGCGGTCTCGAGGACGTCGGGCCGCTTGTCGACGCCCGCGTACTTCCCGACGTCGAGGTAGGAGATGAAATGGATGCCGGCGCGCAGCGGGCCGCAGCCGACGTCGAGGAGGTCGTGTTGCGGCTCGAGGCCGCGCTCGACGAGGTAGTCGAGCTGGAGCTTCCCGAGGTACTCCCAGTGCTCGAGGTCCTGGCGGATCGTGCGGCGGTGCCAGTCGGCGTCGAGGTGGTGGCGGTAGCGTGGCGGGATTCGCCGCCAGACCTCTCGCTTGACCGCTAGCGGGACGAGCGGCTTGACCCGCTCGACGACTCCCTGCCAGCCCTCTGCCATCTCCGCCTCCCTCCGTTGTCGCCGGATGCCGCCTGCAGCCGCCGCACGGTGCGGACGACGGGCCGGGCGAGCTGCATCAGGAACGGCTTCGGATCGTCGCGCGCGAGCACCGCGTCCACGTAGGGCCGCCGCTGCAGCGCGTTCGTCGAGCCTGCCATCAACGTGATCGACCACCGCTTCCCCTCGCCGTGCATGCGGGCGGCCGGCAGCGGGTCGCCCGTCAGGTGCCGGTACGCGATCCAGGGAAGGTCGACGCCGCAGGCCGCCGCCAGCCCGTGCCACTGCCAGAGGCGCGGGTTGACCTCGATCAGCTTGTAGCGCCCGTCGCGCGGGTCGCGCTTCACCTCGACCTGCGAGATGCCGTGGAACTCGAGCGCGCGCAGGAGCTCGACGGCCTGGTCGACGACCTCGTCCACCCAGAGCGCCTCGCCGACGCGCGCGCTGCCCATGTAGCCGCGCGTCTGGCGGAGCTTGCGGCCGCAGAAGAGGCCGAGCGGCTCTCCCTCGGGCGCCAGGTAGCTGCCGAGCGTGTAGAGCTCCCGGTCGCCGCCTGGGATGAACTCCTGCACCATCGGCTCGTGCGGGGCGGCGAGCTCGTACGCCTCCTGGAGCTCCGCCGCGTTCTCGCAGCGGAAGGCCTGCCGCGAGTAGAGCCGCTTGAAGTCCACGTTCGCGGACGGCTTCACGAGCAGCGGGTAGCCGACCTCTTCGCCGGCGGCGAGCGCTTCCCCCCGCGACATCGGGTGGAGCGTGCGCGGGACGGGGAAGCCGATCGCCTCCGCGATCTCGAGCTGGTGCCGCTTGCTCTGGACCCGCTCGAGCACCTGCCAGGACGGGAACGGGAAGCGGTAGCGGCCGGCGAGCTCGTCGGCATGGCGTGCGATCGCGTTCAGGTGCTCGTCGTGCGTGGGGAAGATCGGGAGGACGTCGCCGGTCTCCTCGGCCAGCGCGATGAGCGCGTCGACGAAGCCGCGCTCGTCGTCGAGCGGGTCCGGGGCGAGGTGCGGCTCGGCGTACCGGGAGCGGAAGCCGAGGGCGAACGACCGGTGGTCGACGGCGAGGACGCGCAGCCCGTGCCGTCCCAGCGAGCGGATCGCAGCGAGCCCGTTCACCCAGCCGACCTCCGCGACCACCGCCGTCCCCTGCATCGCCATCAGGGTCGAGTCTATGGCGCGCGTAGCGGCAGCAACCGCCTGAGCCGCGCCCGCTCGGCGGGGAGGTAGAAGCCGAGCGCGGCGAGCACGAGCGGATATGCGAGCGTGAACGCGAAGGCGAGCGCGATCGACCGCGGCAGGAGCTGCCCCGCGGCCGTGAGCGCGGCGGCGACGCCGACGACGAGCCCGACGCGCCGCCACTGGTACGGCACCTCGTAGAGGAGCTGCGCGTTCCAGGTGCGGATCGCGAACAGCAGCGCGTACGACGCGAGCGTCGCCCACGCCGCGCCGAGCATCCCGTAGGCGGGGATCAGCCAGAAGTTGAGGCCGACGTTCAGGACGGCCCCGGCGGCGCTCGCGATCCAGTTGAACTGCGTCTTGCGCGTCCGCGCGACGGCGATCGTCACGACGATGAAGCCGGCGAAGCAGACGCTCGAGAACGCGAGCGGCGCGACCGCGCGCGCCGCCGGCCAGAAGTGGTGGTTGCGCGGGGCGAGGACCCGGACGATCCAGGGCGAGAACAGGGCGAGCGCCACCGCGGCCCAGGAGGCGATCAGCACGAGATACGTCAGCACGAAGGAATACGTCCGCTTCGCCTCGTCCTCGCCCTTGATCGCGTAGGCGAAGGCGGGCCACGCGGTCTGGAAGGCGGTGAAGAGGAGGACCATCACCGAGCCGATCCGGATCGCGATCGAGTACTGGCCGACCTGCCCCAGCGTCGAGAGGCGGCCGACCATGAACCGGTCGCCGAAGTTCGTCACCCACATCGCGAGCGCGGAGGGAACGAGCGGCAGCCCGAACGTGTTCATCCGGCGCAGGAGCGTCCGGTCCAGCTGGAGGCCGAGCTGCTCGCGCCGGTAGCCGAGCAACGCCACGTAGACGAGCAACGTGCCGCTGAAGTTGCCGACGATCACGCCGACGGGCCCGAGGTGGGCGACGACGACGAGAAGGACCGTGATCGGGATCGTCAGGCAGATGTTCGTGAGGCTCGCGATCGTGAACGCCACGGAGCGCTGCTCGACGCGGAAGAGGTTCGTCAGCTGGGCGTAGTTGACCTGGGCCCAGAGGAGGACGCCGGCGACGCGCACGACGTTCGGCCCGACGCCGTTGAGCGCGGTCGAGATCGGCGACGCGAAGAGCTGGCAGACCACGAGGCCTGTCGTGGCCGTCGTCATGATGAACCAGAAGGACGTCCGCAGCAGGCGGCGGCGGTAGGCCGGGTCCTCCGAGTCGAAGTAGAAGCGGAAGAACGCGTTGTTGACGCCTGCCTGGAGCAGGACGCTCATCACCGCGACCGCAGCCGTGATCGTCTCGATCCTCCCGTAGGCGACCGGGTCGAGGTAGCTCGTGTAGAGCGGCAGCATGAAGACCGCGAGGAAGCGCGAGGCGATGCCGCCGAGCCCGTAGATGGCCGAATGGCGGCCGAGGGTCAGGAGCTGCGAGAAGAGCGACTGCGGCCGCTCGGGCGGCGGTTCGTCCTGCGCGCTCACGAGTCGCAAGGGTACGTAGAGTGGCGCGATGCCGGGCGCCAGGCCGATTCCGGAGCGGGTCGACCGGCGCGCGCGCTGGGTGCTCGACACCCTCGGCGCATGGGGGCTGCGGCTCGGCGACGACCTGCCGTACCGCGCGGAGGAGTGGGAGCGCGCCGAACGCGGCGAGCTGCCGGACGACGAGCTCGCGGCGGGGTTCTTCCACCTCGCTCGGGTCGAGGAGCGGAGCCGCCCACGCGACGCGCGCGGCCGCTTCCTCGCCGCGTCCTCGTGCCTCGACCCGCTCGACCCGCCGCTCGAGCGCCTCCGCCGTGCGCTCGGGCTCGAGCCGCCGCAGTACCGCGGCGCGCGCTTCGCCGTCGCGCTCACGCACGACGTCGACACGCCGTGGCGCTGGACGCGCGTCGGCATCCGCGGTGCCGCGGCGCGGCTGAAGGGGCACGCGCTGTCGGGCCGTGCGGGCGAGGCGGTGCACGAGGCGCGAGGGCTCGCCCGCGTCCCGCTCCACCGGCTGCGCCGCAGCGACCCGAACTGGCGCTTCGCCGAGATCGCGGCGGAGGAGCGGGAGCACGGCGCGCGCTCGACGTTCTTCGTGCTGGCCGGGCACGGCCACCGCGCCGACGGCGCAGCGCCCGAGGCGTACGAGCGGCTCCGCCCGCGCGTGGTCCAGACGATCCGGCAGTCCGGCGCCGAAGTGGGGCTCCACGGCAGCTATCTCGCCGCGGAGGACCTCGAGCGACTCGCGCGGGAACGCGAGCGGCTCGCGGCGCTCGCCGGGGAGGTTCCCGGCCAGCGCTACCACTACCTCCGCGTCGACCCGCTCCGGAACCTCGTCCCGCTCGCCGGTCTCGGCTTCCGCTACGACACGACGCTCGGCTTTCCCGACGCGCTCGGGTTCCGCGCCGGGATCGCGCACCCGTTCCGACCGTGGGACTTCGCGCGCGACCGGCCGTCCGGCCTCGTCGAGGTGCCGCTCGCGGCGATGGACGCGACGCTCGCGGAGGCGCGTTACCAGGGACTGTCGGCGGCGGGTGCCAAGCCGCAGCTGCTCGCGCTCCTCGACTGGGCGGCCGAGCACGGCGGCGGGTTCTCGATCCTCTGGCACCCCGAGCGGTTCGACCCGGCGGGCGCACGGGGCTGGGACCGGCTCTACTTCGAGCTCGTCGCCGCCGTCTACGAGCGCGGCGGCGTGTGCATGTCCGCCGGAGATCTGGCCGCGCTCTACGATCGGTAGGTGGCCAGGCGCGTCCTCGTGATCGGCCTCGACTGCGCCGCGCCGCAGTTCGTCTTCGACCGCTGGCTGCCGGAGCTGCCGACCATCCGCTCCCTGACCGAGCGAGGCGCGTACGGCGTGCTCCGCTCGTGCGAGCCGCCGATCACGGTCCCGGCGTGGTCGGTGATGACCTCGTCGCGCAGCCCCGGTGCGCTCGGCTTCTACGGCTTCCGCAACCGGCGCGACTATTCGTACGACCGGCTCGCGTTCGCCGACTCGCGGGCAGTGCGCGTCCCCCGCGTGTGGGACCTCCTCTCGGCGCGCGAGCGGGACGTGATCGTCCTCGGCGTGCCGCAGACGTACCCGCCGAGCCGCGTCCACGGCGCGATGGTCTCGTGCTTCCTGACGCCCGACGTCGAGACGAGCCGTTACACGTACCCGGACGAGCTGAAGGGCGAGATCGAGCAGGTCGTCGGCCGCTACCTGGTCGACGTCGAGAACTTCCGCAGCGACGAGAAGGAGCGGCTGCTCGAGCAGATCGAGGAGATGACCGACAAGCGCTTCCGGCTCGCCGAGCACCTGCTCGAGACGCGTCCGTGGGATCTCTTCTTCATGGTCGAGATGGGCACCGACCGGATCCACCACGGCTTCTGGCGCTACTTCGACCCGGACCACCGCCTGTACGAGCCGGGCAACCCGTACGAGTCCGCCGTGCTCGACTACTACCGCCGCCTCGACGCGAAGATGGGCCGGCTGCTCCGCCGCGCCGACGACGAGACCGCGGTGCTCGTCGTCTCCGACCACGGCGCGAAGCGGATGGACGGCGGCATCTGCGTCAACGAATGGCTGCGCCGCGCGGGCTACCTCGCGCTGAAGGAGGAGCCGGCCGGGCCGACGCGGCTGACGCCCGATCTCGTCGACTGGCCGCGCACGGTCGCGTGGGGCGAGGGCGGCTACTACTGCCGGCTCTTCCTCAACGTGGAGGGGCGCGAGCCGCAGGGCGTCGTGCCGGCCGGCGACTACGAGCGGGTGCGCAGCGAGCTGAAGGAGAAGCTCGAGGCGCTCGGCGACGAGCGCGGCCGTCCGATCGGGACGGTCGCGCATCGGCCGGAGGACCTGTATGCGGACCCGCAGGGCGTCGTCCCCGATCTCCTCGTCTACTTCGGCTGCCTCTACTGGCGCAGCATCGGGCAGGTCGGCACGGAGACGGTGCACGTATTCGAGAACGACACCGGGCCGGACGACGCGAACCACGCGCACGACGGGCTCTACATCCTCGCCGCCGACGGCGTCGTCCCTGGACTCGGGGAGGAGCGCGACCTGCGCGACGTGGCGCCGACGCTGCTCGAGCTGCTCGGCGAGCCGGTGCCGCCGGAGATGGAGGGCCGCAGCATGCTGGCCGGCCTACACTCCGCCACGTGACGGACGTGGACGCGTCGGCGGCGGAGCCGCGGCTGGAGTGGGACACGCCGCTCTTCCGCATGGCGCGCGCCCAGTTCGAGCAGGCGCTGCCGCACGCGGAAGTCTCCGACCTGGTCGCCGAGCGGCTCAGCTACCCCGAGCGCGCGGTCATCGTCAGCGTCCCGTTGCGGCGCGACGACGGCTCGATCGAGATCTTCCCCGGCTACCGCGTCCAGCATTCGACGGTGCTCGGCCCGACGAAGGGCGGCATCCGCTACGACCCGGAGGTGTCGCTCGGCGAGTGCGCGGCGCTCGCGACGTGGATGACGTGGAAGTGCGCGCTCCTGCGGCTCCCGTACGGCGGCGCGAAGGGCGGCATCCGCTGCGACGCACGCTCGCTCAGCGCGCGTGAGCTCGAGAAGCTGACGCGCCGGTTCACGTCGGAGCTGATCCGCGAGATCGGCCCGCAGACCGACATCCCCGCGCCGGACATGGCGACGAACGAGCAGACGATGGCGTGGATGATGGACACGTACTCGATGCAGAAGGGGCACGCCGTGCCGGAGATCGTGACCGGCAAGCCGATCTCGATCGGCGGCTCGGTCTTCCGGCGCGAGGCGACGGGTGCGGGCGTCGTGATGGTGACCGACCGCGCGTGCCGGCGGCTCGGCCGGGAGCTGGCGGGTCAGCGCTGTGTCGTCCAGGGCTTCGGCAACGTCGGCGGCGTCGCCGCCTCGGAGCTCCACGAGCGCGGCGCGCTCGTGGTCGGAGTGTCGGACATCTCCGGCGGCGGCCACGACGAGCGCGGCCTCGACGTCCCGGCGCTGCACGCCTACGTCGGCGAGCACGGCTCGCTCGCGGGCTACGACCGCTGCGAGCGCGTGACCAACGAGCAGCTGCTCGAGCTGCCCTGCGACGTCCTCGTGCTCGCCGCCCGCGAGGACCAGGTGACGGGGGAGAACGCGGGCCGCGTGCAGGCGTCGCTCGTGATCGAGGGCGCGAACGGGCCGACGACGCTCGAGGCGGACGCGATCCTGGTCGTCCGCGGCATCCCGGTCGTTCCGGACATCCTCACCAACGCGGGCGGCGTGACCGTCTCCTACTTCGAGTGGGTGCAGGACCTCGGCCGGCTCTTCTGGGACCGCGACGAGATCCGCCGCAAGCTCTCGGAGAAGATGAGCGACGCCTTCGACCGCGTCTACGCCGTTGCGGACGAGAAGGGCATCACGCTGCGCCAGGCGGCGATGGTGGCGGCGATCCGCGAGGTCGCCGGCGCGCTCGAGGCGCGCGGCATCTACCCGTAAAGCGCCAGAATGCGCATGATGTCCCCCGAAACCGTCCGCGACGCGATGGTTCCCGAGCCGACGACCCTCGCCGCCGGCGCGAGCGCCCAGGAGGCGGGCGTCTGCTTCGCCCAGAACCTCGAGGTGCGCGCGATCTTCGTCACCGAGGACGACGGGCGGCTGCTCGGCGTCGTGACGCGGAAGACGCTCGTTCGCGAGGTCGTCGCCGAGGGCCGGGATCCCCGCGCGGTGGCGCTGCGCGAGATCGCGGAGGCCCCGAACTTCGTCCTCGACCCGGCGCTCGCGCTCGACGACGCGTTCCGGCGGCTCGAGGAGCACGACCTCGAGCGGGTGCCGGTCGTCGAGGAGGGAGGCCGCCTCGTCGGCGTCCTCTCGCGCGCCGTCGTGCAGCGCCGCCTCGGCGAGGACGAGCTCCTCGAGCCTCAGCAGCAGGTGTAGGCGCCGGGCGGCGCCTCGCCTTCGTCCGGCTCCGGCAGCTCGGCGGCCGCGAACGCGGCGCCGTCGAGCAGGTCGCGCTCGCTCGCCCGGATCGCGGCGAGGCCGTAGCGGTCGAGGATCGCGACGAGGATCGCGGCGCCTGCGACGACCACCGGCGCCCGCTCCGGCTCGAGCGCCGGCACCCGCCGCCGCTTCTCGAGCGGCAGCGCCGCGAGCCGCTCCAGCTGTGCCCGCGCGCCGTCGCGCGTGAGCACGTGCCCGTGCACGCGCTCGCGGTCGTACTCCGGCAGCCCGAGGTCGAGCGCCGCCAGCGTGGTGATCGTGCCGGCGCTTCACGGCGACGATGGTGGCGAGCAGCGCCGCGATCGTCGCGAGGCTCGGCCAGCTACGCGCCTC
>JAVKST010000108.1:0-8946 GCA_039583515.1 Gaiellaceae bacterium
CAGCCGCGCCACGTCGCCGGGCAGCGGCTCCCGGTCCTGCGCCTCGAGCCGCCCGAGCCGCCGCGTCGCGTCGGTCGTGTCGAGCGGCTCGCCGCGCGCCTCCACGGCCCGCGCGTCGCCGTTCTCCACCACTGCGACGCGGTCGACGATCGCGAGGTCGGGGACGAGCGAGCCGTCGAGCGACGCCGACCACCGCACCTTCCCCGCCACCACCTCGGCGGTGTCCTCCTCCCCCAGCAGCGGCAGTGCGAGCGCGACGGTCGAGAAGTACGGGCCGGGGTAGAGCGCGCGTCCGAGCTCCTCGAGCAGCAGCGCCTCCTCGACGAAGCCGAGCCCCGCGCCGCCGTGCTCCTCCGGAACCGAGACGCCGAGCCAGCCGAGCTCCGCCAGCTCGTCCCACGACGACGGATCCCAGCCCGCCTCGGAGTCGGCGAGCTCGGCCACCCGCTCCGGCGGGAAGCGCTCCGCGAGGTACGAGCGCGCCTGCGAGCGAAGCTCCTGCTGCTCGTCCGTGAAGGAGAAGTCCATCGGCTAGCGGCTCCTGGGCAGCCCGAGCACGCGCTCGGCGATGATGTTGCGGAGGATCTCCGACGTGCCGGCCTCGATCGTGTTGCCGCGGCTGCGCAGCTGCTGGTAGCGCCAGTCGCCGCCCCCGTTCGAGGCGACCTGCGAGTCCTGGCCGAGGATCTCGAGCGCGAGCTTCGTCAGCCGCTGGTTCGACTCCGACCAGTGCAGCTTCGACACCGAGCCCTCCGGGCCGGGGATGCCGGTCTTCATCAGCGTGCTCAGCGCGCGGTAGTTCGTCAGCTTCAGCGCCTGCAGCTCGATCCACTCCTGCGCCACGCGCTCGAGGAGCAGCGGATCGTCGACGCCGCGCTCACGCGTGAGCGCGACCAGCTTGCGTACCGCGACGTCGAGGACGCCGGTGAGCGCGAAGCCGAGCGTGCCGCGCTCGTGGAGCAGCGTCGTCATCGCGACAGCCCAGCCGTCGCCGACCTCGCCGAGCACGTTCTCGGCCGCGACCTGGACGTCGGAGAGGAAGATCTCGTTGAACTCCGACTCGCCGGTGATCTGGCGCAGCGGGCGCACCTCGATGCCGGGCGAGTGCATGTCGACGAGCAGGTACGTGAGGCCCGCGTGCCGCTGGGCCTCGGGGCCGCTGCGCGTGACGAGGATGCACCAGTCGGCGAGGTGCGCGAACGACGACCACACCTTCTGGCCGTTGACGAGGAAGCCGCCGTCGCTCGGGACGGCGGTCGTCCTCACCGACGCGAGGTCGGAGCCCGCGCCGGGCTCGGAGAAGCCCTGGCACCAGATCTCCTCGGCCGACAGGATCTTCGGCAGGTAGCGCTCCTTCTGCGCCTCCGTGCCGAAAGCGATGATCGTCGGGCCCGCCATGCCGAGGCCGATCACCCCGATGTGCTGCGGCGCCTCGGCGCGTGCGCTCTCCTCCAGGAAGATGGCCTGGTAGCTGTAGGGCGCGCCCGCGCCGCCGTACTCCTTCGGCCACGTGAGCCCGGCATAGCCGGCGTCGTAGAGCTTGCGGCTCCAGGCGCGGCTCGCCTCCTCGAATCGCCGCTCGCCGTAGTGCCCGCCGCGCAGCTCGTCGGTGAGGTTCGCCTCGAGCCACGCCTGGACTTCGCTGCGGAACGCGGCCTCTTCGGGGCTGTCGCGCAGATCCACGCAGATAACCCTATGCCTCGGCCAAAAAGGAGTCGTCGAAGACAAGGTCATCAACATCGTCGCCCGCGGCCGTGAGCACGTCCTCCTCCGGCGTCTTCTCCAGCCGCTCGCAGAAGACGGGTCGGTGAAGAGCTGCGCGCAGCCCTGGCCGCTTCCTTCGGCTCTCCGGTAGGGCGCGCCGCGAGCGCGACCTGCAGGTTCCGCGCCATCGGCGCGACCCTATGCCCAGGCCGGAGTAGAGTCGCGTCGAGGCCCCGAAGGAGGATCCCATGGCCGGTCTGATGGCCCGCGCGTCCGAGATCACGCAGGCAAAGGTCTCGAAGCTGCTCGATCGCACGGAGAGCCCGGAGGAGACGCTCGACTACTCGTACGAGCAGCAGCTCGTGCAGCTCCAGAACGTCAAGCGCGGCATCGCCGACGTGACGACGGCGAAGAAGCGGCTCGAGCTGGAGGACAGCTCGCTCCAGCAGCAGATGGCGAAGCTCGACGCGCAAGCCAAGGAGGCGCTGCAGGCCGACCGCGAGGATCTCGCGCGCGAGGCGCTGACGCGGAAGGCGTCGCTCCAGCAGCAGGTGGCGAGCCTGCAGCAGCAGGAGCAGCAGCTCGCGGCGCAGGAGCAGAAGCTGGTCGAGGGCGAGCAGGCGCTGTCGGCGAAGGTCGAGGCCTTCCGCAGCCAGAAGGAGGTCATCAAGGCGCAGTACTCGGCCGCCGAGGCGGAGGTCAAGGTCGGCGAGGCCGCGACCGGGATCGGCGAGCACATGGCCGACGTCGGCCTAGCGATCCAGCGGGCGAAGGACAAGACCGAGGAGATGCAGGCCCGCGCCGGCGCGATCGACGAGCTGACGGCGTCGGGCGCGCTCGAGGACTACACCGCGCAGGGCGACGACCTCGACCGACAGCTCGCGCAGGTCTCCGAGAGCAGCCAGGTCGACGACGAGCTCGCGCAGATGAAGAAGGAGCTCGGCCAGGGCGGCGGCGACCAACCGCCCTCCCAGGGAGCGACACGGTGATCGTGCGGCTGATGGGCGAGGGCCAGTGGCGCATCGACGACTCGCTGGGGGCGCGGCTCGACGAGCTCGACGTCGAGACGGAGAAGGCCGTCGAGGAAGGCGATGAGAAGAAGCTGCACGCGGCGCTTCAGGCGCTGCACGACGCGGTCCGCGATTCGGGGGAGAAGCTCGGCGACCACCATCTCGGCCCGTCCGACGCAATCGTGCCGCCGGTCGAGCTCAGCCTCGACGAGGCGCGGAGGCTCCTCGCCGGCGAGGACGTCTTCCCCAACCTCGCCTAGGAACTGGCCGCTCCCTTTCGCGGGGCCGCCCGCAGGCCCTTACTTTGCCATACAAAGTGGGCTAGCTTTGTAGCGCAAAGTTTGAGAGAGGAGAGCTCGATGCCCGAACGGTTCGACACCTTCAGCCCACCACCGCCCCGGCCCGATCCGTGGGAGTCTGCGCAGGCGACGGGCGGTTCGACCCAGGGAAACGAGGAGCTCGATCCCCGCGAGGCGTCCTCGCTGCTCACGCAGGCACTGAGGCGAGCGGAGAGCCAGTTCGACCTCCGGCCGCCGATCGTCCTGCTGGCCGCAGCGGTGACCGTGCTCGTCGTCTACGGCGCAGCGTGGCTTTCGGTCCGCCACCAGCATCCCTACTCGGGCCCTAGCGGCACTGCGCTGGGAGTGCTCTACGGGATGCTCGCGCTGTGGATCGTCTTCGTCAGCATCTTCATGCGCCGCGCGCTGAGAGGGCGCTCGTCGCGCCAGCGGCGGATCGAGGGCTGGGTGTTCGCCGGAATCTGGATCTGCGTCTACGTCTTTCAGGGCGCCCTCCACCACGCCGGTGCGAACGCCGGGATCGCCTACGGCATCTACCCGGCAATCGCGCCGCTGCTCATCGTGGGCTCGGCGGCGGCGGCGTACGAGTCGGCCCGCGGCAACGTCGGCCGTGGGGTCTTCGCCCTCGCCGCGGTCGTCCTCGCCGCGGTCGCAGCCTTCGCCGGCCCCGCGACCGTCTGGGCCGTGATGGGCATCGGCCTCTGCACCCTGGTCCTCGCCGGCGCTGCCCTCCAGTTCGCGCAGCGCCGCGCGCGCGCATGACGGCAGCCGAGCTCGACCCGATCATCCACGTCCCGGCGCGGCTGCGCATCGTCGCGACGCTCGCCGCGCTGCCCGCGTGCGACACCCTCTCCTTCAGCCGGCTGCAGGAGATGATCGGACTGACCCCGGGAAACCTGATCACGCACCTGCGCAAGCTCGAGGAGGCCGGCTACGTCGAGACGGAGAAGACCGGCAACGGACAGTCGTCCCGCACCACCTTCGCCCTCACGACGCAGGGCCGCGCCGCCCTCGAGGCCTACACGTCCACGCTCCGCGGCCTCCTCGGGGAGCTGTGAGGCCGCAGCAGCTCGTCAGGTGACGACGCGCCGCGTGAACGTCCGCAGCGAGACGAGTGAGAGCCCGAGCGACCCGCCTGCGAGCGCGAGCGTCCACGCCCATACCGGCATGTGCGGCAGCTCGGGCGTGAGCGACGTCCGCAGCCCCTCGCTCATGTAGACCATCGGGTTGAAGAGGACGAGCACCTTGAGCCAGAGGATCGGGCTGAGCTTGGCCCACGGGTAGTAGATGCAGCCGAGGAAGGTGAGCGGCAGCACGACGACCGCGAAGAGGAGCGTCACCTTGCGCGGGTCGAGCACCGTCCCGATGAAGAGGCCCATCGCCGCCGCCAGGAACGACGCGAAGACGAGGGCGAAGACGAAGAGCGGGATGTCGGAGACGTGCACCGTCGGCGCCTCGCCGTGCGCGTGGACGAGGTAGACGATCGGGAATACGACGCCGGCCGCGAGCAGGGACTGGATGGCGCCGGCGGCGATCTTCTCCAGCCCGACCATCCACACGGGCACGGGCGCGAGCACGCGGTCCTCGATCTCCTTGCTGACGCTGAATTCCTGCACGAGCGGCAGCGCGACCGCCTGGATCCCCTGGAAGTTGATCGCCACGGCGATCAGCCCCGGCACGAGCACCGTCGAGAACGAGACCCCCGTCTGCCCGCCTCGGAAGCCCTGGCCGATCTTCGGGAACACGTACGCGAAGACGAAGACGAAGAGCAGCGGCTGCATGATCGTCCGGATCAGGAACTGGCCGAAGTTGCGCCGCAGGACGCGGAGGTCGCGCGCGAGCAGGGCGACGAACGTCTGTCCCTGGCCGCTCACTCGCGGTACTCCCGGCCCGTGAGGTTGAGAAAGACGGTTTCGAGGCTCGGCGGCAGGCTCGCCGCGTCAGTCACGGCCAGCCGGAGCTC
The DNA here is from genome assembly GCA_039583515.1 of Gaiellaceae bacterium. Taxonomy (GTDB): domain Bacteria; phylum Actinomycetota; class Thermoleophilia; order Gaiellales; family Gaiellaceae; genus Palsa-739. The sequence goes on from JAVKST010000108.1 coordinate 4,977, forward strand.
GGCCGCCGCCTGGATCAGCTGAGAGAGGACGCCCTCGGAGCGGCGCACGTGCACGCGCACGACCTGCCCCTCCCGCTCGAGGGAGTGGACGCCGCCCAGCCGCTCGGCCCGCTCGGCCAGCCGCGCCGGGTCGCCGTCGACCGTCACGGTGACCAGCGTCTCGTCGCCGTACTGGTGCTTCAGCTCGGCGGGCGTGTCGACGGCGAGCGCCTTGCCGTGGTCGATGATCGCGATCCGCTCGCAGAGCGCGTCGGCCTCCTCCATGTAGTGCGTCGTGAGGAGCGTCGTCTGACCGGCGCGGTGGAGGTCTTCGAGGATGCGCCAGAGGTTGATGCGGGTCTGCGGGTCGATGCCCGATGTGGGCTCGTCGAGGAAGAGCACCTGCGGCTCGTGGACGAGCGCCCGGGCGACCATCAGCCGCTGCGCGAGACCGCCGGAGAGGTGGAAGACCATCGCGTCGGCACGCTCGCCGAGCGCGAACTGCTCGAGGAGCTCGTCCGCCCGCGCGCGCGCCTGCGCGCGAGGGACGCCGAAGAAGCGCCCGTGGTAGTAGAGGTTCTCCCAGACGGTGAGCGCGCGGTCGAGCGTGTTCGCCTGCGAGACGACGCCGATCTGGCGCTTGACCGCGGCCGGGTTGTGCCGGGCGTCGAGGCCGGAGATGAGCGCCCGCCCCTGCGTCGGGCGGACGGTCGTCGTCAGCATCCCGATCGTCGTCGACTTGCCGGCGCCGTTCGGACCGAGGAGGCCGAGGAACTCGCCGCGCTTCACTTCCAGGTCGAGGCCGTCGACGGCGACGAGGTCGCCGTAGACCTTGCGCAGCTGCTCGGTGCGGATCGGCGGAACGTCGCGCGCTATGGGCCGAGCCTAGCGACGAGTTCGGCTACAGAACTTTTCCGGGCGCCTCGAGGATGGCCTCGGCGTTCCCGAGGTGCTCGTCGACCTCGTCAATCGGACTCCACCGCGATCGCAGTCGCGACGATCGGCTGCCGCCGATCGCGACGCGAAGCTCACGGCGCATCCGATACTTGCGAGTGTTCTGGAGAGCGAGAGGTGGCGTACCGGGTTACCGCGTGCGGTGGCTTGCATTGATGACACGAGGCAATAGTCTCGGCTCGTTCCAATCCGGTGGGAAGCGTCGCGTTGTAAGGCGCGTCGCCGTGGTGACAGAGGGGTGTCAGCGATCATGGATGGCTCTGCCATGTCGCGTTTCGGCCCGCGTAAAGGTGGGCGAGCTGTCGGTTCGATCCATGGTGCAGGCCGAGGGCGACGCCTTCCCTTCCTCCGGATCAACCACAAGTGGAAGGAGGGCGCAGACACGAACATCGATCTTGCGCTGCGGCTTGCGGCATCTGGTGATCACGAATGGAAGGGAACGAGATGCTTCATCTTCGAAAGAACATGATTGCCGTCGCTGCGCTCGTCGCGTCGGTGGTGATCGCGCCTCCGGTTGCCATTGCGGCCACGGGCTCGGGCGGTGCGACGGCCGTCGAGCAGGCCTTCCCGAACGGGGTCCCCGCCGGAGGGACCGTCATCGACAATGGGACTGCCGTCTCTTTCGACGGCGGCAGCGTCATCCTCAACCTCACACCGCAGGCGTACACTGATTGCCCAGCGGGTTGGCTCTGTCTTTGGCACGACGAGGGCTACCTCGGTCGGATGCTCGAGTTCCAGAGCGTCGGGTACTGGCAGAACCTTACGGACTATGGGTTCAACGACCAGATGTCCTCGTGGCGGAACCGCACGTCACACGACGCTGAGTGGTCCTACGACATCAATGGTGGGGGCACTACGCGGTGTATGGCCTCCGGTGCCTCGGCGAAGTATGTCGGAGACGGTGACAACGATCAGGCCTCCGCGATCAAGATCTTCAACACGAACGGTCTTTGCTGAGAGGTTTCGCGGGGGTCGGTCGAAAAGCCGGCCCCCGCATGCTTCGATCGAATGCCTCCGCCGGGAACTCGATCGGGGCGATCGGACCCATAGAGGACAGAGGTGAGCGAGCTTTCCGACCGGGTGCTCTGGCAGCAAGCGCGCGAGGGCCGCGGCACGGCCTTCGGCACTCTGTTCGAGCGTCACGCCAGCCAGATCTACAACTACTGCTTTCGCCGTTGCGGCGAGTGGGCGCTGGCCGAGGACCTGACATCCACCACCTTCCTTCTTGCTTGGCGTAGCCGGGGGCGTGCGCCCCTGGAGGCCGAGAGCGCGCTACCGCTGCTGTACGGGATCGCAACAAACGTGTTGCGCAACCAACGCCGCTCGTTGATACGCGGCAGAGAGGCGCTTGCGCGGCTGCCTCTCGAGCGAGTGGAGGAACCGGACCTGGCCGAGGACACCCCCGGGCGACTCGATGACCAGGCAGCGATGCGAGAACTGTTGCGCGTGTTCGCCCGCCTTCCGCGTCGCGAACAAGACGTAATCGCCCTCTGCCACTGGAGCGGACTTTCCTACGAAGACGCCGCCGTCGCTCTCGACATTCCGATCGGGACGGTCCGCTCGCGGCTGGCGCGCGGCCGTCGCCGGTTTCGGGAACTCGGAGCCGCCAGCGGACCCAAAGGGGACGTAGACGTCGTCCCAATTCGCATCGAGGTGAACGAGCAATGAGCATCCGTTTTACTCCTCCGCCCGAGCGCGACTTCCCGGCGGGACGGCTCCAACAACGGAAGGAGCTACTCATGTCGCAGATCTACGCCGAGTCCGTTGCGCGGAGGCGTCGGCCGCGGCGAGCGCTCGTCGCAGTTGTCGCTGTCGTCACCGCCGGCGTCCTAGCGGCAGCTGCGTACGCCGGCTATGCCCTCACGCAGCCCGCAACGCAGCTCGACAGCATCGGTTGCTACGAGCGCGACTCGCTCAACGCAGACACCGCAGTCCTCCCGTCCGGAATCCTCTCGCCGGTCTCGGCGTGCGCAGCAACGTATGCCTCCGCATTCCCAAACGCCCAACGGCCCGCGAGCTTCGCCGCCTGCGTGGTTCCCAGCGGCTCAATCGGCGTATTCCCCGCAGATAACGCTCAGGACACCTGCAGGAGCCTCGGGCTTCCCAACCTTTCCCAGACGCCTGCTGCTAAGGCACAGATGAAGCAGCTCGTCGACCTTCAGCACGCCCTTCAGGCCACCTTCACCGGCAGTAGCTGCCTCAGCTACGAGCAGGCAAGGACCACCGTGCGAGCAGCGCTCGACAACAATGGCCTCTCGAACTGGTCGATCAAGGAAGGGGAAGGCGCCCGCGGCGAGGGCTTCAGCTCGCAGCGTCCATGCGCCGGTCTTGCGTACGACACCCAGCAGCAGACCGTGATTCTCGTGGCCGACGAAGCGCCCTAAAAACAAAGCTGCACAGTAAGGGGGGCCGGCGGAGGGTGCCCACGCAGGGTTCCAATCCGGTAGGCGCGCCGCAGGCCCCCCTTTGTAGCGGCGACGACTATAGCGAGATAGATCAAGTGCCGAATCCCGTGCCTGCGTTGAGAGCCCTCGCGCCAGAACGGGCGGGGAACTACCGCTCGATCGTGAGTCGGCGTTCGAAATCGAGGACGCGGCGCATGGTTTCGAGCACGAAGGGGTCGGGTTGGCGGTCGTGTGCTTCGAGCATGCGGACGAGGTCGCCGGGGGAGGCGACGGCGGGGCGAAACCCCTGGCCGAGCGGCTCACGGTTGGCGCGGATGCGGAGGTCTTCGTAGCCGCGGGTCCCGGCAGGCTCGAGGACGATTTTGATCTCGCCGGCGTCGCTCTCAAGTTCGATGGCTGGTTCGCGCTTGGGATCGGGGTCGCTGAGGTCGAGCGGCTGACCGTCGACGCGCCGCGCGTGTAGAGGTGGTCGAGGGCTACCCCGGGCGCGGGCTCATTGCCCACGAGGGTTAAGGAAGCCGTAAGCCTCCGCTAACACCTGCGTAAGACCCGCGCCCCATCCTCCTCGCAGCACCACCACCCCGAAGGAGGACGGATGCGCTCGAAGATCCTGACCGCGGCGCTCGCGACGG
>JAVKST010000109.1:0-8908 GCA_039583515.1 Gaiellaceae bacterium
ATCAACCTCAACCAACGCCTCGGACTCCCAAGCCGCGAACTCGCCGCCTACGCCGATTAACCGATCATCCATCTAGAGCGTCTCGGCGGCGGCGCGCGACCCGCGCACGCGCTCCCACAGCTGCTCGCTGCCGACGGCGAGGCAGCCGTCGACGACCGCGTCGTCGGAGGACTTCGACCCGTCCGCCGGCGCGATCGCGGCCTACGCGGCCACCCTCCGCGGCGGCGCAGACGAGACGGCCGGCGCGGTGCTCGCGGAGACGGCGCGTCGGATCGCGCTCCACGTCGTCCCGCTCGCCGCGACGCTCGACCTGGCGCTGATCGTCCTCGGCGGCAGCGTCGGCGGCGACGGCGGCCTGCTCGAGCCCGTGCGGCGCTGGTTCGAGGAATGGCTCGCATTCCCGCCGCGCGTGGCGACCTCGACGCTCGGCGAGACGGCCGTTCTCGCCGGCGCTCTCGCCGCAGGGCTCGACGCGGCTCTCGAGCACGTGTTCGAGCGGCGAGTCAGCGCGTAAGAGTTGCGCAGGTTCGATCCCCCGTTCAGGGGACACGTGCGCCCGTAGGAGCGCCGATTCCACCTCCATGTCTGCAGCCGAGCTTGTCGTGCGCGAGCAGGACGGGCTGTCGGGCGACGAGCTCGTCCGCCGCTACCGCACGCTGATCGAGCAGCTACCGCTCGTCGTCTACGTCGACGCGCTCGACGAGGTCAGCTCGAACATCTTCACGAGCCGCCGGATCGAGCCGCTCCTGGGCTATTCGGTCGCCGAGTGGGAGCGCGAGGCGGACCTGTTCGCGCGGCTGCTGCATCCGGACGACCGCGACCGCGTACTCGCCGCGCACCGGCACACGCGGGAGACGCGCGAGCCGCTCAGCATCGAGTACCGGCTGATCGCGCGCGACGGCCGCACGGTCTGGCTGCGTGACGAGGGAGTCGTCGTGCTCGACGCGCACGGCCGGCCACTCCATCTCCAGGGCTATCTCCTCGACATCACGCGCGAGCGGGAGGCGGAGCTGCAGCTGCGCCAGCTCGCCCTCTACGACCCGCTGACGGGCCTCGCCAACCGCGCGTTCTTCCACGAGCGGCTGCGGCACGCGACCGAGCTCCGGCACGTTCCCGACCGCCCCACCGCGCTCCTCTTCATCGACCTCAACGAGTTCAAGAACGTCAACGACCGCTGGGGCCACGACGTCGGCGACGAGGTGCTGGAAGAGACCGCGCGCCGGATCGAGGCCGCGGTGCGAAGCGGCGACACTGCCGCACGTCTCGGGGGCGACGAGTTCGCCGTCGTGCTCACCGAGGGAGTCGAGCCCGAGCGCGCGATCGAGGTCGCCGAGCGGCTGCTCGAGGAGATCTCCCGCCCGCTCCACGTCGGCCCGATCCAGCTCGTGACCGAAGCGAGCATCGGGATCGCGCTCGGCGAGGACGCCGACGCGATGCTGCGCGAGGCGGACATCGCGATGTACCGCGCCAAGGCGCACCCGGCGGTCGGCTACGCCTTCTTCGATCCGCAGCTCGACCGGGCGGCCGTGGAGCGGTCGCAGCGGATCGGCGAGCTGCGCGACGCGATCGCGGGCGGCGAGCTCCGGCTCGACTACCAGGCTGTGGTCGACCTCGAGCGCTACGAGATCACCGGCTACGAGGCGCTCGTCCGCTGGCGGCACCCGACCGAGGGCGACCTCGCCCCGGCGAGCTTCATCCCGCTCGCCGAGGAGACCGGGCTGATCGTCCAGCTCGGCGAGTGGGTGCTCCAGGAGGCCTGCGCGGAGGGAGCGCGCCTTGCTGCCGCGGCTCCAGAGGTGCCGCAGATGTCGGTCAACGTCTCGGCGCGGCAGCTCCAGCACCACGGCTTCGTCGCACATGTCCGCTCGGCGCTCGAGACGTCGGGCTTCCCCGCCTCGGCGCTCACGCTCGAGCTCACGGAGAGCACGCTGCTCGAGTCGGACGGGCGCGCGGCGGTCGCGCTGCAGGAGCTGAAGCAGCTGGGCGTCGTGATCGCCCTCGACGACTTCGGCACCGGCTACGCCTCCCTCGCCTACCTGCAGCAGTTCCCGATCGACGTGGTCAAGATCGACCGGAGCTTCACCGCGAAGATCGACAGCCCGTCATCCGACCTCGTGCTGCTCAAGGGCATCATCGACCTCGGCAACGCCCTCGAGCTGAATCTCGTGGCGGAAGGCATCGAGACGTCCGAGCAGCACCGGATCATCCGCCGGCTCGGCTGCCAGCGTGCCCAGGGCTTCTACTTCGGCCCGCCGATGCCGACCGCGCAGCGCGAGCTTCCCACCGTCTAGCTCCACCTGGACGCATGTCGCGCGTGTATCGACGCGCGCAAAGCTCTAGACTTTAGTTACTCCAGCCCGGGGCTGTTCTGTTAATACGACTGAAAGGACAGTCCCCGTGAAGACGAGGCTTCTCCACTTCGCCGTCGTTGTCGGCACGCTGCTGCTTGCCTTTGCTGCTGCCGAGACGACGATCTGGCCGCGGTTCTAGCGGCGCGCTCCGCCGGCCGGGCGCCTGTGCCGCGGGCGCAGGCGCCGGGCTGGACTTGTGACACAGGTCCCGTATAGTCCTGGGTGATGCCGCGGCGCCCTTCGACGCACGTGGACAGCCCGGCCGCCGTCGGCGAGCGCCTGCGCGCTGCGCGACTCGCCGCAGGGCTGAGCCAGCGCGACCTCTCGTTCGAGGGCTGCACCGCCGCCTACGTCTCGCGAATCGAAGCCGGGGCCCGCACTCCCTCGTACCAGATCCTGCGCGAGTTCGCGAAGCGGCTCGGCGTCACCGCGGACTACCTCGCGACGGGCGACGCCGCCGCGGCGGCACCCGATCCGCTCGTCGAGGCCGAGATCGCGCTGCGCCTGGGCGAGCTCGACCGCGCGGAGGAGATCTACGCGCGGACGCGGCGCGAGAGCGGCGGCGGGGCCGCGGCGGCACGCGCCGACGCCGGCCTCGGCGGCGTCGCCCTCGCCCGCGGGAACGTGCGCGAGGCGATCGACCTGCTCTTCGCCGCGATCGCGACCGACGCGCTGCCGCGGGAGGAGGCGCACGCCGCCGCCGAGCGCCTCGGCAGCGCGTACTGCATGCAGGGGCACTTCGACGAGGCGTTCGCGATCCTCAAGCGCTTCCTGGAGGCGGCTCGCGCGCTCCGCGACCGCTTCGCCACGGCGCGCTTCGGCGTCCTCCTCGCCAACGCGTACGTCGACAGCGGCAATTTCGCGCTCGCGGAGTCGACCCTCGCCGACGCGCTGGGCGACGCGCACGAGACGCTCGACCCGATGCTGCGTGCGAACCTCTACTGGTCTCAGTGCCGGCTGTACCACTCCGAGGGCAAGCCGGATCTCGCGGTGGAGTACGCCCAACTGGCGGTGGCGACTCTGCGCTCGACCGAGCACCAGCTCGCGGCAGCCCGCGCCCTCGCCCTGCTCGCGCAGATCGAGAACGACCGGGGGAACGCGAGGGAGGCGCTCGCGCGGCTCGACGAGGCGGCGCCCGGGCTGGCGAGTGCGGGCGACGAGGTCGAGCGGGCGATGCTGTCGATCGAGCGCGCCCGCGCGCTCGTCGCGCTCGGGGACGAGGAGGAGGCCGTCTCGCTCATGCTCGGCGTCGTGCCTCGCCTGAACGAGGCGCGGCCGGAGTCGGCGGCGTTCGCGTACGCGTCGGTGGCCAGCTTCTTCCGCTCGCGAGGCGACGACGCGCGGGCCCTCGAGCTCTACGAGCTGGCGGTCGACCGAGCGCCCGCGCCCGGCAGGCGGGTCGCCGAGGCGTTGACGGCCATGGCGGAGATCTACGAGGAGCGCGGGGAAGCCGACGAGGCGCTCAGGCTCCTCAAGGCGGCGCTCGCCGCGCGCAGCGGCGTCACCGCCGGCTGAGGCTCCGCGACGCCCGGAGGTGGCGACTGCAGGTCCTCGATGGAGCCGCCCCGCGCAACGACTTCGTCATATCCCCCGGATGGGGGAGGGCGGTGGCGGACGGGCCGCGTGATGATCGGCATGACTCCTGCCGGGACTGACGGCAATCATCTGCGGCGGAGCATTCGAAGCGGCGGGCGTCCCGCCGCTTCTCTTTGACCTCAGGCCGACGTGGCGAGCCGTTCGAGCGGCGAGGGCGGCTGCAGGAGGTGCTCGATCTCTTCCAGCGGCGCCGGCTCTCCGAAGAAGTGGCCCTGCCCGAGGAGGCAGCCGAGCTCGCGCAGGCGCCGCATCGCCTGGAGGGCGTCGCTCTGGAGGACGCTCGACTCCGTCACCTCGATCGTCACCCGGCCGGGGTCGATCCCCGCGCGCGCTGGGACGGCTGCTCCTCCCGCAAACGGGGATCTCCTGAGGTCTCAAACGAGGGATTTTCCGTTCCGGCTGTGGCAGAGTCGGCGCCGTGACCGGCACGAGGCCATTCGACCTGTCGACGCGCGCGGCTTTCTCGTCAGCGGGTGCGGCAGCTCGCACGGCATCGGCCTCGCGTGCGCGCGCCTGCTCGCCCGGCTCGGGGCGCGCATCGCCGACCTCGCGGGCCCTGACGGCCTGATGCGGACGCTCGCGATCGAGCACGGCCGCGACGGCATCACCGTCGACTCGGTCGCGCCGGACCGGATCGCGACGGCGTCGTCCGAGCCGGACGAGCTCGAGGCGGGACGGCATACGCCGCTCGGACGCCCGGGGACGGCGGAGGAGGTCGCGGCCCTCGTGGCGTTCCTCGCGTCGGACGAGGCGAGCTACGTCACCGGGCAGTCGCTCGTCGTCGACGGCGCGAACACGATCGTCGAGCCGCACGGGATCGAGCTGCGCGGATGACCTGCGTCCTCGAGGCGGCGGCGCCGGCGTTCACGACGGAGCAGGCGGCGCGGATCGCAGCGGAGCTGTTCGACATCCACGGCGGGGCGACGGACCTCGGCAGCGAGCGCGACCAGACCTTCCTGATCGACGACGGCGGCGCCGGCGGGATCCTCAAGATCTCGAACAGCGCGGAGGATCCGGCCGTGCTCGACCTCGAGGCGGCTGCCATCGCGCACGTCGCGGCGGTCGACCCGGAGCTTCCGGTGGCCCGGCCGCGCGCGCGTGCCCGCTACGAGGGCCACCACGTGCGGCTGTTCGAGCGGCTGCACGGCCGCAAGGGCGGCCCGGAGCTCCCTGACGCCGCCGTGCGCGCGTACGGCGAGACGCACGCCCGCCTCAACGTCGCCCTCCGCTCGTTCTTCCACCCTGCCGCGGGACGCGAGCTGCTCTGGGACATGCGGCAGACGCCGCGGCTCCGCGGTCTCCTCGACGCGATCGGCGACGCCGGCCGGCGCGCGCTCGTCGAGCGCACGGTCGCCCGCTTCGAGCGGCGGGTGCTGCCACGCTGGCCGCTCCTGCGCGGGCAGGTCGTCCACGGCGACCTCAACCTCGACAACGTCCTGCTCGAGGAGGACGGGCGGATCGCCGGCATCGTCGACTTCGGCGACTGCTCGTTCAGCGCCCAGGCCGCCGACCTCGCCGTCGGCGTAGCGTCGCTCCTGCGGGGGCGACCGGCGGAGGACGTGTTCCGCATCGCGCGGCTCGCGCTCGACGGCTACCAGTCGCAGCTGCCGCTCGAGCCGCTCGAGCTCGAGCTGCTTGGCGATCTCGTGGCCGCCCGATTCGCGGCGATCGTCGCGATCAGCGCCTGGCGCACGCACCGCTATCCCGAGAACGCCGACTACATCCGGGCGTGGGACGCGGAATCCTGGCCGCTGCTCGCGCTGCTCGACGAGCTCGGACCGGAGCGCGTCGCCGCGGAGCTCGGAGCCGAGCCGCCGCGGGTGCCCGGCGAGGAGCTGGCGCGGCGGCGGCAGCGCGCGACGGGCGGCATCCTTACCCGGCTCGCGTATGCGCGGCCGGTGCATGTCGTGCGCGGGGAGGGCGTGTGGCTGTTCGAAGCCGACGGGAGCCGGCTCCTCGACGCTTACAACAACGTCCCCGTCGTCGGCCACTGCCACCCGCGCGTGACGGAGGCCGTCGTGCGCCAGACGCGCCTCCTCAACACGCACGCGCGCTACCTCTACGAGCCGCTCGTCGAGCTCGCCGAGCGGCTGCTCGCCACCATGCCGTCCGCGGCCCGACTCGACACGGTCGTGCTCGTGAGCTCCGGCAGCGAGGCGAACGACCTCGCCTGGCGGCTCGCGACCGGCGTGACCAGCCGGACGGGCGCGATCGTCACCGAGCACGCCTACCACGGCGTGACCGCGGCTGCGAGCGAGCTCTCGCCGGAGGAGTGGCCTCCGCGCGTCGCGCCGCCGCAGGTCGAACGGATCCCGCCGCCGCTGCCGGGGCGCCGCTTCGGGGAGGCACTCGAGACGGCGCTCGAACGGCTCGGCGGCGGCCTCGCAGCCACCTTCCTCGACGGCGCGCTGATGAGCGACGGCATCCACGAGCCGGGAGCCGACGAGCTGCGCCTGCTCGTCGAGCGCACGCACGCCGCCGGCGGGCTCTACGTCGCGGACGAGGTGCAGGCGGGCCACGGCCGCACCGGACCGGATCTCTGGTCGTTCGCGCGGCAGGGCATCGAGCCGGACGTCGTCACGCTCGGGAAGGCCATGGGAAACGGCTATCCGGTCGCGGCGCTCGTGACGCGGGGGGAGCTCGCGGAGCGCTTTCCGTACGCCGGCCGCACGTTCAGCACCTTCGGCGGCAATCCCGTCGCCGCACGCGCCGCGCTCGCGGTGCTCGAAGTGCTCGCCGACGAGAAGCTGCCGGGCCGCGCCGCCGCCGTCGGAGAGCGGCTGCGGGAGGCGATTCGCGGGCTGACGAGCGAGGAGATCCTCGAGGTGCGCGGCAGCGGCCTTCTCGCCGGTGTCCAGCTGCGCGAGGCAGACGCGGCTCGGCGCGCCGTGGACGAGCTGCGCGAGCACGGCGTCCTCGCGGGCCGCACCGGGCCGCGGGAGGACGTGCTCAAGATCAGGCCGCCGCTCGTCTTCGGCGCCGAGCACGCGCAGCTGTTCGTCGAGGCGTTGGCGGCCACGCTGGACGTTTAGCTCGTAGTACGATGGACACAGTCCTCACCGATGGGCGAGGCAATCGAAGCACTCCGGTTCACTCGGCCCGCCCGCAGGCGCATCGCGATCGACGTCCCCGACATCGTGTCCGGCACCGACCTCGCAGACCGACTCCGCGGCTACTCCCCTCTCCTCTCCTCGACCGGCGGCGACGGCTGCCGGCTCACGATCCCGGATGCGCCCCCGGCGGTGCTCCGCCCCCTCCTCTCCACCGTGCAGGACTGGGCCAGGTACTGGGAGCTCGACGCCGTGCCGATCGGCATCGGCGGACGCGCCTACCGGCTCGGGGGGCAGCCGAAGCCGGCGGTCCCCGCTCTCCGGCGCCCGAAGCTCGTCTTCTTCTACTCGCCGCGCTCCGGGCATTGCCGCAGAGCGGAGGCGCTCCTCGCACAGGTACTCCAGCGCCGCCGCAACCACGACACGTTCGAGCTCGTGCGGGTGGCCGTGGACGCTCGTCCTGATCTCGCGGAGCGCTTCGCTGTCGACAAGGTGCCCGCCATCGTCGTCCTCGACGGCCGGCGCGTGGCGGCGCAGCTCGGCTCCCTGCAACACTCGCACGAGATCGAAGCCGCACTCGGACGCTGGCTGCGCTGACGCGGATTCCCGACCGCCGCGCCGGCGTCGTTATCGTCCGCGCATGACAGCGGCCGACCAGAGCGACGCGCAGCTCGTCTCCCGTTGCCGCGCAGGAGACCCGGCGGCCTGGAACGAGTTCGTCGAGCACTTCTCCCGCTACGTGTACGCGATCTGCATTCGGGGGTTCCGACTCGCGCACCACGACGCAGAGGACGTCTTCCAGGAGGTGTTCGCGCGAGCCTACGAGAAGCTGCCGGAGCTGCGCAGCGACGACGCCGTCAGGCCGTGGCTCGCGCAGCTGACGCGCCGGCTCTGCATCGACCGGCTGCGCATGACGGCGCGCGACGCGCCGAGCCCGGCCGAGCCGGAGGCCGCCGCCGCCGAAGAGGCGCTCGGGGACCTCGACGACGCGATGTCCGTGCGCGCCGCGCTGGACGCCGTCGGAGAGCCGTGCAGCGAGATCCTCGACCGCTTCTTCTGCCGCGACGAGAGCTATCGCACGATCGGAGAGGCGCTCGCGATGCCGGCCGGGACGATCGCGAGCCGCATCTCCCGCTGCCTGGAGAAAGTCCGCGCCGAGCTCGAGGGAAGGAACCGGGCCTCTCGGCCGTCATGAAGAGTGAGATGAACGGATGCGACGAGGAGCGGATCGGACGGCTGCTGCGCCTGCTACCGCCTGCGCCCGAAGGCTGGGTCGGCGCGGCACAGGAGCTGCCGGCGGCGCGCGCAGCGCTCGACGAGCTCGTCGCGCGGGCGGAAGCGGACGTCGCCTTCAGGCAGCAGCTCGAGGCCGACCTCGAGAACGCGATCGCCGCTGCGGGATACGACCCCTCGCCGTTCGTCGTCTCGCGGCTGCGCCGGCTCCTCGAGGCGGTCTGACCACCGCACAGCGCGAGTCGGTGAGACACTCCCTCCGTGCTCGCCGACCTGTCTCTCGCCGCGCTCCTCGAGGAGCTGGCGGCGCCGCGGGAGGTGCCCGGCGCCGGTTCGGCCCTCGCCGCAGCGCTGGCCGCGGCCGCAGCCGTCGCGCAGATGGCGGCGCGGCTGTCGGCCGAGACGTGGCCGGAAGCCGCCGGAGTCGCAGCCCAGGCCGGCTCGCTGCGGGAGCGCGCTGCCGAGCTCGCCGACGTCGACGCGGAGGCGTACGGGCGCGCGCTGGAAGCGCGGACGGCGCCTGCGGCGGATCGATCGCCGGAGCGGCGCGACTTCGCCCTCGGCCGCGTCACCGCCGCAGCCGCCGAGCCGCCGCTTCGGCTCGTGCGCCTGGCCGCTGATCTGGCCGAGCTGTGCCGGGAGGCGGCGACGCGCGGGGACCCCCACGTGCAGGCCGAC
>JAVKST010000110.1:0-8901 GCA_039583515.1 Gaiellaceae bacterium
TCGAGACGGCCTGCGTCCTTGCATCGCTTGGTGCTCGCGACCCGGAAAGCGGGCGACGTTACCGGCCACATCACTAGTACCCGCCGCCGCCGCCGTAGCCGCCGCCGGTGGTGGTGCCGGAGTGCTTGCCAGTGAGCTTCGCCCCCGAGGCCGAGAGCACGTACCAGATCCCGCCGACCCCTTCGCCCTTCGCCTGGCCCGCCTTCGAGTCGCCGGCGTAGCGGTAGAGCGGGTGCCCGGCGTACGTCACCTGGAGCTTGCCGTTGCTGCGGCGCGTCGTGCCGAGGAGCTTCGCCCTCACGCCCGCGCCCGCGCGCGGCTTGCCCTTCGTCAGCAGCGGCGGCCACGCGCTCGCGCAGGCGCCGTTGCACACGCTCTTCCCCTTGGGATCCGGCGTGTACAGGTAGAGCGTCATGCCGCTCGAGGCGGCGAGCACCTTGCCGAGCGACGTCTTGTGCAGCGCGACGGTCGTGCCCGCCTTCGACGCCGCCAGCGCACTGCCGCTCGCGAGGGCGACCACGACTAGGGCGGCGAGAGCGAGTGTTCTCTTCGACATCCTGTTCCTCCTCATCGGTTGCCGGTTCCTACGCGCCGTCGAGGCGCCCGGATTGCGCGCACTACACTCGGCCGCGGTGGAGGCGATCGTCGCCGAGGAGCTCCGGAAGCACTACAAGGCCGTGCAGGCGCTCGACGGCGTCTCGTTCGCCGTGGGCGAGGGCGAGGTCTTCGCGCTCCTCGGACCGAACGGCGCGGGCAAGTCGACGACCGTCCGCGTCCTGACCACGCTGACCCGCCCCGACTCCGGCCGCGCCTTCGTCGCCGGCGAGGACGTGGTCGCACAATCGGCGCGCGTCCGCCGGAAGCTCGGCTACGTCGCCCAGGACTCGGGCGTCGACTGGGAGGCGACAGGTCGCGAGAACCTCCTCCTGCAGGGACGGATCCACGGCATGGGCGGCGCCTCCCTGCGCCGCCGAGTCGACGAGCTGCTCGGGCTCGTCGGGCTCGAGGATGCGGCCGACCGCCCGGCACGGGGCTACTCGGGCGGGATGAAGCGGCGGCTCGACGTCGCGATCGGTCTCGTCCACCGGCCGAGCGTGCTCTTCCTCGACGAGCCGACGACGGGTCTCGATCCCGAGGCGCGGGCGGCGATGTGGGTCGAGGTCGAGCGCCTCGCGGCGGAGCAGCAGCTGACGATCCTGCTCACGACGCACTACCTCGAGGAGGCCGACCGGCTCGCCGAGCGGGTGGCCATCGTCAGCCGCGGCCGCATCGTCGTCGAGGGACGGCCGGAGGAGCTGAAGGCGGGACTGCGCGGCGACTCGGTGACGGTCGAGCTCGGGGAGCTCGACGGCCGCGGCGCGGAGGCGGCGGAGGTCGTCGCAGCGGTCGAGGGCGCACGCGAAACGGCCGTCGACGGCTCGGTGCTGCGGACGCGGGTGCCGAATGGCGCCGCGGCGGTTCCCGTCATCCTCTCCGCGCTCGAGTCGCGCGGGATCGGCGTCGCCTCGGTCACGACCGCGCGTCCGTCGCTCGACGACGTCTACCTCCACTACACCGGCCGCGACTTCGCCGCCGAGGACGAGGAGGGCGGCCGGTGATGCTCTTCCGGACGCTGCGCCACACCGGCTGGATGATCGTCCGTCAGGCGCGCAACCTGATGCGCGAGCCGATCTGGATCGCGATGATGATCATCCAGCCGCTGATCTGGCTGCTCCTCTACGGCCAGCTCTTCTCGCGCGTGACCCAGCTGCGCGGCAGCGCGTCGTCCTACGTCGAGTTCCTGACGCCTGGCATCGTCTGCATGAACGCGTTCTTCGGCGGCATGTGGGCCGGGATGGCAATGATCAACGACCTCGACCGGCACGTGATCGACCGCTTCCTCGCCTCGCCGGCGTCGCGCGTGGCGATCGTCCTCTCGCAGGTCGTGCGGGCCGGCATCACGTCGGTGCTGCAGGCGCTGCTGCTGCTGTCGATCGGCTACGCGCTGGGCGTTCGCGTGGTCGGCGGCGTCGCCGGCTGGCTGCTGGTCGCCGCCGCGGCAGCCCTGCTCGCGATGGTGTTCGCGGGCTTCTCGCACGGGATCGCGCTGCTCCTGCGGCGCGAGGCGTCGATGATCGCGACCGCGAACTTCGTCGGCCTGCCGCTGATGTTCCTTTCGTCGATCCTGCTGACGGAGAAGAGGATGCCGGGCTGGATCCGTAGCGTCTCCCGCTACAACCCCGTCAACTGGGGGGTCGAGGCGGCGCGGAACGCGGTCGTCTTCGGCGGGCACTGGTGGTCGAGCGGCCAGTTCCTCCTCTTCCTCGTCGCCGCCGCGGCCGTCACGACCGCGTTCGCGACCTGGTCGTTCCGCGCCTACCAGAACTCGATCTAGGCCCCGCCGCCGCTCTCGAGCGTGCAGATCACCTGGCCGCTGGACACCGGCTGGCCCGCCTCGACCGAGAGATTGCGGACGATGCCGACGCGCGGCGCGTGCACCTCGTTCTCCATCTTCATCGCCTCGACGACGCAGATCACGTCACCGGGCTCGACGCCGTCGCCCTCCGCGACGGGAACCGAGAGCACCGTACCCTGCATCGGGGAGACGACCGCGTCACGTCCGCCGGCGCCGGCCGCTCCGCCGCGGGAGCGCTCCCGCCGGCGCTGCGCGAGAGCGCGCCATTCCGGCTCCGGGTCACTGATCCGCACCTCGAAGCGGCGGCCCTCGACCTCGACCGTGCGGACGCGCTCCACCGTCCGGGCCCGACCTGCTGGCAGAGTGTCACTCGGCTGGGCGACCGCCGGCGCCTCTGCGAGCTCCGCCGCCCGCGCCGCGAGCTCCTCGGACTCCACGATGCCGTGGCATGTCTCTGCGGCGACGAAGCACGGGTGGGAGAGGAGCGCCTTGTGGAAGCCGATCAGCGTCTTCGGCCCGTCGATCCAGAACTCGTCGAGCGCGCGCAGCATCCGCCTCCGCGCGTGCTCGCGGTCGACGCCGTGGACGATCAGCTTCGCGATCATCGGGTCGTACGCGCCCGACACCTCGTACCCGGCCGCGACACCGGAGTCGACGCGAACGCCAGGCCCGCCCGGCTCGCGATACCCCGTCACCGGCGCCGGAGCAGGGAGGAAGCCGCGGCTCGCGTCCTCGGCGTTGATCCGGCACTCGATCGCGTGCCCGCGGAGCTCGACGTCCTCCTGCCGCAGCGAGAGCGGCTCGCCGAGCGCGACCAGGACCTGCTCGCGGACGAGATCGAGCCCCGTCACGAGCTCCGTCACCGTGTGCTCGACCTGGATGCGCGTGTTCATCTCCATGAAGAAGTAGTCACCGTCCTCGGTGAGCAGGCCCTCGATCGTCCCGGCCGAGCGGTAGCCGCAGGCGCGCGCGGCCTCCACCCCGATCTGCCCGATCCGGGCGCGAAGCTCCTCGTCGACCGCGGGCGACGGCGTCTCCTCGACCAGCTTCTGGTGCCGGCGCTGGATCGTGCAGTCGCGCTCGCCGAGGTGGATCACATTCCCGTGCGCGTCGGCCAGCACCTGCACCTCGACGTGGCGGGGATCGACGATCAGCTTCTCGACGTAGACGTCGGGATTCGCGAAGTAGGACTGCCCCTGGCGGCGCGCCGTCTCGAACGCGCGCTCCGCCTGCTCCGGGGCCTCGACGACCTCCATCCCCTTGCCGCCGCCGCCGGCTGCGGCCTTGATCAGGAGCGGGTAGCCGATCTCGTCGCCGAGCGCGAGCAGCTCCTCGACAGAGCCGACGGGATCGGTCGTGCCCGGGATGATCGGGACGCCCGCCTCCTGCATCGCCGTGCGCGCGGCGGCCTTGTTGCCCATGAGCTCGATCGCGGCCGGCGGCGGGCCGATCCAGACGAGACCCGCCGCCTCGACCGCGCGCGCGAGCTCCGCGTTCTCGGCGAGGAAGCCGTAGCCGGGGTGGATCGCCTGCGCGCGGGCCCGCTGCGCCGTCTCGACGAGCCGGTCGATGCGGAGATAGCTCTCCGCGGCGGGGGCCGCCCCGATCAGGTACGCCTCGTCCGCGTAGGCGACGTGGAGCGCATTCCGGTCGGCTTCGGAGTAGACCGCGACCGCGCCGATCCCCAGCTCCCGCAGGGTTCTCGAGACGCGGACGGCGATCTCCCCGCGGTTGGCGACGAGGACCTTGTCGAACATGAGCGGGCCGTATTCTCCACGTAGTGGCCATGACGCCCGCGGATCAGCTGACCGTCGCCCGCGCCGCGTCGGTCCCGCTCGTGATCGCGCTCTAC
The DNA here is from genome assembly GCA_039583515.1 of Gaiellaceae bacterium. Taxonomy (GTDB): domain Bacteria; phylum Actinomycetota; class Thermoleophilia; order Gaiellales; family Gaiellaceae; genus Palsa-739. Next base: position 4,248 of record JAVKST010000110.1, read on the forward strand.
GCCGTGCGCTTCGACGGGCACGACTACTGGGCGACCGCCGCCTTCTGCGTCGCGATGACGACCGACTGGTTCGACGGGAGGCTCGCCCGCCGCCACGGACGCGCGTCGCCGCTCGGCTCGCTCCTCGACCCGATTGCCGACAAGGTGCTCGTCCTCGCGACGCTCGTGATGCTCGTGGGCGAGGGAGTCGTGCCGGCGTGGATGGTTGCGGCGATCGTGCTGCGGGAGGTGCTGATCACGGGTCTTCGCCAGGCGGCCGTCGAGCGCGGCGTCGTGATCGCCGCTCGGGACCTCGGCAAGCTCAAGACGTGGGCTCAGGCGATCGCGGCGGCCGTCGGCGGCTTCTCGGCGGCCGGGGCCTGGCCGCACGCGGCGGCGTGGTGGACGCTCCTCGTCGCGGTCGTGCTCACCTGGATCTCGGGGCTCGACTACGCCCGCAGCGCGCCGCGCCTGTTCTCCGGCCGTCCCCAGCCGGAATAGCGCTCAGCTCACGCGGCGATGCCGCGCGACTCGCACCACTCGCCGAAGCGCGCCCAGGCCCGAAGGTACTCGCGGAGCGCGTACAAGCCTTCCTCCACCTCGGCGCGCACTGCCCAGTGGCAATGGCCGCAGTAGCCCAGCTCGTCGACGGCCGGCGCCTCGTTGCAGCGGATGCACTCTTCCCACATGTCGTGGGAACGGGCGGCGCCGGGAGGGAGTTACGGTTCCGCTTCGCCCGGCTCCTCGCGCTGCGGCAACCACGCCTCCGTCCATGCCGAGGGCCGGCGCGGCTGCGCCTCTTCGGCCTGCACCGCCGCGAGGATCGCCCTGCGCTCCGTCGCGTCGGGTTCCGGTGTGATCTCGAGCTCCACCGCCTGAGAGGCTAATGTCCCCGCGCGCCGCGGTCGATGAGAAGGGACGTGGGCCGTCGTCTTCTGACTCTGGCCGCGGCCGCCGCGGTCTCGATCGGCGCCGTCGCCGAGGCGGCGGCCTCGCCCCGGCAACTGCCCAACTGGGCAGGCCCGCAGATCGCGCGAGTCGTCTCGCAGGGGCTGATGGCCTCGAACGTCAGGACGTTCCGCCCGAACGACGGGCTCACGCGCGCGGAGCTCTCGAGCCTCGACTCCGGCCTGGCGGAGGTGCTCGCCCCTCCGACCACGACCACCGGCACGACCACGGCGTCGACGGGCACGGCCTCCAGGGTGGTGTCGACCCTCGCCGCGCACGCGCAGGACCCGGTGACGATGGCGCAGCTCGACGCGAACCTCGTCGCCACGCTCCATCTCTCGCAGGCCGCGAAGGAGTTCGATCGCGCCGTCTACACGGCCGGGATCCCGGTGCCGTCCCGCTTCGGCTCCGAGGTGGTCGCGCGGTTGCTGGGCCTCCGCCTCAACCACCCGGCGGCGCAGGACTTCCTCGAGCTGCGACCGCAGGATCCGGCGACCCGCGCCGAGGCGGCCTACTCGGCCGCGCAGATCCTCGGCTTCGGCCCCCTGGGCAGCGGCTGGCAGACGGCGTGGGTGCAGAGCCTCGCCGACTCGTTCTCGATCGCGATGCCGCTGAACGCGTGGCAGCGCCAGATCCTCACCGCCGCCTTCTCGAAGATCGGCATGCCGTACGTCTGGGGTGGGACGAGCGACGGCGCGGAGGTGGACTTCGGGGTCTCCGCCCGGGGCGGCTACGACTGCTCGGGCTTCGTCTGGCGCGTCTACAAGCTGCAGAGCTACCCGAACGAGGGCGACCTCGCCTCGATGCTGCGCGGCCGCACGACGATGGCGATGAGCGTGGAGGCGCCGGGCACGGAGCGGATCCCCTTCGCGCAGCTGGAACCGGGCGACGTGCTCTTCTTCGGCTCGCACGGCCCCCGCTCGACGGGCGCCGAGATCGACCATACGGCGATCTACGTCGGGAACGGGTGGTTCGTCCACTCCTCCGACGAAGGCGTCGCGCTCGCCCAGCTCACCGGCTGGTACCGCCGCGAGTTCGCCTGGGCCCGCCGGCCGCTGCGCGAGGCCGGGCTCGAGGGCTGACGCAGCATGATCACCCCTTCGGGTGATTACGCCGCAAAGATGCCGCATCCACAATCCGAGGCTCTGGCGTCCCAACGTGAGTGCTTGGAGGCAAGAATGCTGGAGTGGAAGTCCCGCCTCGTGCTTCTCCTGATCGTCGCCGCGGCGCTCGCGGTCGCCTTCGGGATGAACTACGGGTGGCTCAACTACGGCTGGTAGATCGCCCTAGCCACCTCGTAAAGGAGGGACAGGTGTCGGTCGACCAGCGGACGGAACTGACGCCCGCCGCGCCCGGCGCCGGACTCCGGTCGGATTGCGGCAGATCGGGTAGGCAGCGGTGAAGACTCCCGCTGCCATCCCGATCGGGGTCCTCGCCGTCGTGACGCCCGTCACGGTGGCGGGGGCCGTGACGGTCGCCTATTCCGCCTACAGCTACGCGAACTCCTCCCGCTCGCTCGGCGACGTGTTCGCGCTGCTCGGGCTCTTCGCCAGCATGGCGCTCGCCGAGCGCTTCCCCGTGCCGGTAGAGGGGATGGACTCGCCGGGCGTGACGCTCGGGTTCGTCTTCTCGGTGTCGGCGATCGTCCTCCTCGGCTGGCAGGCGGGCGTGTTGATCGCCGCGGGCGCACCCACGTTCACGTTCCTGCTGCAGCGCCGGCCGCTGCTACGGATCGCCTACAACGGCTCGATGTTCGCGCTCTCGGCGCTCGCCGGCGGCCTCGCGATCGAGCAGGTGCACGGCGGGTCGATCGGGATGATCGTCACCCGGCTCGCGCTCTGCTCGTTCGTCTACTACTGGGTCGTCAACCTCGTCCTGATCAGCGCCGTGCTCTCGGCGGACTCCGGCCGTCACTTCTTCCAGGTCATCTGGGAGAACATCAAGCAGACCACCGCCCCGTTCGCGCTGATGGCGTCCGCTGCCCTGATCCTCGTCGTGCTCTGGCAACGCGAGCCGGCGCTCTCGATCGCGCTCGTCGGCCCGCTGCTCGCGATCGCCCTCTACCAGCGCTCGACGTTCAAGGCGCTGCGCGCGATGCGCCTCGCGCTCACCGACCCGCTCACGGGCCTCGGCAACCACCGCAGCTTCCACGAGCGGCTGCAGCGCGAGCTCTCGCTCGCCGAGCAGCACGGCTTCACGCTCGCGCTCTGCCTCGTCGACCTCGACGACTTCAAGGCGATCAACGACCACCACGGCCACCCCGCGGGCGACCTCGTGCTCGGGCATGTCGCGTCGCGGCTGCGCCAGGGCGGCGAGTCGTTCCGCCTCGGCGGCGACGAGTTCGCCGTGCTGCTGCCGCGCCACGACGAGCGGCAGGCGGAGTCGGTCGCCCGCTCGATCGTCGAGCGGATCGCGGGGCTGCACGTCGACGGGGTCGGGGCCGTGACAGTGAGCGCCGGCGTCGCCACCTTTCACGAGCAGGGGTCGGGGCGCGACGAGCTGATCCGGCTCGCCGACAGCGCCCTCTACTGGGCGAAGGAGGACGGGAAGAACCGGGCGCGCACCTACGCGACCGAGTGGCTGCTGCGCGCCAACCTCGAGCAGCTCGCGGAGAGCCCCGACCGCGCAGCCCGCTACCGCGCCGCCGCCAGCCTGGCGAAGGCGGTCGACGCGCGCGACGCGTACACCGGCAGCCACTCCGAGCGCGTCGGCGAGTTCGCGGCGCGGATCGCCCGGCGGCTGGGAGAGGACGAGCCGGCAATCGAGCTCACCCGCCTGGCGGGAAGCCTGCACGATCTCGGCAAGCTCGCCATCCCCGAGGAGATCCTGCGCAAGCCGGGGACGCTCACCGACGCCGAGCGGCTCGTACTCGAGCGGCACGTGCAGATCGGCTACCGGATGCTCGAGAGCCTCGGCGTTGAGCCGATCGCCGAATGGGTGCTCCACCACCACGAGCGCTGGGACGGGAACGGCTACCCGGACGGGCTGGCGGGCGAGCAGATCCCGCTCGGCGCCCGCATCATCTTCGTCGCCGACGCGTACGACGCGATGACCTCCGGCAGCGAGCGCGGCTACGCGAGGGCGGCACTCTCACCGTCGGACGCCGTCGCGGAGCTCGTGCGCTGTAGCGGAACGCAGTTCGACCCCGCCGTCGTCGACACGTTCGTCGAGGAGCTCGGCGTGCACGACCCGACGGCCGACGCCGTCCTCGCGTCCTGACCTCGCGCGCTACTGGTTCCAGTTGTCCGCGGTCTTCTTCTTGTGGCCGCTGTTCTTCGCGCGCGTGTCCGCGACGTCCTGAGGCCCCTGGCGAAGGACCTCCTCCTGCGCCTCGTGCGCGCGGCCGAGCGGCTCGCTCTCGGGACGCCCGAGGCGCTCGGGGTGGCGCCGCTGCTCGCGGTTCGGCTTCGGCTCGCGCGTCTCGGGCACGTGCGGTTGCTTCTTCGGCATGGCTCCCTCCTGCGCGGCGTGGGCGCTTCGCAAACCGCGCGACTTGACCGCCGGCCTGGTGCTACTTACTAGTACCGAATGCTCGCTCCGCCGAGACCGCCCGTCGACCCGCCCGAGGATCTGATCCCCGAGGCACGCACACGGCAGCGTCGGCGGCGGATGGTCGCCGCGGCGCTCGTCGCGGCCGCGGCCGCGCTCGCGCTCGGCGCCTACGCCCTCGCGGGCGGCTTCGGACGAGCGGAGACGACGGGCACCGGCCGCGGCCCCGGCGGCGTGC
>JAVKST010000111.1:0-8868 GCA_039583515.1 Gaiellaceae bacterium
ACTAGTTCCCCGGCGGAAGCGTGACGCTTTCGCGGCGAGGGCTCGGCGTGACGGCGGGCCTCGGGAGGGTGCGCGCGTCGACTCGCGGCTGGTCCTATTTGCGCCTCGGGAAGGGCTTCTACTACCGCCGCCGCAGGTAGGGCGGGCCTCAGCCGAGCGGCGGCATGCGGCCGGCGCCGGTGAGGAAGCCGGTCAGGTTCAGGACGTCCGAGCTCGGAGGCGCCGAGACCGAGACGCTCGCGCCGTAGTCGCTGAGCGTGGCGTTGAACGCGGCGCGGCTTGCGCCGTGCTTCAGCACGAGCGCGAGGCGGTGGACGAGGCCGTCGGTCCCGATCCAGACGTCGACCGGCACCTTCTCCCGGGCGTGCCTGGCCGCAGATCCGAACGGCACCCCGGCGACCTGGGCTAGCTCGGCGGCGTCGACGAGCACGCGGTAATGCGTCGCCGACACTCCGCCGACGCTGGCCGAGCCGAGGTCCCTGACGGCTGCGCCTGCGCCGCGCAGCAGGTCGAGGATCTGCGTCGGCGTCTCGCCGGACGCGCCCGCGGCGAGCTTCTCCAGATCGACGCCGTGCGATCCCGCGAGCAGCGAGAGGTCGACCTCGACCCAGCTCTTGCCGGCGGCGAGCGGCGGCATCGGCGTCGCGTGCGCGAAGGCGATCTCGTGGCCGTCCTGGCGGAGGAGAATCGCGTGGATGGACGACGGAAGATTCGCCGGCGCACCGGTGTCGTCGACGGTGACGTCGGCGCTCGTCCCGTCCACTGCTCCGTGCCCGCGTACAGTCAGGGTCTTGCCGCCGGCGAGCGTCGGGCCGCCGAGCCTGAGCGTGAAGGCGACGTGCGCGCTGCCGGCGTTCGCGGTCTTCGACGCTGCGGCCGCCACCGGCGAGTCGCCGCGTCCGCTGACGAGCACTCCGAGCACCGCCGCCGCCACCGCGGCGGCCAAGGCGCCTGCGAGCCGACCCCGGGTCACGCTCCGAGTGTAGACGCGGCCGGGCACCCGGCGTCGGACGCCGTGTGCATGCTTCCCGGCCGGGATTACCGTTCCGGTCGCCGGTTGCGAGTCCGACCGCCGCTGGTCGGCCGGAGAATTGTGAAGATCCCTCCGGCTGCAGCGGCGCCGAGGAGCCAGAGGGCGATGCCGCCGCCGGTGCCTAGCTCCCCGGCGGCGAGGACGGCGGCGCTGGCGGCTAGGGCGCCGATCACGACCGCGAGGAGCGTGCGTAGGTGATGGAGCGGCGGTACCTCGCGGCTCTCGCGCAGCTCGAGTGACCAGCTGCCGAGGTCGACGAGGGCGAGGAGGCCAGCACCGAAGATCGGCGCTGCCGGGTCGAGCGCCTGGTGGGCGACGGCGAGGGCGGCGGCGTAGGCGATGAGTAGGAGCGCCGGGCCGGCGACGAGGCCGTCCTCCCAGAGGCCGACGAGGGCGGCGAACACGAGGACGATGCCGACTCCTCCCACGGCTGCGGCTAAGACGCTTGCCTGTGAGCCGAGTGCAGCGGGATAGGTCGCGAGGGCGGCGGCGAGCAGGATTGCCGCTCCTGCGGTTAGGAGGCGCGGACGACGCGGAGGTTTCGTCGGGACTCCTCGAGTGTGCGGAGGGCGGGTTCGAGCGGGGTTTGGTCGTGCCATTCGACGACGGCGATGCCGCGGGCGCGCAGGCGTGCGCGGAGCAGGTCGCGCTCGAGCGCGATCAGGCGCGGCGCCAGCGTGTCGGGTGTTGCCGCCAGGTAGCGGAGGGGTGGGATTTCGAGCAGGGCGAGGTCGTAGCCGCGGCTGCGCAGGTTGGCAAGGGCGGCGGAGACCGCGTCGTCGAGGAGCGGGGAGAGTGCGAGCACGAGCGCCTGGGGCGGAACTAGGCGGCTGGGCACGTGAAGGGGGCGCGGCTCGCGCCTGGGCGGGACGGCGCGGATCTCGAGCAGCGTGTCGACGATCCGGTGCAGCTGGAGGGTGCCGCTGCCGGGGCGGAGCCAGCGCAGTCCGGCGCCGAGGACGAGCAGGCCGACTCGGTCGCGGCGGGCGAGGTAGCGGCCGGCGAGCGCGACGGCAGCGCGCAGCGCTCGGTCGAGGGGGTTGCGCGGTCCGCCGAGGTCGGCGAAGGCATCGAGTAGGAGGATCATTGTGGCGTTGCGTTCGGGGTGGAGCTCGTTGACCACGAGCTCGCCGCCGCTGCGGGCGCTGGCACGCCAGTTGATCCGGCGCAGGTCGTCGCCGGGGCTGAAGGGGCGCAGCTCGGCCAGCTCGATCCCTTGGCCCGTGCGCCGGGAGACCTGGTCGCCGACCGACGCCTGGGTTTGTGCCGGCTGGACGAGCGAGCGCAGCGCTTCGCGGCTCGGGTAGACGCGCAGCGGCGGGCCGACGTCGAGTTCCTGGTCGTGGGCCACCAGCCGCAGCCGGTCGTAGCGGCGCAGCAGGAGGAGGCCGGCGGTGTAGGCGCCCCAGCGCTCGCAGGCGATTGTCAGCTGCTGCTCGCGCTCGCCGCCGGTGCTGAGCGGGAACGACTCGTCGAGCGGGTCGGTGAGTACGAGTCCCGGCGGGAGCAGGAGTGTGGCCTCGAGTCGGTCGCTCGCCTCCGGGCTGCGCAGCTGCAGCAGGCCCTCGACGTGGTCACCTTCCTCGGCCCGTGCGCGGTCGAGCCGGAGCTCCGCCTCGACGCGGGCGGGTCGCCGCCGTTCGAGGCCGAGGAGCGCGAGCAGCGCGAAGGGCGCTGCGACAGCGGCCGGTTCGGGGCGGCCGAGCGCGATGGCGGCCACGATCCCGACCGCGGCCAGCCAGACCGCGGCGCGCAGCCGCGGCGTGGCGGCGGTCACTCGTGAGGCGGCGCGAGGTCCTCGGCCGCCGGTGTCGGCACCTGGTCGAGCACCTCGGCGACGACCTCGTCTCCGCGCAGCTGTTGCAGCCACAGCTCGGGGGCGAGCGTCAGCCGGTGTGCGAGCGCCGGCACCGCGACCGCCTTCAGGTCCTCCGGGGTCACGTAGCCGCGGCCGCGCATGACGGCATGGCCGCGGGCGAGCTTGAGGATCGCGAGGCCGCCGCGCGGGCTCGATCCGACTTGGACGCGCGGGTTCTCCCTGGTCGCGCGGACGAGCCGCGCGATGTAGTCGACGACCGCCTCCGCCGTGTGCACTTGCTCCAGCGACTCCTGCATCTCCACCAGCGTCGGCGCGTCGACGACCGCTTCGAGCTCGACCTCGTCCTCGCCGCGCGCCAGCCGGCGCAGCATCACCTCGCGCTCGTCCTCCAGCGTCGGATAGCCGACGCGCAGGCGGAGCAGGAAGCGGTCGAGCTGCGCCTCCGGCAGCGGGTAGGTGCCCTCGTACTCGATCGGGTTCTGGGTCGCGATCACCACGAACGGCGCCGCCAGCGGGCGCGTGTCGCGGCCGCTGGTCACCTGCCGCTCCTGCATCGCCTCCAGCAGCGCCGCCTGCGTCTTCGGCGGGGCGCGGTTGATCTCGTCGGCAAGCAGCAGGTTGGTGAAGATCGGGCCTGGCCGGAACTCGAACTCTCCCTCGCGCTGGTTGAAGATCGCCGAGCCGGTGATGTCGGCCGGCAGCAGGTCGGGCGTGAACTGGACGCGCGTGAACTCGACGTCGGCGGCACGCGCGAACGAGCGCGCGATCAGCGTCTTCGCCAGGCCGGGAAAGTCCTCCAGCAGCACGTGCCCGTCGGCGAGGATCCCGAGCAGCACCAGCTCGAGCGCCTCCCGTTTGCCGACGATCGCGCGCTCGACCTGCGCCAGCATCCGGCCCGCGAGCTCGGACGTCCGCTCGAGCGCGAGCACTCCTACACACCCTCCAACGCCTGCAACAGCCGCTCCAGCCGAGCACGCTCGACCCCTGCCGAGAACTTATCCGCCGCCCGCGGCTCCGCCAAGAGCTGCCACACCTCCCCGCCCAGCAGCTCGCGCGCTGCCTCGCTCTCGAAGCGCAACCCGCGCCCACCCAACCGCTGCTCCGCCACCACTCGCAGCTCCCGCCGCAACTGCTCGAATTGTGCCGCGAACGAGACCGCCAGCTCCAACCGCCGCTCCGCCCGCTCCAACAACACCGGCGCCACCTTCACCCGCTCGACCGCGCTGGCTCCACGACCGCGTCGCTGCAGCCGGTCGAATCCGGCGAGCGCTGCCGTCGCGACGAGGAAGCCGACCAGTCCCAGGCCGACGAGCGAGGCCAGGCGCAGCGCCGTCGCCGCCGCCAGCGCGCCCGTAGCGGCCGCAGCGAGGATCCCCGCAACCGTGAGGGCGGCGAGCACCAGCAGCAGCCTCAACAGCTCCGGCGCCTGCAGACGGCTCGTGCTACCCGAATGCGCGCGCCGCACCCCTTCGAGCGCCGTCCAGCTCGAGCTCACGCGAACACCGCCTGCCGCAGCGCCTCGAGGGCCTCGATCGCCCGCTTCTTCTCGCGCTCGCCCATCGGCTCCAGACTGAACATCGCCCGCTCGTACAGCTCGGTCAACACCCGCGCCGGCGCCGCCGCCACCGCCTCCAACACCCGCGCCAGATACTCGAACGGCGTCTCCGCCGGGCGTCGGCCCGCGCCAACAGCCGCCAAGGCGCATTCCATCCGCGCATAGCAGGTCACGATCGCCCGCCGCACGTTCCGCTCCCGCCGCACGTCCTCCAGCGACACCAGCACCGCCTCCCGCACCGGAGCCGCCGCGACCGGCCCCGGCGCGTCGTCGCGGCGTCGCAGCCGCCACAGCGCCACACCCACCAGACCGGCCGCGACCAGAAGCGACACCGCGACGACCGCGTCGTCCGCGGGACGACTTCCTGTTCTCTTGACGGCGTGCGCCGCCGAGACCTGCTTGCTCCCCGCCCGGGCCCGACCCGGACCGCCTTCGATTCCGCCGCCGGCCGGGACGAACACGGCAGCGGCCGAGGCGGCAAGCGCGAGAACCGCGGCCGCCACGACAGCCGAAGCCACGCCGCGTCCGGCACCGAGGACGACCGCTGCACCGAGCAGCGCCACCGCGAGCCCCAGAGCCCACGCCGCCGCGCGCCCCTCACCGTCGATCCGAGCCGCGCTGCCCGCAGCAACTACGCACAACAAGGCAGCCGCGGCCCCAAACCGGACCGGTACGCTCACCGGGCCGCCGCTCGCAGTGCCTCGAGCGCGGCGATCGCGCGCTCCCGTTCGGGAACCCCCATCGGCTCGATGCTGAACGCCGCCCGCTCGAACAACTCCGTCAACCTCCGCCCCGGCGCCGGCGCGAACGACATCAGTACCCGCCTCAGATACTCCAACGGCGCCTCAGCCGGCCGCCGAGAGGCGCCGACCGCCGCCAGCGCCCGCTCCATCCGTGCATAGCAGGCGATGATCGCCCGGCGCACATCACCCTCCGCACGCAGATCGTCCAACGACTCGACCGCCGCCGCGGCCAGCGCCTCTTCGGCGGACTGCTCGGCGACCGGATCCAAGCGGCGCCGCCGAACCAGCAGCACCGCGCCGCCCGCCAGCAGCACCAGGCCGACGAGCGACCCCGCCGCGATGAAGAGGCCCGGTCCCGTGATTAGGAACGTCCTGGGCCGGCCGCCCACCTTCTTGCCGCCGCTGGGGTTTCCGTGCTTGCAGCGATACGAATTCGCTGGGTGGCACAGGTACTCCCCCTGACCCAGCCGCCAACTGGTCACGGCGATCGCGACGAACGGCGCCGCAAGAGCTCCCGCCAGGACGACGGCTAGAAGAATTCTTCGCACTTGCGACCCAATCGATGCGTATGCAAGCGCAAACGTCCCGCTGAGCGCGAGCAGCACCACGAGCGCGATCAGCGGGGCCAGGATCGCGATCGCCACCCACGGCGATGTCACGGTCGCGGCGCCGGTCGCGCGCGCAGAACTCGCCACCGCGACGAGAGCGAGTAATCCGAGAACGGCCACAGCGCGAGGCCGCATCGAGAGACGTGACCAAGCTCCAAGCGGGCTCAACCTGGGCAACTCGCGCTTCTCCTCGTCTGAGGTCTACGACGTACTCTAGTGCTGCGTCTTCGACGCGGATAGCGGCCGTCTGGAGCGAACTCCGACGCGGGTTCGATTCCTGCCGCCCCGCTTTCCGGACATTGCGCTGATCTCGGGCGTAATGATGAGACACCCGATCGTGCGCATGACAGATCCGAGTAGGAAGGCGCATACGGGATTCGAACCCGTCTGCAAATAGGCAGTTTTTCCGCGCGAGGTCTGCCCCGGGGTCTGCACCGTTTGCGCCCGCGCGGGCTCTCCTGACACCCGAATCGCGCGCTACGCTCCGGCCATGACCGTCAAGGAACGGCTGCACCAGGTCGTCGACGAGCTGAGCGACGACGAGGCCGAAGCGATGCTGCGGCGGGTCGAGGCGATCCGCAGCGACCCGTTTCTCCGCTATCTCGACGCGGCGCCTGTCGACGACGAGCCCGTCTCTGCCGAGGAGGAAGCCGCGATCGCGAAGGTAGAGGCAGACCACGCGGCCGGGGTGCAGCGGGTCGCGTTCGACGACGTGAAGCGCAAGTACGCGTAGTGGCCGACGAGCCGCGCTGGTCGCTCGAGTTCGAGCGGCGCGCGGAGCGCGACCTCGAGCGGCTCGACCGGCAGGTCGCTCGTCGCGTCCTCGCCGCGCTCGAGCGCCTGGTCGCGCACGACCCATCTCTCGACCTGCGGCGCTTGCAGGGGAGGGACGAGTGGCGCCTTCGGGTCGGAGGCTGGCGCGTGCGTCTTTGGCTCGACTTCGAGGCGCGCGCGGTGGTCGTCGTGCGCGTCCTCCCGCGCGGCCGCGCCTACGATCGCTGAGCCGCGCCCGGTCTCCGGATCGCGGTCCAGGGCCGGAGCGCAGTCTCGTCCCGCTCGACGCGCGCAGCAGCGGCGGCGAGGCTGTCCTCGAGGTACTCGATCCGCTCCCGCAGCGTCTCGACGTCGCGGCGGAGCCTCCGTCGCGCACCGAGCTTCCACAGCACGGCTCTCACGCGAGTAGCTCCGCGTAGTCCAGCTCCCGCTCGTCCGCCACTACGTGCGTGTAGGTGCGGGCGGTCGTCACGAGATCATCGTGCCCGACAAGCTCGCCGATCCGCGCCCACGGCATTCCGCCAAGGTGGAGCAGCGACACGCGCCGATGCCGGAGGTCATGCGGCGAGAACGCAGGGACGGCGGCGGCCGTGCATGCGCGGGTCAGGGCAGTACGGAGACGTTCGCTCGTCATGTGCTCGAAGACCCGCCGCTCCGGGTGGCGATCCTCGCGTGGACAAAGCTCGAGGACGGCGTCGAGCAGGGGCGGCGGCGGGCTCACCCACCGCGGCCGGCCCGTCTTACTCGTCGCGATCCGCCAGCGGCCGCGCGGCTCGTCGACGTCGCCCCACGTGAGCGCCTCGAGCTCGCCGATGCGCATCCCAGTGGCATCGAGGAGCAGCGTCGGCAGACGGTAGCGCCTCGGCAGGAGTCGGACGACCGCCTCGACGTGCTCTGCCGTCGGCGGCTGAACGTGCCGACGCTCCTCCCGCGGGAGCTTGACCGTCAGACGATCGCGAGCCGGATTCGGCTGCACGCGAGCGTGGTCGAGGACCATCGCCAGGACGCTCACCGTCTTGCGGATCGTCTGCTTCTTGAGTCCAAGCTCGTGAAGCTGGGCAACGAGGTCGGCGACCGTCTGCGCATCGACTTCGTCGATCGAGCAGTCGCCAAGTCTCGGCAGGACGCGTCCGAGAGCAACGCGATAGGTCTGGAGCGTGCCCGCGGCGACGTCGACCCGCGATGCCTGCCAGCGCTCCGCCATCTCAGAGAGCGTGGGGGAGGTGGAGCGCAGCTCGACGAGGCGAAGCTCCGGAACGCGCAGGGCCGCGAGCTCTCCCAGCACCCACGCCTTTCGTGCGAGCGCCTCGCGCTTGGTCGCGAACGAGCCTGCGTAGCGCGGCATGCTCTCGCGACCGCCGAGCCGGAACATGACGCGGTAGCGGCTGCGCCCATCGGCGGTCGCCCGCGTCGTGATCCAGGCGCTAGCCACCGTTCGATCTCGTCGGCCGTACCCGATCGTCGCGGAACGTGTGGTGCTCAACAAGCTCGAGGTACGCCTCGGCGCGGATCAGTGGTCGCGAGTAGCCTGGCAGGGCGACGACGGGCAAGGCGCGGAAGACGGCGTCCACGGCTCGGCGTTCGAGCCCGAGCTCCCTGAGATGCGTGCGGCTCAGGAGCGCTCCCGGCGTGGCGAGCAGCTCGGCGGCGGCACGGTGACGACGAGCTGCGGTGGCGTGCTCGGGCTGTCGGCTTTGCTTCTCGCCTTTTGCCGGCGCCAACGTCTCAGGCCGTTGGACCTCGAGCTCCAGCTGGTGCGCGTCCACCCGCGCCATCTACTCAATGTATCAGATAAGTCAGTGATGCGTCTAAACGCAGAAGCAATCGGTAGGATTGGCGCGTGACGAGTGGGACGCTGATGCGGCAGGCGCGGACGCGCGCCGGGCTGTCGCAGGTCGAGCTGGCGGAGCGCTCGGGGAAGGATCGGGCGCAGATCGCTCGGTGGGAGCGGGACGTGGTGACGCCGAGCCTGGAGACGTTGCGGGAGGTGCTGCAGGCGTGCGGCTTCGATCTCGACCTGCAGCTCGTGCTGTACCAGCCGCCGGATGCGAGCGAGGACGCTCGGTTGCGCGAGGAGATGCGCAAGACGCCACAGGAGCGGCTGCTGGCCATGCTCGAGAACCGGCAGCGGCGGGCGTGATGGCGGAGCAGTTGGACCGCTTCGACCCTTATGCGCTGCTGGGGGCGCTGGAGCGGCATCGGGTCTCCTGCATCGTGATCGGGGCGTTGGGGCGCGTGTTGCACGGTTCGGGCGAGGTGACCGACGGCCTCGACATCTGCCCCTCGCTGCACGAGGAGAGTTTGCGCCGACTCGAGCTCGCCCTCGACGATCTCAA
>JAVKST010000112.1:0-8863 GCA_039583515.1 Gaiellaceae bacterium
TCGCGCCGCCGATCGCCGTCCTCCGCGCGTTCCACAGCGGTGTCGTCGGCGACTACGTCACGTGGGTCGTCGTCGGGACTGCGGTCACCGGCGCGGTGTGGGCGCTCCTCCTTCGCGGCGCATAGCGAGGTAGCGACCGCGGTGAGCGTGCCGCTACCGTTGCGCGAGTGGAGCGGGAGGAGATCCACCCCGGCAGGGCGGGGATCGTCGAGCGCTACGCGGTCGAGGACGAGGCGCTCTGGCGCGAGGACGGCGGCGACCACACCGGCTGGTTCTGCGTCCGCACCGATCCGTTTCCCTGCCCGGCGCCCGGCTGCTCCTTCGTCGCAGAGTTCATGACGGCCGCGCACCTCGTGCTCGTCTGGGAGGAGCGCGACGACCCGAACCTCCTCCGCCACGCGCAGCGCGCCAAGGAGGTCGGCCGCAACCCGCGCGTCGTCACGTACGAGGCCGTCTTCGGGCCGAGCGCGTCGTACTACGCGTGGGAGGCCGCCGGACGGCCGGTGCACGGCGTCCGCGGGAAGTGATTCCGGACCGCTTCGGCGCCGTGCCGCCGTGGTCGCTCGGCGTCGAGGAGGAGCTGATGCTCGTCGACGCGGTGACGCTCCAGCCGGCGAGCGACGGTTTCTCCCGCGTCTTCGGAACGGCGACGGAGCGGATCAAGCCGGAGCTCTTCGAGTCGTTCGTCGAGATCACGACGCCGGCCGTCCAGACCGCGGAGGAGGCCGAGGCAGAGCTTCGCGCGCTCCGGAGCGAGGTGGCGGAGCGCGCAGCGCGACATGGCCTCGCCGTGCTCGCCACGGGTTCGCATCCGACCGCCCGCGGGCGCGTGCCGATCGTCCCCGTGGAGCGCTACGTCCGCCTGAAGGCGGAGCTCGGGCCGCGGCTGTACCGGCAGGTCGTCTGCGGCCTCCACGTCCACGTCTCCATGCCGGATCCGGACACGTGCCTGCGCGCGTTCGAGGGGATCGTCCCGCGGCTGCCGGCGCTGCTCGCGGCGTCGGCGAACTCGCCGTACTGGGACGGCGAGCCGAGCGGCCGGCGCTCGATCCGCTCGCAGCTCCTGCTCGAGATGCCGACCGGCGGCACGCCGCCCGTGCTCCGCACGTGGGACGACTGGCAGGCGGCGACTCGCGACGACAGCACGCGCCGCCACTGGGACGCGTGGCCGAGGCCGGAGTACGGGACGCTGGAGGTTCGCGTGCTCGACCAGCCGACGTCGGTGCGGCGGTCGGCGGAGCTCGCGGCCGAGGTGCAGCGGCTCGTGCGCGAGGCGGCGGAGGCGGACGGCGAGCCGTTCGACCGCGTCCGGTACGCGGAGGAGCGCGACCGCGCCGGCCGCGAGGGCGGCGGCCCGGAGGCGGAGCGCCAGCTCGAGCTCGGGCCGGAGGCGGCGGTGCGGGAGATCGCAGCGGTCACGGTAGGCTGACTCCGGTGGCGACGCAGAGCGATACGATCCAGGTCGGCGGCGTGCGGTGCGAGAGGTGCGTGCTGCGTCTCGCCGCCGCCCTCGAGGGACACGAGGGCCTGGAGTCGGCGAACGCGAACCTCCTCGGGCAGGTCGCTCTCGCGTGGGACGACGAGCGGACGAGCCGCGACGAGATCGTCGAGTGCCTCCGCGAGGCCGGCTTTCCGGAACTGGCAGCCGTCTAGTCCCGGGAATGTCACGAGGGTGCCGCTCGTTCGGGAGGGAATGAGGGCCGCTGGTACGGTTGAGCGCGTGGAGGAGTCGGAGGACGCGCAGCGGCTGGCGGCCGAGGCGCGCGACCGCGTCCGTTTCGAGGAGGAGGCGCTCGGGCTCGCCGACCAGGTCTACCGTGTCGCCCGCCATCTCGCCGGCTCGCGCGAGGACGCCGACGATCTCGTCCAGGAGACGTACGCGCGCGCCTTCCGGAGCTGGCGCTCGTTCCAGCCGGGGACGAACCTCCGCGCCTGGCTGCTACGGATCCTCACGAACCTGAACATCGACCGCGGCCGCCGTCGCCAGCGGGCGCCGCAGACGCAGCCGCTCGAGGCGAACGACTACTTTCTCTACGACCGGCTCGCCGAGAACGGGGACGGCGTGACCGACGAGGAGCGCGTGGTCGAGCGGCTCTCGCAGGACGACATCGTCTCGGCCCTCTCGGCGGTGCCGCACGACTTCCGCGACGTGATCGTGCTCGTCGACATCGGCGACTTCAGCTACGCGGACGCGGCGCAGATCCTCGACATCCCGGTCGGAACCGTGATGTCGCGGCTGCACCGCGGGCGGCGCATCCTCAAGCGCGAGCTCGCCGAGACGGCGGTGGAGGAGGAGCGATGAACGATCCGTGCGCCCACTGCGAGGAGATGATGCAGCCGTACCTCGACCGGATCCTCACGGACGAGGAGATGGCCGAGGCGGAGGGGCATCTCGCCGAGTGCGAGTACTGCCGGCGCCGCTACCGCTTCGAGGAGAGCCTGCGCGTCTACGTCCGCCAGGCGGCGGCCGAGCAGATGCCGCCCGAGCTGAGGGAGAAGCTCGCGGCGCTCAGGATTCCCCTGGAGTAGTCGGCTGGTCGACGTCGCCGGGCGGCGTCAGGCCGTCGCACGGGACGAGCCGGGCGGGAAGCGCTCGCGCGCCCTCGTCGGGAACGCGAGGCCAGGCGGCGCGGGCGAGCAGGAGGGGGTGGAGGCGCACCCCTCCGTAGCTCGCCGCGACGACGTCGCCGCCGTGGGCGCGCCAGTCGGCGACGACGCGCTCGACGGCCGCGGGGTCGAGGCCCGGGCCGTCAGCGAGGACGACGACCGCCGCCTCCGCGTCGTCCGGGAGGGCGGCGAGGCCGCAGCGCAGCGAGGCGCCCGGGCCGCGCTCCCACTCCGGGCAGCCGACGACGCGCGCGTCCGTCTCCAGCTCGTGCGCTCCGCCGACGACGACGACCTCGTCCAGCGGCGCGTGCGCCAGCGCCGCGAGCACGGCGGGCAGGAGGACCTGCTGTTTCGGCGGATCGGTCCCGTAGCGCGAGGAGGCGCCGGCCGCGAGGACGACGCCCGCGATCACCCGAGCTCGGCCAACGCACGGCGGACGAGGGCGCGGGCGAGCGGCACCTTCCACTCCGTCCGCGGCAGCGGCGTCGCCGCCTCCAGCGCCTCGATCCCGTCGAGCCGCCACGGGATCGGCGCGACGCCCGCGAGCGCGAGCCGCGTCGACCCGTCCGCCAGGCGCGCCGCGGCGACGCCGACCTGCGGGAACGACCAGCGCTTCCGGTCCATCGCCTTCAGGTAGGCGCTCGCCTCCACCGGCGGCAGCTCGACCTCGAGGATCAGCTCGCCGGGCTCGAGCGTCGTCGTCCGCCGGTCGCCCTCGTCCGGCAGCCGGTAGAGCTCCTCGACCCCGAGCTGCCGCCGCGTCGTCCGCAGGCGGGCGCCGAGTGCGGCGAGCGCGGCGGCGACGTCGGAAGGATGCGCCGAGGCGCAGAAGCCGTTCGCGAGGATCGCGTGCTCGCGGTGCTCGCCGTCGCGCGCGTGGCAGCGGTCGCCGCCGTGGAGGCGGCATGGATAGCCGAGCCGCCAGTACCAGCAGCGGGTCGCCTGGAGCAGGTTCCCGCCGAGTGAGCTCATGTTCCGCAGCTGCGGCGACGCCGCGAGCCGGCAGGCCTCCCGTAGCGCGGCCGGGATCGCCGGCTCCACTTCCAGCTCGCCGAGCGTCGTGCCGGCCCCGATCACGCCCTCGCGCACACCACGCGGCACGAGGCCGCGCACGTCGACGAGCGTCTCGGCGCGGAGGAGCCCCTCCCGCAGCAGCGGCACGACCTCTGTGCCGCCGTGCAGGAAGACCCCGCCGTCGAGCTCCTCGACGCTAGACGGCCGCAGGAGCTCCACGCTTCTCCCGTTCCCTCGCGCGCTCCTCGGCCTCCCGTAGCGCGCGCAGCATCTCCTCGCGGGAGATGGGCAGCTCGCGCACCTCGGCCCCCGTCGCGTCGCGGATGGCGTTGGCGATCGCGGCGGCGACCGGGATGATCGGCGGCTCGCCCAGGCCCTTCGCGCCGAGGTTCGTCAGGTGCTCGTCGGGCCGGTCGACGAACTCGCACACGATCTCGGGGACGTCGGCGATCGTCGGCATCCGGTACGCGTCGAGCGAGGTCGTCAGGATGCCGCCGGTCTCCGGGTCGAGCAGCCGCTGCTCGGAGAGCGTGTGCCCTACGCCCTGGATGATCCCGCCCTCGACCTGGCTCGACGCGCCGAGGGGGTTCACGATCCGGCCGACGTCGTGGATCGCCGCCACGCGCTCGACCCGCACCTCGCCGGTCTCGACGTCGACCGCGACCTCGACCACGTGGACGCCGAAGGTCAGGACGCTCATGCCGGTCGGGTTGGGCCCGCGCGCGCCCTTGCCGACGATCTGCGCGTCCTCGAGCAGATCGACGACCTCCTCGACCGGCGCGTCCCTCGGCAGGCCTCGCTGCTCGGCGAGGTCCTCGATCTGCTCTCGCGCGTCGGCGGCCGCGGCCCGCACGGCCGGCCCCATGGACGGGGTGGTCGAGGAGCCCGCCGACAGCGTGGCGTACGGCCCGCGCGCGGAGTCGCCGAGCGAGACCTCGACGCGGTCGAGCGGGAGGCGCAGCTCTTCCGCCGCGATCTGCGCCATCGCCGTACGCGTGCCCGTGCCGATGTCCTGCATCGCTGTCACGATCGTGGCGCGCCCGTCGGAGCCGACCCGCGCCCACGCGTACGAGGGCGGGCCGCCGCCGCCGTACCAGATCTGGCTCGCCATCCCGACGCCGCGCTTCCAGGTCGCGTCCGACCGCGCGCGCAGCGCGTGGCGGCGCTCCCAGTGGGACTCCGCCAGGCGGTAGCACTCCTCGAGGTTCTTGGACGAGAACGGCGTCCCCTCGTTCGAGTGCGCGTAGTTGAGCCGCCGCAGCTCGAGCGGATCGAGATCGAGCTTCGCCGCCAGCTCGTCGACCAGGCATTCGAGGCCGAACGTCCCCTCGACGAAGCCGGGAGCGCGGAACGCCTTCATCGGCGGCGTGTTCAGGCGGGCCCCGTAGGTGACCGTCCGGACGTTGTCGCACGCGTACAGCATCCGCATCGGCCCCTCGGTCGACGAGTTCCAGCCCGACCAGCCGACGGAGTTCGTGAACTCGCCCTCGAGCGCGACGATCGTCCCGTCGCTGCGCGCGCCGACGCGGAGCCGCTGGATCGTCGAGTTGCGGTTGCCCGCGGACGTGTGCTCCTCCCGCCGCGTGAGAGCGCAGCGGACCGGCCGTCCCGTCCGCTTAGCGAGCTCGGCGGCGACGAAGGTGTACTCGTCGGGCGAGTTCTTCGAGCCGAAGCCGCCGCCCATGAACTCGCAGACGACGCGCACCTTGTCCTGCGGCAGAGCGAGCGCTTCCGCGATCTCCTCCCGGACGCCCCAGATGAACTGCGTCGAGATGTAGACGTGCAGCGTGTCGCCGACCCACTCGCAGGTGGCCTGGTGCGTCTCGAGCGAGTTGTGGAGGACGGTCTGCGTCCGGTACGTCGCCTCGACGACGACGTCCGCCTCCGCGAGCGCGCGGTCGACGTCGCCTCGCTCGTGGCGGCGCGGCTCGCCGGTGAAGAGCGCGCGCCGTACGGCCTCTTCGGGGTCGAGCACGGCTTCGAGCTCCTCCCACTCGACGTCGATGGCGTCGAGCGCCGCCCGCGCCTGCGCGAACGTATCGGCGGCGACCGCGGCGACGGGAGCGCCCTGGAAGCCGGCCTCCTCCTCGAGCTCGTGCGCCTCGCCCGGGCCGAGCGCGCCGCGCACGCCCGGCAGCGCGAGCGCCGGCGCGAGGTCGATGCGCCGCACGCGCGCGTGTGCGTAGGGCGAGCGGAGCACGGCGGCGTGGAGCATTCCCGGCAACCGGACGTCGGCCGTATAGCGCGCCTGGCCCCGAACCCGCTCGGCCGCGTCCTTGCGTGGCGCCGGGCGGCCGACGACGGCGAGCGGGCCCGCCGGCCACTGCTCGAGCGGGTCCTCCTCGACGACGAGCCAGACCTCCTCGAAGCGCCCCTCGACCTCCTTCTCGGTACGGATCAGCCTTGCCACGTGAGAACTGCCTCCTCAATCCTCGGATAGGTGCCGCAGCGGCAGATGTTCCCCGCCATCGAATGGCGGATCTCCTCCCGCGTCGGCTGTGCATTCGCCGCGACGAGCGCGGCTGCGGAGACGACCTGGCCCGGCGTGCAGAAGCCGCACTGGACGGCGTCGCAGCGGACGAACGCCTCGACGAGCGGATGGTCGCGCAGCCCCTCGATGGTCGTCACGTCGCCCTCGACCGCGTGCGCGAGCGTGATGCAGGAGAGCCGCGGGATGCCGTCGACCTGGACGGTGCACGCGCCGCAGTGGCCCTCGTTGCAGGCGATCTTCGTCCCGGTCAGTCCGAGCTCCTCGCGCAGGACGTGCGCGAGGCTCGTCCCGACCGGCAGGTCGAGCACGTGCTCGCCGCCGTTCACGGTCAGGCGGAGCTCAGCCACTGGTCGCCGCGAGGGTGTCGGCCATCTGGATCAGGCGGACGGTCGTGCGGGAGATCGTCCGCACCTCCGTCTCGTCGTCCGCCTCCGGCAGGGTCCGCCACAGGTCGCGCGCCGCGACGAGCAGCTCGCGAATCCGCTCGAGGTCGTCGCCGTGGCTGCCGTTCGGCTCCTCGGTCGCGTTGAGCGCGAGCCCGAGGGCTCCGAAGGCGTCGGGTTGCCGGATGAAGAGGAGCGGCATCGCCATCGAGAGGTACTGGTGGATCCGCGCCTGCGCGAGCGGCTGCTCGAGGACGTCGTGTCCCTGCGGCTGCGACGGCTCGAGCGGCTCCTCGCCCGCCGCGATCCGCTGCGCGTTCCCTGCGAGCATCCCGCGCAGCTGCGCCTCGTCGAAGCCGGCGACGCGCGCGACGCGAAGCGAGAGCAGGAGCGATCCGGGCTGCTGGCCGTACGGGTAGTCCGACGCGTACACGATCTGCTCCGGCGGCACGAGGCGCAGCAGCCCGAGCAGGTCGACCGCGCTCCAGACGGACGTGTCGAAGAAGACGCCGCGCTTGCCCGAGAAGCGGTGAGCGAGATTGGCCAGGTCGGCGATGCCGGCGTGAGCGAGGATCAGCTGGACGCCCGGATTCGCGTCCACGAGCCGCTCGAGGCCCGCGGCGATCGGCGGCAGCCCGCGGCCCGCGTGGATCAGGATCGGCACGTTCCGCTCCGCAGCGAGCGCGAAGACGGGCGCGAGGCGCTCGTCGTCGAGCAGGAACTTCTGCGCCCGCGGGTGCAGCTTGATCCCGCGCGCGCCGCGGTCGAGGCATCGCTTCGCTTCCTCGATCGGTCCCTCGTCCAGGGCGAGGCGCACGAACGGGATCAGGCGGCCGTCGGAGCGCGAGGCGAACTCGAGCGTCCTGTCGTTCCCGGCGCGGAAGCCGGGATGCCGGTCGGGCTCGTCGAGGCAGAACACGAACGCCTGCGAGACGCGGTAGCGGTCCAACACGCCGACGAGCTCCTCGTAGCGGCCGACCATCCCGTCGACGTCGTTGCCGAGGTGGGTATGGGCGTCGAAGATCTCGACGTCGGCCGGGAGCTCGCCCCGCAGCCGCTCGTCCCACTCGGCCGCGATCTGCCGTGCTCGCTCGAGCGCTTCCACGACCGGAATCTAACCCCAGCCGTGCCGACTTCGTGCCGACACTGCAAAGGACACTGTCGCGCGGGCCTGCGCCGCGATAGCACGGGGTCTCCAGTCGTCTCGGATCGGAGGTCCCATGAAGCGCACCTGCCTGCTCGTCCTGCTCGCGCTGCTCGCCCTGCCGCTCGGCGCCGCCTCGGCGCGGGCCAGCGGCTCGGGCAGCGTCGACATCGCCGAGGTCTTCGCCGCCGGCGGAAACAGCGGCGCGCCGTACGCGAACGACTACGTGGAGCTGTTCAACCGCGGCGCCGGCCCTGTCGCGGTCGACGGCTGGACGCTGCAGTACGCATCCGCCGCCGCCACGAGCTGGCAGGCGACGCCGCTCTCCGGCTCGATTCCGGCCGGCGGTCACTACCTCGTCCAGCTTGCGTCGGCCGGGACGAACGGCGCAGCCTTGCCGGCCCCCGATGCGACCGGCGCATCGAACCTCGCGGTCTCCGGTGGCAAGCTCGCGATCGTCAGCGACGCAACGGCGTTGACCTGCGGCGCCTCCGCCGGCAGCTGCTCGAGTGCCGGGGGCGTCGAGGACCTCGTCGGCTACGGCGGCGCGAGCGACTACGAAGGGAGCGCTCCGGCGCCGGCGCCTTCGACGGGCAAGTCGATCTCCCGGGCCGGCGGTGGCTGCACCGACGCGGACGACAACGCCGCCGACTTCGCAACCGGCACGCCGAATCCGCTGACCTCCGCCGACGCCCCCGCACCGTGCTCGGCGTCTTCCGGCGGATCGGGCGCCGACGCGGCCGTGAACGTCGACGTGCAGCCGCTGCTCTCGATCTCCCTCGACCATCCGGAGCTGAGCTTCACCGACGCGGTGCCGGGGACGATTCCCGCCCCGCTCGCCGAGCAGGTGACGGTCACCAGCAACGACGCGAGCGGCTACACGCTCGGCGTGCACCGCACGGCGTTCTCGCCCGCCGATCTTCCGCTCGGCATCGGAGTCGGCAACGCCGCGCTCGCTCCCGTGCCGGTCGCACCTTCCCCCGACCTCGTCCTCGGGACGACGGGCGGCCCGAGCGGCGCTCCAGGCGACGCGTGGGCCACGAGCGTCGGCTTCGTGTCGCCGCTCCCCATCGTGCCGTCGGGCCGGTACACGGCGACGCTGACCTACACGGTGATCGGCCGGTGAGGCACGTCGTCGTCGCGACGGCGGTCGTCGTGGCCGGGCTGCTCCTCCTCGGTGTTCTGGTTCGACACCGAGCCGGGCAGGGGCTGATCGGCAGGGTT
>JAVKST010000113.1:0-8821 GCA_039583515.1 Gaiellaceae bacterium
CTCCGACTCCTCGCCCCCCTCGCTGCTCGAGTCGATGGCGAGCGGCCTGCCGGTCGTCGCGACGCCGGCGGCGTCGATCGAGGAGTGGGTGCGGCAGGGCGAGGGCGCCGAGCTCGTCCCGCACGGCGACGCGGCCGCCGTCGCGGGAGCGCTGCTGCGGCTGGCCCGCGACCCGGAGCTGCGTAGGCGGCACGGCGAGCGGAACCGGCGTGTCGTCCGCGAGCGCTACGGAAATCCGACCGCCGAGCTCGAGCAGATCTACCGGGAGGTGAGCGCGGCGTGAGGATCCTCGCGCTGGGGATGGACGGCGCCGACTACGACCTCGTCGGGCAGCTGATGGGCGAGGGGCGGCTGCCGACGATCTCGCGGCTCGCGCGCGAGGGGACGTTCGGCGCCCTTCGCTCGACGCTGCCCGCGTTCACGCCGGTCGCCTGGTCGTCCTTCCTCACCGGCCTCAACCCGGGCCGCCACGGGATCTTCAACTTCACGACCAACCCGAACCGCGGCCGCCAGCGCGTCGAGAGCGCCGCGAGCCGCGCGGGCACGCCCTTCTGGCGCACCCTCGGATCGGCGGGAACGCGCTCCGCCTTCGTCGGCATCCCGTTCACGTACCCGGCGGAGCCCATCGCCGGCGTCGTCGTGAGCGGCTACGGCGGTCCGGACCGGCCGCAGATCCTTCCGCGCTCGGCCGAGGAGCGGATCCTCGCCGCGCATCCGAACCTGGTGACCGCGCACCATCCCATGCAGGAGCGCTGGTGGGAGGACTTCGCGGCCTACACCGGCCGCCTGCTCGAGCATCTCGACGAGATGGCCGGCGTCTGCCGCCAGGTGCTCGACCTCGAGCCGGAGCTGCGCCTGCTCGCGGTCGACTTCATCAGCACCGACCACATCGGCCACCTCGGCTTCAGCCGCTACGACCGGAACCACCCGGCGCACGATCCGGCGAGCGCGGGCGACGAGCTGGTGCGCGTGTACGAGCGGGCCGACGCCGTCTGCGGCGAGCTGATCGACGCGGCCGCCGAGCGATGGGGCGAAGAGCCGACGGTGCTTCTCTTCTCCGACCACGGGATGAAGCCGATCTACTGGTCGTTCCACGTCGACCGTTGGCTCGAGGAGCACGGCCATCTCCGCTTCCGCCGCCGCTCGCTCCAGCCGTGGAAGCGCGGCCGGCTCGACTACCTCTCGAAGATCGACCAGCGGCTCGTCCGCACGGTCCGCCGGTACGGCCGCGCCGTCGACCTGATCCCGCTGCTGCCGCGCCCGGCGGCCGACCGCGTGTTTGCGGACATCGACTTCGGCTCGACGCGCGCCTACGCCTTCGCGGCGGGGGGGCAGCTCTACCTCGGCGAGCTCAGCGGGGCCCGCGGCGACCGGGCGTACGTCGAGTCGCTCGCCACGGAGATCGGCGAGATCGCGCACCCGGAGACCGGCGGGCCGGCGTTCCGCGTGCTGCACAAGGAGGAGCTGTACGAGGGGCCGTTCCTCGACAAGGCGCCGGAGTTCCTGCTGCTGCCGTACGACGAGCGGATCCACGTCGACTCCTCCCGCCGGCGCTTCGAGCACGCGTTCGAGCGGCGGGAGCGGCTCGAACCCGAGCACGCCTACGGCTTCTCGGCGCATCACGGCGTGAACGGGATCCTCGCCGCCGGCGGGCCGGGTATCCGAGCCGCGGATCTCCCGCCGAAGCCGAGATCGTGCAGCTGCCGGCGACGATCCTCCAGCTGCTCGGGCTCCCCGCAGAGGGCCTCGACGGGGCGCCGCTGGAGGGCATCCTCGAAGACGCCGCCGAGAGCTCCACGCCTGCCGCCGCGAGCTCAGCGGCCGATCTGACGACCGACGAGCCGGTCTACTCCGAGGAGGAGGAAGCGGCCATGGTCGAGCGCCTCCGCGACCTCGGCTACGAGTAGTGCCGGGGGCGGGACTCGAACCCGCATGACCGAAGTCACCCGATTTTAAGTCGGGCGCGTCTGACCAGTTCCGCCACCCCGGCGCCCGATACGGTACGCGCCGATGACGCATGACGTGACCGTGGCGCTCGCCGCGCTCGGCGTCGCCGGGCAGGTGATCGTCGGCCTCTTCATCCTCGTCGGCTTGCTCGCGCTGCTGCGCCTGGTCGCGCCGCTCGACGCGCTGCGGCGGCTGTTCTGGGGCTACGAGCTCTGGGCGGGGTTCCTCGTCGCGGCGATCGCGACCGGCGGCAGCCTCTTCTTCTCGCAGATCGCCGGCTACCTCCCGTGCGAGCTGTGCTGGTTCCAGCGGATCTGCATGTACCCGCTCTCGATCCTGCTGCTCCTGATGGCGTGGCGCGGCGACTACCGCGCCTCCCGGTACCTGCTCCCGCTGCCGGTGATCGGCGCCTGCGTGTCGATCTACCACATCCTGATCGAGAACGGCGTCGTCCAGGAACCGACCGCCTGCCAGATCAACAGCGCGGTCGGCTGCAGCACGAAGTGGATCAACGAGTTCGGCTACATGACGATCCCGACGCTCGCGCTGACGGGATTCCTCCTTCTCATCGCATTCTTGGTCCTCGCATGGCCCGGGGAGTCCGCAGATACGGCTACCCTTCCCGCGCATGCCGAGCGGTAAGAGAGCGAAACAGCAGCGGCGCGAGGCCGCGGTGGCGGTACGCACGCCGCCGCCCGTGCGCTCGAAGGGCGGGCCCCGCATGCGCGGCGGCCGCCAGGCGTCGCCGCTCGTCCTGTGGGGCGCGGCGGGGGTCGTCGCCCTCGTCGTGATCGCGATCGTGCTCGGGGTCGTGCTGTCGCGCGGATCGTCGAGCGCGTCGTCGAAATGGCCGACGAACGTCACGAAGAGCTCGGCGTTCACGAACGGCTTGCAGGGCGCGCAGAACGTCTACTCGATGCTGAACGGGATCCCGCAGCACGGGAACATCCTCGGCTCGCCGAAAGCCTCCGTGACGCTGATCGAGTACATCGACCTGCAGTGCCCGTTCTGCCGCGAGTTCGAGACGCAGCTGATGCCGTCCGTCGTCTCGCGGTACGTGCGCAACGGGAAGGTCAAGATCGAGGTGCGGCCGATCGCCTTCATCGGCCCCGACTCCATCCGCGGCCGCTCGGCGATGCTCGCCGCCGCCGAGCAGGACAAGGCGTTCGACTTCGCGCAGATCCTCTACGACAACCAGCAGACGGAGAACACCGGCTGGCTCAGCCAGAGCATGGTCGAGCAGGCGGCTGAGAGCATCCCGGGCATGAACGTCCAGAAGCTCGTCAGCGACGAGGGGTCGTCCGCGGTGTCGCAGCAGGCGAAGCACTTCGACGCGCTCATGACGCAGGACAAGGTGAACCAGACGCCGACGCTGTACGTCCAGAGACCCGGTTCGAAGCCGCAGCTCGTCAACATCACGAGCCCGACGGACTCGGCGACGCTCTTCAGCGCGCTCGACACCGCGCTCGGCAAGTAGACCGCGCAAAAGCCCGCAAACAGCGGCTTTTTCCTGCTTGACCTCGGCGCCGGCGTCCTACTAGGCTCTGCGAGCCGGTTCCGATGGACTCACGGGTTCGTCGGAGCCGGCTTCTTCGTGCTCCGTCCGACACGGTCTCTAGGCTTCTGCGCCCCATGATCGTTGGACTCCTGATCGCGCTCGTTCTCGCCGTGCTCGCCGCGGTCGGCATCCTCCTCCCCCGCCTCCTGCGCGGCGAGCTGACAACGCTGCGCGAGCAGACGGCGAGCGAGCTGTCGCAGCGGAACGCGCAGGTCGAGCTCCGCCTGCAAGGGATGGAGAAGACGCTCAACACGCGTCTGACGGAGTCGACTGCGACGACGTCGCGCATCCACGAGCGTCTCGGCGAGGTCACGAAGGCGACCGAGACGATGATCGCGCGTGCGCAGGATCTCGCGCGGCTCGAGCAGGCGCTTCGGCCGCCGAAGGCCCGCGGCGGCTTCGGCGAGCTGCTGCTCGAGAACCTCCTCCGCGACCGGCTGCCGCCGGACGCCTACACGATGCAGCACACGTTCTCGACAGGCGACCGCGTCGACGCCGTGATCCGTGTCGACAAGCTCGTCCCCGTGGACTCGAAGTTCCCGCTCGACAACTTCGAGCTGATGGTCGCGGCCGAGGACGACGCGCAGGGGCAGCTGCACGAAAAGGCATTCGCGCGCGACGTGAAGGGGCACATCGACGCGATCGCCGCGAAGTACATCCTGCCTGCGGAGGGCACCTACGACTTCGCGCTGATGTACCTGCCGGCGGAGGCGATCTACTACGAGCTCGCCTGCGGCAAGACCGGCCAGCTGCTGGGGTACGCGCACGAGAAGCGGGTCTTCCCGGTGTCGGCGACGACTTTCACCGCCTACCTCCAGGTGATCGCGATGGGGCTCAAGGGGCTGCAGATCGAGCAGACCGCTCACGAGGTGATGGCCTACTGCGCTGCGCTGCAGAAGGACTTCGGGAAGTTCCGCGAGGACTTCGAGCTCGTCGGGACGCACCTTTCCCGCGCGCAGAGCAAGTACGCCGACGCCGACAAGCGCCTCGACAGGTTCGAGACGAAGCTCGAGCGTGCCGCCGATCTCGAGGTGGAGGCCGGGGCCGCAGAGCCGCCGGCGCTGCCACGCGCCGACGCGGCCTGAGGCCGGGCTAGAACCGCAGAAGGGCCGCGACGCCGCCGACCGGCTCGAGGTCGCGGTGCTCCTCGCCGATCAGCTCGACCGTGCCGCCGTGCGTGAGCGTCTGGTGGACGGCGAGATCGAGGCCCGTCTCTGCAGGGTCGAGCGTCGTGCCGTCGAGCGGGCACGTGCCGTTCGTCAGCTGCGCGCGGCCGCAGGCGGGGCACTCGTACGCGGGCCGGTCGACGCCGTCCTGGACGAGCAGCAGCTCGACACGCCCGTCGGAAGCCGCCTGCAGCGTCTCCTCCCAGCCGGTCGCCGCGCGGCCGTCGCGCGCAGCTTCCTCGCGCCAGCGGTCGAGCAGCTCCTCCTCGCGGCCCGTGCGCCACTCCTCGAGCAGCGGCTCGGCCGCCTCGAGCAGGCGCGGGCCGTCGACGTGCGCCTCCGCGGCCACCCAGCCGACGAGCGCGCCGCGCACCTCCGGCGACAGCAGCTCCTCGAAGCCCGAGCGCGTCTCCTCCGGGCCGGCGAGCACGACGCGCACGTCCCGCAGCCGGCGTGCGCAGCGGTCGAGAGCGTCCGCGACGTCGCGCAGGTGCCGGTCGACGACCTTCTCGATGTGGCGTTCGTATCGCCCCTGCGACCAGCCGCCCTGGTCGTGCTGGCCGGGCACTTCGGTGCTCTCGTCGACGAGCGGCGAGAGCTGGCCGCCGCGCAGGCGGTAGACGTCCCCGCGCTCGCGGCCGACGTAGGCGACAAGCGCGCCGTCGCCCCGGCCGACGACGCGGACGAGAGGCGCGAGATAGAGCTGCGGCGCGATCCGCGCGTCGTCCTCGACCGCCGCCGGCAGCAGGAGCGGCGTGAAGAGGTTGTCGAGCCCCGCCGCGAAGAGCACGACGCCGCGAACCCCCTCGCGGCTGAACTCGCTCTCGAACCACGACCCGATCCGCTCGAGGTCGCGTTCGAGCGCCGTCCGCTCCTCGTGGCCGAGCTTCGCGCGCCTCTCGTCGAGCTGCCGCTCGGCGCGCCCGAGCAGCGACCGCGTGCGCGTCGCGAGATCGCCCGCCGTGGGAACCTCGCTCGGATCGAGGCCGAGATACAGGCTCACCGCGCACCCGTGCTCGGCACGGAAGCCCGCAAGCTCGCGCAGCTGCTCCCATGTGACCGAACCGACCACGGCTCGCCTCTCCCCCTCGCGCCGGATTCCATGCGCGCCGGGAACGAACCTCCGACGCCGATCGTTTAATACAGAGAGGACTTCTGCGAGAAAGGAACCGAGTGACGGACGTGCGTGACCTGATCATCGTCGGCGGCGGGCCCGCCGGCTACACCGCAGCACTCTATGCGGCGCGGGCGAACCTCGACCCCCTGGTGATCGAGGGCTTCAACTGGGGCGGCCAGCTCATGATCACGAGCGACGTCGAGAACTACCCAGGCTACCCGGACGGCATCATGGGGCCGGAGATGATGGCCGAGTTCCGCCGTCAGGCGGAGCGCTTCGGCAGCGAGTTCCTCACCGACGACGTGACGACCGTCGACTTCTCCGAGCGGCCGTTCCGCGTCCGGGTCGGCGACGACGGGTACCGCGCCCGGTCGGTGATCGTCGCGACGGGGGCGAGCGCCCGCTGGCTCGGGCTCGACTCGGAGGAGCGGCTCAAGGGACGCGGCGTGTCGGCGTGCGCGACGTGCGACGGCGCGTTCTTCCGCGACAAGCACATCTTCGTCGTCGGGGGCGGCGACACCGCGTTCGAGGAGGCGCTCTTCCTCACGCGGTTCGGCTACAAGGTCACGCTCGTCCACCGGCGCAACGAGTTCCGCGCCTCGCAGATCATGGTCGAGCGCGCGCGCACGAACGAGAAGGTCGCGCTCAAGACGCCGTACGTCGTCGAGGAGGTGCTCGGCGAGCAGTCGATCAGCGGCCTTCGCCTCCGCAACACCGAGACGGACGAGCTGGAGGAGGTCGAGGCGGGAGCGCTGTTCATCGCGATCGGTCACGACCCGAACACGAAGCTCTTCGTCGACCAGCTCGATCACGACGCCAACGGTTACCTCGTCACGAAGGCCGGCACGACCGAGACGAACGTCCCGGGCGTCTTTGCGGCCGGCGACGTGCAGGATCACGTCTACCGCCAGGCGGTGACCGCCGCGGGAAGCGGCTGTATGGCGGCCCTCGACGCGGAGCGGTTCCTGGCGGCGGAGGAGGGTCATCCCGACACGGCTCTGACGGCCCCGCGTCCGGAGGCCGAGCCGACGCGGGTGTAGGCCGCGGCGCGGCGAATCCGCGCCGCGACGGCCGGGAACTGGATCGACCTGCTCGACCCGACGCCGGAGGAGCTGCGCGCGGCCGCACCGAAAGAGCTCGCCCACACGGCGCTCGCGCAGCTGCTCGCGCCGCCACAGCACGAGGACAGCGTCTACCCTCGACGAGATCGCGGACGCGGACGCGGATCTCGACGCTGCGCCACGACCTCCTCCACATCCGGCGCACGCTCAGCCCGATGCGCGACCTACGACAAGTTCCTGCCGCGGTCGCGTCGCTGCTGTTGCTGCCGACCTTCATCGTCGGCCTACTCGTGGTCGTGGGGCGTGATCGTCGGCACGACGCTCCTGCAGCTCTGGTGGTTCCGCCGCAAGCGGTGGTTCTGACGGGGCTACCCTGGGCTCGGTGCCCCACTTCATCTGCCCGAACTGCAAGGAGCGGTCGATCGACATCGACCGGAAGGAAGGCCTCTTCGACGAGGCGGTCTCGTGTCACCACTGCGGCTTCGGCTTCCTCTTCGAGCTGATGGACGACTACTACCCCGCGCCGACGACCGGCTTCGTCACGTGCGACCAGGAGGGACGCATCCTCGCGCTCGGCCGCGGCGTGTTCGAGCTGAGCGGCTGGAGCGAACGGGAGGTGCTCGGAGCCGACGTCCTCGACGCCTTCGGCCTGCAGGGGTTCGAGGAGGAGAAGAACCCGGTCAAGCTCGCGCTCGAGTGGGGCGTGCGGCGGCTGAACGAGCAGCTCGAGCTGCGCACGCGCGGCGGTCAGCTCAAGCGCATCACCGGCGACTTCTTCCCCGCGCTCGACGACGACGGCGGCCTGCTCGTGGCGTTGACTCCTGCACACGGCTAGCGTCGCCGCCTGCTCCGCAGGCGCTCGCGGTCGTCGAGCGGCCGAGCCCCCCTCTTGCGGCCCGATTCCGCAGAGCGACGAGCAGCCCGGCAGGGGCGCGAGGGCATCCCCCGGCCCGGAGCCAAGTTCCGACAATGGACGATCAGCGGCCATTGCTACAGCCGGGTTGACCTCCACGCCTCGAGCAGGGGCCGACGATAGAACAAGAAGAGCGGCACGGACACGAGGATGAGCACGATCTCGTCGATCGGTCCGGGAATCGGGAGAAGCGCCAGAGCGGCGACCCATCTGACCGGCCGGGGGATGCGCCTATCGCCGGCGGCGACCCGCGTCGCGCGTGCCGCGTGAGTGACGAAGCCAAGCACAGGTACGATCAGCTGAGCTTAGGCGCTTCGCCGCTGCGGCGCCGCGCGATGAACGCAGCCGGGGCTCGACCGTCGCCGGTCAAGGACCGGACCCCACCGAGGTCGGGCCGCCCGTCCGGGAACAGGATGCTCCCGAACGGCGGAGGTGCAGTCGGCGCCGGCGCCTCCTCGTCACGCGCAACCTGCCGGTGCGAGCCTTCTAGGCACAATGGCCCCGTGGACACCCTGCGCGGACATCTCCTCGTCGCCTCGCCCGGCCTTCTCGACCCGACCTTCCGCCGCGCCGTCGTCCTCCTGACCGAGCACACGAACGAGGGCGCGGCCGGGCTCGTCCTCAACCGCCCTTCGCCGGTCGAGGTGGCGGCGGGGGTGCCTGCGCTCGAAACGGTCGTCGACGACGGCGACCAGGTCTGGGTCGGAGGCCCGGTCGAGCCGGAGGCGGTACTCGTGCTCGGCGAGTTCCTCGACCCGGACGACGCGGCGGTGCCACTCTTCGGCTCGATCGGCTTCCCCTCGCTCGAGGAGCCGGACGAGATCGCGCCGCTGACCCTCCGCCGGCGCGTCTTCGCCGGCTACTCCGGCTGGGGCGCCGGACAGCTCGAGGACGAGCTCGCGCGCGACGACTGGATCCTCGAGCCCGCGCACGCGGACGACGCCTTCACGGACGCGCCTGAGGAGCTGTGGGCCGACGTCCTCCGCCGCAAGGGCGGCATCTACGAGCTCGTCGCGCGGATGCCGGAGGACCCGAGCCTCAACTAGACGCGCCAACTAG
>JAVKST010000114.1:0-8795 GCA_039583515.1 Gaiellaceae bacterium
AGAACCGACGCGACGGCGCCAACCACTCGTCCCGCTCAGCCGACGGCTGTACCTCCACGGCCACGAACCTACCGACCCCGGAAACGACACAGCGGACGCCCTCGCCGGCACAACAGTCGACCAGCGGGAGATGGAGCATCTAACTGGACGGTTCGACGAAGCCTCGATCCGCAACCCGCGACGGCCGAGTTCGAAGTCCTCGCCGACCTGAGCGACAAGTAACCGGTCGCGATGGCGGAAAGAGGCGCGTGAGCGCGGTCGCCCGCGCTCACGCTGAACTCACGCAGTGGCCGGCTCTGGCATCAGGCCGAGCTGAGTCATCACCTGAACCTGGTCGAAGTAAAGCCGCGTGTCGGCAACGGTCTCTCCTTCGACCCGGAAGATCTGCACGCCGCGCCCGGCAAGGGCCTTGTGCGTCGCCGGAATCTCGCCTGCGGGGGACATGAGCGTGCCGTCGTGGGTGCCGGTGAAGGTGAACTCCTGAACCACCCAATCGCCGGCCGCCAGCTCGTTGTGGACGCTCATCCGTGCATCCGGGAAAGCGCGCAGCCAGGCCATCGCGTACTCCGTCGCCGCGTCACGCCCCTCGACCCTCACGTCGCCAGGCGCCTCGAACACGGCGTTGTCGGCGTTCAGCTCACGGAGGCGAGCCTCGTCGTGCGCATTGAACGCATCGATGAAGCGTTGGCCGATCTCGCGAGCATCTACCATGCCGCCCTCCTTCAGTCGCTGATCCTTCTAGAGACCCTACGCCCGCGGAGCCCGGCGGATCAACCGAGTCACGAACAGCGACAGACGGATGCCTCCCGGGCGCATCGCGACCGCTTGCGCCAGGCCGGGTTTCACCTTCAACGGGAACGCAACAGTAAACCCCGATGGACGACAGCGGTCCTTCCACGGACCTGTTCGGGGACGCTCGCAAAACCATCGAGCGTGCTCGGGCGATACGCGCCAGGGTCGCCGCAGATCGCGAGCGACGACAAGACGAGCAGAAACGCCCGAAAGAGCACCTCCCGAACAAGGTCGTCCCGCTCCGACCTGGGCGTAAGCGGCCTGGTTAGGTCGATCTGCGCCGGTAGGCGGCTGGCGGAAGAGCGGAGCTCGCACCGGTGCTCAAGATCGTGTTGCAGCCACCGCGGCTTGGCCGTAGCTGATCCCTCCGTCGTTCGGCGGGACGTGGCGGTGCTCGAGCACGCGGAAGCCGAGTTGCTCGAGGCGGCGGCGCGTTGAGGCGAGCAGGCGGAGGTTCTGGAACGTACCGCCGGAGAGGACGACGGTGCGCGGCTCGGCGACCTCCGCGCACGCCTCGGCGGCGGCTAGCGCGATCGTCTCGTGGAATGCTGCCGCGATCTCCCGTCGCGACCGTCCGTCGCACAGCTCGGCACTGCACGTCGCGACGAGCTCCGCGCCGTTGCCGAAACGCCAAGGATAGGGCTCCGCTTCGAGTTCGCCGGCGAGCTGCTCGAGCTCGATCGCGGCCTGGCCCTCGTAGGTCACGCTTTCGCGAACGCGGAGGGTGGCTGCAACGGCGTCGAAGAGCCTTCCCATCCCGGACGAGAGTGGAGCGTTGACGGTCAGCGCCTTCCGCACCTGCTGCCAGGCCGGCCATGGCACATCCAATCCTGCGCGCTCGAGATGGATAGCCGCGGTCCGCCATGGTTCGCGGATCGCCGCCTCGCCGCCGGGCAGTGGCACAGGCTGGAGGTGATCGATGCGCTCGAACGAGCCGAGGTCGCAGCGGAGGAGCTCGCCGCCCCAGAGGGTTCCGTCGGTGCCGTAGCCGGTGCCGTCGAAGACGAGGGCGAGCGCCAGCCCCGTCTCGGCGTGCTCCGCGAGGCAGGCGGCAGCGTGCGCGTGGTGGTGCTGGACGCCGACGAGCTCCACCTCTTGCTCGAGCGCCCATTTGGTCGCGAGATACTCGGGGTGAAGATCGTGGGCGACGAGCTCCGGCCGTACGTCGAGCATCTGCAAGTAGAGGTTGAGGTCGGTGGCGAAGGCGGTGTATGCGGCCTCGCTCTCGAGGTCGCCGAGGTGCGCAGAGAGAAACGCCTGGCCTCCCCGCGCTACGCAGAAGGTGCTCTTGAGTTCGGCCCCCGCCGCGATGAGCGGCCGCTCGGCGGCGACGGGCAAGGGCAGCGCGACGGGGACGAAGCCGCGCGAGCGGCGCACCGGGAACCGCGCGCGGAGCACGGAGTCCTCGCAGCGGCGGTGGATGCGACGGTCATGGGTGAGGAAGGCGTCGGCGATGTCGCCGAGCCGCTGCCGCGCCTCGCCGTCGTCGAAGGCGATCGGCTCGTCGGAGCGGTTGCCGCTCGTCATCACGAGAGGTCCGCCGAAGTCATGCAAGAGAAGGTGGTGGAGCGGCGTGTACGGGAGCATCAGCCCGAGCCAGTCCGTCGCCGGTGCGACCGAGGGGGAGAGGGCGGCATCCGCGTGGCGCCGGACGAGCACGATCGGTCGCTCGCGAGAGCGGAGTAACGCCTCCTCTCGGGGCTCGAGCGCGGCGAGCTCCCCGGGCTGGGTCGTCATCACCGCGAACGGCTTGTCCTCGCGCACCTTGCCGGCGCGCAGGCGTGCCACCGCCTCCTCGTTTGCGGCGTCGCAGGCGAGGTGGTAGCCGCCCAGGCCCTTCACCGCGAGGATCTGGCCGACCCGAAGCCGCTCGACCGCGTCCTCGAGAGGCAGCGAGAGCTGAGGCCCGCAGGCGGGGCAGCAGACGGGCTCGGCATGGAACCGTCGGTTGCCGGGATCCTCGTACTCGCGCCGGCACTCGTCGCACAGCGGGAACTCGGCCATCGTCGTCAGCGGCCGGTCGTAAGGAACACCGGTGACGATCGTGAAGCGGGGGCCGCATTGCGTGCAGTTGACGAAGGGGTAGCGGTAGCGGCGGTCGCTGGGGTCGAAAAGCTCTCGCACGCACTCGTCGCAGGTGGCGACGTCGGCCGGGATCAGCGCGCTGCGGCCCGTCGCGGCGCTGAGGAGAATCCCGAAGCTTCGCTCGCCGCGCGGCTGCACCTGCACGGAGAGGATCTCCTCGACGCGGGCGAGCGGCGGCGCCTCGACGCGCAGTGCGGCAGAGAAGGCGTCCAGCCGCTCCGGCTCCCCCTCCGCCTCGACGGTGACGCCCTCGCCGTCGTTGAGGACGAACCCCGCGAGGCCGTGGCGGCGGGCCAGGGTGTAGACGAACGGGCGGAAGCCGACGCCTTGGACGATGCCTCGCACCCGGATCCTCCGCCGCTCCATGTTTGTAATCATCGGCGAGTCCAGGAAAGCAGGGTGCCGTGTTCGGGCTCGACCACCTGATCGCGGATCTGGGCCGTGGGGGAAATCCAGTCGTCGTGCTCGCCGTGGCGCTGCTGCTCGGGCTGCGCCATGCCAGCGACCCGGACCATCTCGTCGCCGTTTCGACCCTCGTTGCGGGCGAGCGGGAGCGGCGGGCATGGCGGGCTGCGAGGCTCGGCCTCGCCTGGGGCCTCGGCCACGCGACCTCGCTGGTGGCGCTCGGCATACCATTCGTCCTCCTCGCCGCGCTGCTGCCCCGACCGGTCGGCGAGGGGGCCGAGGCGCTGATCGGGCTCTTGATCATGTTGCTCGCTGTGCGGCTCTTCTTGCGGTGGCGAACGGGCGCCTTCCACGCCCATGCGCATCGGCATGGAAAAGCCGTCCACCGGCATCTGCACCCGCATGACGGCGGCCGCGCTCATGGCCACGCCCACGCGGCTCGCTCGCCGCTGCAGTCGTACGGGATCGGCGTCGTGCACGGCGTCGGCGGCTCGGCCGGTGTCGCGCTCCTCCTGCTTGCCGGGATCCGCAGTCGCCCCGAGGCGCTGGTCGCGCTCGGTTTCTTCGCGGGCGCGGCGGCCGTGTCGATGGCGCTGCTCTCGACCGGCTTCGGGCTCGCGCTCGGGCTGCCGCGGGTCGAGCGGCGGCTGGGGCAGGCGGTGCCGACGCTCGCCGCCGCGTCCTTTCTCTTCGGCCTCTTCTACGCGGGCGCCGCGCTCGGAGGCGGCTGATGAATCCGGTTGCGTTTCTCTCGACCGGGCGCGGGTAGTGGAGGCGGGCCGCTGATGTGTCTCGCGATCCCTGGCCAGGTTGTCGACGTCGCCGATGAGGGGAACGATCTCGCACGGGTCGAGGTCGCGGGCGTGCGCCGGAACGTCAACGTCGGTCTGCTGGACGGGGGCGTCGAGTCGGGCGATTGGGTCTTGATCCACGTCGGCTTCGCGCTTTCGAAGGTGGACGAGGCGGAGGCGCAGGCGACCCTCGCACTGCTGCAGCGGATGGGCGAGGCCTACGAGCAGGAGCTCGAGGACCTCAAGGCGAGCGCCATTCAGTGACCGATTGCCCTGACAGCCACTGCGTAACCTGCTCCGACGAGGGTGTGCCGATGCGCGTCACCGAGATCCGCGCGGGCACGGTCTTCTGTGACGGCGCCGAGGTGATGACCGAG
The DNA here is from genome assembly GCA_039583515.1 of Gaiellaceae bacterium. Taxonomy (GTDB): domain Bacteria; phylum Actinomycetota; class Thermoleophilia; order Gaiellales; family Gaiellaceae; genus Palsa-739. The sequence goes on from JAVKST010000114.1 coordinate 4,451, forward strand.
CTCGTCGGCGACGTGGAACCAGGCGACGAGCTGCTCGTTCACGCCGGCGTGGCGCTGGTGAAGCTGTGAAGTACAGCCAGGAGTTCCGGGATGCCGAGCTTGGACGGGCGCTCGCGGCGGAGATCCTCGCCACGGTCGAGCCGGGACGCCACTACAAGGTGATGGAGGTCTGCGGCGGCCACACGCACGCGATCTACAAGTACGGCATCGCCGATCTCCTGCCGGAGAACGTCGAGCTCGTGCACGGCCCCGGCTGCCCGGTGTGTGTCATCCCCATGGGCCGCGTCGACGACGGGATCGCGGTCGCGCTGCGTCCGGAGGTGATCTTCACCTGCTTCGGCGACATGCTGCGCGTCCCCGGCGGGCGCGGCTCACTGCTCGACGCGAAGGCGGAAGGCGCGGACGTGCGGATGGTCTACTCGCCGCTCGACGCGCTGCGGCTGGCCCGCGAGAACCCGGAGCGCGAGATCGTCTTCTTCGCCGTCGGCTTCGAGACGACCGCGCCTTCCACCGCGCTCACGCTGCTGCGGGCGCGGGCAGAGGGCATCCGGAACTTTTTCGTCTACTGCAACCACGTAACGATCGTGCCGCCGCTGCGGGCGCTGCTCGAGTCGCCCGACCTGCGCCTCGAGGGCTTCATCGGTCCCGGCCACGTCTGCACCGTCGTCGGCGCGCGGCCGTTCGAGTTCCTGCCGTCCGACTACGGGAAGCCGGTCGTGATCTCCGGCTTCGAGCCGCTCGACGTCCTGCAGTCTGTGCACATGGTGCTCCGCCAACTCGCGGAGAAGCGCTGCGTAGTCGAGAACCAGTACAAGCGGGTCGTCCCGTACGGAGGGAATCCGGCGGCGCTGCGGGTGCTGGGGGAGGTGTTCGAGCTGCGGCCGCACTTCGAGTGGCGCGGGCTCGGCTTCATCTCGCACAGCGCGCTCGCCCTGCGCGAGGAGTTCGCCGACCTCGATGCGGAGAAGCGCTACCAGGTGCCGGGCGTCCGCGTCGCGGACCCGAAGGCATGCCAGTGCGGCGAGGTGCTGAAGGGCGTGATCAAGCCCTGGGAGTGCAAGGTGTTCGGGACGGCCTGCACGCCCGAGCGTCCGATCGGCACCTGCATGGTCTCCTCCGAGGGCGCCTGCGCCGCGTATTACAACTTCGGCCGCTTCGCCCGCGAGAAGGTGGCCGTGTGAGCGCCACGCGCGAGCAGGAAGCGCTTGCGCTCATCGAGCGGGTGCGGACGAGGCCCGCGCGGTTCCGCGACGCGCAGATCACGATGGCGCACGGCGCCGGCGGCAAGGCCACGCTGGCGCTGATCGAGGGCCTGCTTGCGCCGGCCTTCGGCATCGAAACGCTCGATGACGCCGCTGCCGTGGACGGGATGGCGCTCACGACGGACAGCTTCGTCGTCAAGCCGCTCCGTTTCCCGGGCGGCTCGATCGGAGAGCTCGCAGTCAACGGCACTGTCAACGACCTGGCGGTCGGCGGTGCCCGGCCGCTCGCGCTGACGCTCTCACTCGTCCTCGAGGAAGGCCTGCCCGCGGAAGAGCTGCGGGCCGAGGTGGAGGCAATCGCGCGAGCGGCCGCAACCGCCGGTGTCCGGGTGATCGCCGGGGACACCAAGGTCGTCGAGCGCGGCCGTTGCGACGGGATGTATGTGACGACGGCCGGACTCGGCCGCTTCGACCCTCGCGCGTCGCTCGACTCACGGGCGCTCCGGCCGGGCGACAGGATCATCGTCTCCGGGCCGATCGGAGACCACGGGACCGCGGTGATGCTCGCCCGCGGCGAGTTCGAGCTGGACGCACCAGTCGAGTCCGACACCCGTTCCCTCTGGCCGGCCGTCGACGCCTTGCTCGAGGCGGCGGGCCGATCGCTCCGTTGCCTGCGCGACGCGACCAGAGGCGGCGTCGCCTCGGTCCTGAACGAGCTCGCGGTCGCGTCGGGGGTGGGGATGGTCGTGCGCGAAGCGTTCGTGCCGCTGCGCGAGGAGGTGAGCGGGGCCTGCGAGATCCTCGGCATCGACCCGATGTACGTTGCGAACGAGGGCGTGTTTGTCGTCTTCGTGGCGCCAGAGGCCGGAGATGCGGCACTTGCCGCGCTTCGAGCCGTCCCCGGCTGTGAGCTGGCCTCGGACGTAGGAGAGGTGCGGGCCGAGCCGCCGGGGCTCGTGCTCGTGGAGACCGGATTCGGAGGCCGGCGGGTGATGGACATGCTCGTCGGGGACCCTCTGCCGAGGATCTGCTGAAAGGAGAGATGCATGGCCGCGGAGACGGAGCACGAGAAGCTCGAGCAGGAGGTCGTCGACGGCCTCGCCGACGCGCACGCGATGGAGAAGCAGTCGCTGACCACACTGCGAGCTGCGGTGCAGGTCGCCGGCGACCCGCAGCTCGAGTCGCTCTACCAGGGCCACGTCGCCGAGACGCAGCGGCACCTGGAGATGGTCGAGGCGCGACTGGAGGCACACGAGGGCTCGCGCTCGCTGCTGAAGGACCTCGGCGGGAGAATCAGCGCGCTCGCGCTCGGCAGCGGTGTCGTCGCGCAGAAGCACACGCCGGCGAAGCTGCTGGCCGTCGCGTACGGCTTCGAGAACTTCGAGATCGCCGCCTACGAGCTGCTGAAACGGGTCGCGGAGCGTGCCGGCGACGAGGAGACCGTGACGATGTGCGACCGCATCCTGGTCAACGAGCGCCAGGCGGCCGAGAAGCTGGCCGCTTCTTACGACCTGGCGCTTCAGGCCGCTGGCGCGGTCGAGAGCGAGCCCGGACCTTCGGGTGTCTCGGAGCCCTCCGAGCCCCCCACCCCGGCCGGCGATGCATGAGCTGGCGCTCGCGGATGCGATCGTGCGAATCGCAAGCGAGCACGCGCACGGCCGCCGCGTGGCACGGGTGGAGCTCGAGGTGGGGCGGTTACGCCAGGTGGTGCCGGAAGCCCTCGCGTTCGCGTTCGAGCTCTGCGCGGAGGGAACCACCGTCGCAGGGGCCGAGCTCGCGCTCGAAGAGCTTCCGGTGCGCTTGGCATGCCGGGGCTGCGGCGAGTCGAGTGAGCTGGACGCGCTGCCGGTCGCCTGCGCTCGCTGCGGTGGGTTCGAGGTGGACGTGACGCAGGGCGAGGAGTTTCGAGTGGTTGCGCTGGAGCTGGAGGAGGTCGAGTGCGTTGGAAGCAAGTAGAGCGTTCCCAGGTTACGAGGAGATCCAGCCCGCGCCGGGGTTCGAGGAGATCCACATTCTCTGGACGTCCGAGGGGATGAGCTGCGACGGCGACACCGTGTCGGTGACGGCCGCGCAGCTGCCACGGATCGAGGACGTCGTCAACGGCAACGTTCCCGCGCTGCCGAAGGTGCATCTGCACAACAAGGTGCTGTCGCCGACTCTGGGCGGCGACGAGTTCCTGGCACCGTTCTTCCAGGCGGCGCGCGGGGAGCTCGACGCGCCGTTCATCTTCGTCGTCGAAGGGTCGATCCCCAACGAGCAGATCAACGGCGACGGCTACTGGACGTCGATGGGGAACGACCCCGCAACCGGCGAGCCGCTGACGCTCAACTGGTGGATCGACCAGCTCGCGCCCAAGGCCTGGGCGGTTGTCGCGGTCGGCACCTGCGCGACGTACGGCGGCATCCACGCGATGGCCGGCAACCCGACCGGCTGCATGGGCCTCGCCGACTACCTGGGCTGGGACTTCCGCTCGGCGGGCGGGCTCCCGATCGTGAACATCCCGGGCTGTCCAGTGCAGCCGGACAACTTCATGGAGACGCTGACGTGGGTCCTCTACCAGGCGGCGGGGCTGGCGCCGGTGATCCCGCTCGACGATCATCTGCGGCCGCAGTGGCTGTTCGGAAAGACGGTGCACGAGGGCTGCGACCGGGCCGCCTACTACGAGCAGGCCGACTTCGCCAAGGACTACAACAGCCCCAAGTGCCAGGTCAAGATCGGCTGCTGGGGGCCGGTCGTCAACTGCAATGTCACCAAGCGCGGCTGGATGGACGGGCTGGGCGGCTGCCCCAACGTGGGCGGCATCTGCATCGGCTGCACGATGCCGGGCTTCCCCGACCGGTTCATGCCGTTCATGGACGCGCCGCCGGGCGGCTCGCTCTCCTCGATGCTGCTCGCCCCGTACGGGCCGTTCATCCGTGCTATGCGCGGGATCACGAACCACGGCGCCAACAAGGAGCCGAAGTGGCGCCACAACCGACCCGAGCTCACGTCCGGCTACGAGCCGCGCTGGGGCAACGAGAGGGGGGACTGACGGTGGCTACCACGCGGGAACGCATCGAGCCTGAACAGCGCAACCTGGTCGAGATGTCGTGGGATCCGATCACGCGGATCATCGGCAACCTCGGCATCTACACCAAGATCGA
>JAVKST010000115.1:0-8631 GCA_039583515.1 Gaiellaceae bacterium
TCGCGGACCGCGGCCGCTGACATTGCGCAACCATCATCCTCGAGGGATCGTCTCGAACCGCTGGCGGCCGCGGAAGCGATAAATGCCAAAGTCGGAATCGAGCGTGAACACGGTGCGGTGGCCGCTTTCCTCGGCGTAGGCGACGAGCGTCGCGTCGGCCAGATCCATCGGACGCTCGGCGTACTGACCCATCACGCGCGCGCTCCGCTCGACGGCGGTGGGTGAGAGGTCAGCCACGACGAGCCGATCGGTCTGCACCAGGCGCCAGAGTGCTTGCTGGCCCTTGATACCTCCAGCGCGCCCGAGGAGGTACATCGCCTCCGTGAAGGCAGGCCAGGTCGTGACCATCGGAAGCGGGAGTCCGTCGAGCGTCTCGAGGCAGGCCTCATGGTCGGACTCGTCTGCGTCGATGATCGCGACCAGCGGCCCCGCGTCGGTCAGCGTCACCGGCCGGTGCCTGGACGGGCCACGATCTCGACGAATGCCTCGCCGGTCCGTCTCGCCCTTCCGCCGCCGCCACGAACGGTGCCGGCAACATCGCGAAACCGTTCGCGGCCTCGCTCCGCCAGCGTCTCTTCAGCTTGCTTGGAGGCAGCGTTGCGGATGAACGCCGAGACTGATTCGCCTCTGACGGCGGCCGCCTTCCGCACCTTCCGGTCGAGCTCAGGATCGAGACGGATACTCCTCACGATCGAAGCGTATCACAAATGCCGGAGTTTGTATTACAGCGACATGTCCCTCTCAGACGATCGCCAGCGGCCCCCTCGCTGACCTACAACTGGGGCGCAGAGGTTCGTAGACTCGCCGCATGAAGATTGGCGTCGCTGCGGACATAACCGACTGCACCGTTGCGGTGACCGACCTTGCGATGGCGGTCGAGAATGCGGGCCTCGAGTCGCTCTTCTTCACTCAGCGCACCCACTTCACGGTCAGCCGACGCGAGCTGCTTGAACAGGAAGGGCACGAGATGGACGCCAATCTCCTCGACCCCTTCGTCGCCCTCGGAGCGGCGTCGGCTGTCACGTCGCGGATCGGGCTCGGGACCGGTGCCTGTTACGTCGCCGTCTACGACCCGCTCATTCTCGCGAAACAAGTCGCGACGCTCGACCAGATCTCGCGCGGCCGGTTCCTCTTCGGCGTGACGCCTGGTTGGGACGAGCTGGAGATTGGAAATCACGGCATCGACCCGGCTCTTCGCTGGCAAGTGATGCGGGAGAAGATGCTCGCACTGAAGGCGCTCTGGACGGAGCCGGAAGCCGAGTTCCACGGCCGCTTCGTCGACTTCGAACCCGTCCTGTTGGGATTGAAGCCGTTCCAACAGCCGCACCCGCCGATCCTGGTTGGCAGCCATGGCCCACGCGGCCTCGCGCGGGTGGCGGAGTACGGCGACGAGTGGTTCCCGGTCCTGAGCGGCAAGCTCGACCTTGAAGGCGACATGAAAGAACTGGCACGGCTCTGCCGCGACTCGGGACGGGACCCAGCTCCTGTCACCATCTTCCTGTGGGAGCTCGACGAGGAGGCGGTCGAGCGATGCGCCCAGGCCGGAGTCTCGCGTTGCGTCGTCTACGTCTACCCGGAGCGTCGGGACGACGTCGACTCCTTCCTGGAACGTTGCGCAGACGCAGCCCGCCGCTTCAACAGAGCGTAAGCATCTCGGCTGCGAACGCGACGTGGTTTGCGCAGTGCCTGGTTCCGCCCACGACGGAGCAGGGACGCGGCCGGGGCTACGATCGCCCCATGCCGTTCGCGCTCCGCCTCGCGGTCTCTCGGGCAGTCGACGCGCTCGCGCTCGCGCTGACGGCGTGGGTGTTCTCCGGCGTCACCGTCGGTGGCTCCGCGAGCACGCTCGTGGTCGCAGCGCTCGTCTTCGCGCTGCTGACGGACGAGATCGTCGGCGGCTTCCGGATCCACGGCTTCTGGACGCTAGCCGGGGCGACCGTGGTCGTGTGGGCCGTCGGCGCGGCTGCCGGCCACTGGCTCTTCCCGCGCAAGCGCGGACGCGGCGGGCGGCTCAGGCGGCTGGCTGCAAGAACCTGAAGTAGACGGCGTAGCGGATCGATCCCTCGCGGTTGACGCCGCTCGCGTGCGGTAGCCGTGGGTGCATGACGACGGCGTCTCCGGGCTCGAGCTCGAGCGCCTCCGGAGCCGTTCCGTCGAACGGCCAGACGACGAGGCCGCCGTTCGCCTCGTGCGCCCGGCTGAGCGCGATGCCGACGATGCGGAGGTAGCCGCGGCCGTCCGCCCACGGCGGCAGCGCGTCGACGTGTGGCGCCAACTCCTGCTCGCCGCAGTCGTCGGGCGGCTGGAGCAGGATCTGCGGATCGCAGAGCTCCCCGTCGCGAAGCTCCTCGGGCAGCCAGCCGGCGAGGTCGACCACCGGCTCGTCCCACTTCAGGTGCGGGAACCAGTCGGCCGCCCACAGCCACGAGCCGAGCGTGTTCGCGGGGAGGCCCCTGCGGACGGCGTCCAGATGGAGATGCCGTAGCGCATCCTCCACTGCCTGGGGTGGCACCGCCGCACGGAGCACGGCGAAGCCCCGCTCGGCGAGCGCCGTCTCGACGCGCTTCCGCTGCCGTAGCGCGGTTGTCATAGATCCAGCCAAGACAACTTCGATTGTTTCGTCCGCGCCCGCCCGGAAAACAGCGGCGGGCGTAGATGCAGAAGTCATTCGCTCTCAACGGCCACCGCAGCGCGCCGAACGGGCGCGGCCACGTGCTCGTCACGGGCGGCGCCGGCTTCGTCGGCACCAACCTCGCCGACCGGCTGCTCGAGCAGGGCCGGCGGGTCGTCGTCCTCGACAACCTCGCCCGCCCCGGCGTCGAGCGGAACCTGCGCTGGCTCCAGGCTCGGCACGGCGACCGACTCCAGGCTGTACGGGCCGACGTGCGGGACGTCGGCGCGCTCCGGGAGGCGGTCGCCGCTGCCGAATCGGTCTTCCATCTCGCCGCGCAGGTCGCAGTGACCACGAGCCTCGAGGATCCGGCCGAGGACTTCGACGTCAACCTCCTCGGCACGCTCACGCTGCTCGAGGAGCTGCGGCGGCTCTCGCGCCCGGCGCCGCTCCTCTTCACCTCCACGAACAAGGTCTACGGCTCCCTCGGCGACGTCGAGCTCGAGCGCGTCGGCGACCGCTGGCTGCCGCGCGACGAGGTGCTGAGGCGGCGCGGGGTCGGCGAGGAGCGACCGCTCGACTTCTGCACGCCGTACGGCTGCTCGAAGGGCGGCGCCGACCAGTACGTCCTGGACTACGCGAGGACGTTCGGGTTGCCCGCCACCGTCTTCCGCATGAGCTGCATCTACGGCCCGCACCAGCACGGCACCGAGGATCAGGGCTGGGTCGCCCACTTCCTCCTCCGGGTGCGGGACGGCGAGACGATAATCGTATACGGCGACGGGGCGCAGGTTCGGGACGTCCTCCACGTCCGCGACCTCGTCGACGCGATGCTCCGCGTCGAGGCCGAGCCCGGCCGCCACGCCGGCAGCGCCTACAACGTCGGCGGCGGCCCCGCGAACGCCGTCAGCCTGCTCGACGTGCTGCGGCTGGCGGAGGAGCTGGAAGGCGGGCAGCCGATCGTCGAGCTCGCAGAAGCGCGGGCGGGCGACCAGCGCTGGTACGTCTCCGACACCTCCCGTCTCCGCGGCGCTACCGGCTGGCGCCCGACCCTCGGCGCCGCGGAGGGCATCGCCGACCTCCACCGCTGGCTCGCCGCGGATGCGCGGCCGCGGCCGGCAGCTGCGTCTGTGCGGTGACGGCGGCGGCGGGCACCGCCGTCCGGACGATGCTCGCGGCTCGCCTCGCAGCGCCGGGCCGGTTCGAGCTCGTCCGCGAGCCGACTCCCGAGCCCGGCCACGGCGAGACGCTCGTCCGGCTGCAGGGCTGTGGCGTCTGCGCATCGAGCTTGCCGCTCTGGGAGGGCCGTCCCTGGTTCTCCTATCCGCTCGACCCGGGCGCGCCCGGCCACGAGGGCTGGGGCGTGGAGGTGGAGAGCGGCCGCCGCGTCGCCGTGCTCTCCCCACGCGCGTTCGCCCAGTACGCCGTCGTGTCGGAGAGGGAGGTCGTGGCGCTGCCATCGGCGCTCGACGGGATGCCGTTCCCCGGCGAGGCCGCGGCGTGCGCGCTCAACGCGTTCGCCCGCAGCGGGATCGGCCGCGGCGACACCGTCGGCGTCGTCGGCGCCGGCTGGCTCGGGCTGCTGCTCGTCCAGCTCGCGAGCAGCGCCGGCGCGCGCGTGCTCGCCTTCTCGCGCCGCGACAGCTCGCTCGCGCTCGCTCGGGATCTCGGCGCGGAGACGCCGCCGGAGCCGGAGCCGGAGAGCTGCGACGTCGCGATCGAGGCTGCGGGCGTGCAGGGGACGCTGGACGTCGCAGGCTCGCTGTGCCGCGTGCGCGGGCGGCTCGTGATCGCCGGCTACCACCAGGACGGCCCGCGGACCTTCGACCTCCAGAGCTGGAACTGGCGCGGCCTCGACGTCGTCAACGCCCACGAGCGCGACCCGCAGCTGTACCTCCGCGGCCTGCGCGCGGCCGTCGACGCGGCAACGTCCGGACGCGTCGAGCTCGATCCTCTGCTCACGCACGAGCTGCCGCTCGAGCGGGTCGGCGACGCGTTCGAGCTGCTCCGGACGCGACCGGAGGGTTTCGTCAAGGCGGTGGTGAGGATCCCGTGAGCGCGGTCGCGACGAGGCCGCGCCTCGGCTTCCTCGGTGTCGGGTGGATCGGGCGCAAGCGGCTCGAGGCGGTGCAGGCGAGCGGCGTCGCCGAGGTCGCCGCGGTCGCCGATCCCGCCGTCGAGGGAGCGCTGGGCTCGCTCGACGAGCTGCTCGACACCGACCTCGACGGGATCGTGATCGCGACGCCGAGCGCGCTGCACGTAGAGCAGGCGCTCGCAGCGCTCGAGCGCGGCATCGCCGTCTTCTGCCAGAAGCCGCTCGCGCTCGACGCCGCCTCCGCCCGCCGCGTGGTCGAGGCGGCGCGCGCCGCCGACCGGCCGCTCGCCGTCGACTTCTGCTACCGGACCACCGAGGCCGCGCGACGCGTGCGCGACCTCGTCGCGTCCGGCGATCTCGGCGACGTCTTCGCGGCCGACCTCGTCTTCCACAACGCGTACGGACCGGACAAGGCGTGGTTCCGCGACCCTGCCCTCTCCGGGGGCGGCTGCCTGATCGACCTCGGGATCCACCTCGTCGACCTCGGCCTCTGGACACTCGGCTTTCCCGAAGTCGAGACGCTCGAGAGCACGCTGCACGGTGAGCCGCTCGAGCGCTACGCCGCAGTCCACGCGCGGATCGCGGGCGGGACGACGCTCCGCCTCGCGTGCTCGTGGTGGCTCCCCGCCGGCCGCGATTGCGTCCTCGAGGCGAGCTTCTACGGCGAGCGCGGCGGGGCTGCGCTCCACGACGTCGGCGGCTCCTTCTACGACTTCGCCGCCGAGCGTTTCGACGGGACGATCACGCGCACGCTCGCCGCGCCGCCCGACGACTGGGGCGGCCGGGCGATCCTCGAGTGGACGCGCCGTGTCGCCGCAGGACACGGCTTCGACCCCGCGGCAGAGGAGATCGTCCGCGTCCACGAGGTCCTCGACCGTGTCTACGGGAGGAGGCCGTGAAGGTCCTGATGACCTCGGACGTCGTGGGCGGCGTCTGGACGTACTCGCTCGAGCTCGGCCGCGCCCTCGGTGCGCGCGGCGTGCAGGTGACGCTCGCGACGATGGGCGGCCCTCTGAGCGCCGCCCAGGAGCTCGAGCTGCGCTCCGCGCACATCGGTCGCATCCACGTCGGCGAGTTCGCGCTCGAGTGGATGGAGGAGCCGTGGGACGACGTCGACCGGGCCGGCGACTGGCTGCTGCGCCTGGCGGAGGAGGTCCGTCCCGACGTCGTGCACCTGAACGGATACGCCCACGCCTGCCTGCCGTGGCCCGCGCCGGTGGTCGTCGCCGGCCACTCCGACGTCCTCTCCTGGCACGAGGCGGTGCGCGGCGGGCCGGCGGGGCCGGAGTGGGAGCGCTACGGAGACGCCGTGCGCGCGGGTCTCGCCGCCGCGGACCTGCTCGTCACGCCGACCCGTGCTCTGCTCGACGCGCTGCTCCGCCTCTACTCGCCGCGCTGCCCGGCTCGCGTGATCCCGAACGGCAGCGACCGCCGCCCAGTCGAGCGGCTGAAGGAGCCGTTCGTCCTCGGCGCCGGGCGGCTCTGGGACGAGGCGAAGAACGCCGCGGCGCTCGTCCGCGTCGCGCCGCGCCTGCCCTGGCCGGTCGCGCTCGCCGGCGAGGGCGACGCCGGAGAGGGCGTCCGGGCGCTCGGGCGCCTGGGACGGGACGAGATGGACGAGATGCTCGCCCGCGCGGCGATCTTCGCGGCGCCGGCGCGATACGAGCCGTTCGGGCTCGCGGCCCTCGAGGCCGCGAACGCCGGCTGCGCGCTCGTGCTCGGCGACATCGCGAGCTTGCGCGAGGTGTGGGCCGACGCAGCGCTCTACGCCGACCCGGCGTACGACGACGCGCTCGAGCGGCAGCTGCGGCGGCTGATCGCAGACGACGCGCTCCGCGCCGAGTACGCGCGCCGCGCCGCCGCCCGCGCGGCCGCCTTCAGCGCCGACCAGATGGCGCAGGCGTACCTCCGCGCGTACTCCTCCCCCGCCCGCCAGGAGACCGCGGCATGAAGGTCGTCCTCTTCTGTCACTCCCTCGCGTCCGACTGGAACCACGGCAACGCGCATTTCCTGCGGGGCGTCGCGCGCGAGCTGCTGGCGCGCGGGCACGAGGTGGTGTCGTACGAGCCGCGCGAGGGCTGGAGCCGAACGAACCTCCTGCGCGAGCAAGGAGAGGCGGCGCTCGAGGACTACCGGCGCGCGTTCCCGGAGCTGGCAGGAGTCAGCGTGCTCTACGAGCTCGCCACGCTCGACCTCGACGCGGCGCTCGACGGGGCCGACCTCGTCCTCGTCCACGAGTGGAGCGACCCGGAGCTCGTCCGCCGCGCGGGTCGCGCGCGCGCCGCCGGCTCCTTCCGGCTGCTCTTCCACGACACGCACCACCGCGCCGTCACGCGGCGGGAGGAGATGGTGCGGTACGACCTGTCGGAGTACGACGGCGTGCTCGCGTTCGGCGCCGTCATCCGCGACCTCTACCTCGAGCGGGGCTGGGCCGGGCGCGCCTGGACGTGGCACGAGGCGGCCGACACGCGGCTCTTCCGGCCGCTCGACCTGCCGCGCGACCGCGACCTCGTCTGGATCGGCAACTGGGGCGACGGCGAGCGGACGCGGGAGCTGCGGGCGCTCCTCGTCGGCCCGGTGCGCGCGCTCGGCCTCCGCGGCTCCGTCCACGGCGTCCGCTACCCGCCCGGGGCGCGGCAGGAGCTCGCCGCGGCCGGTCTCGCCTACCGCGGCTGGGTCGCGAACCACCGCGTCCCCGAGCTGTTCGCGTCGCACCGGGTCACCGTGCACGTGCCGCGGCGGCCGTACGTCCAGGCGCTCCCGGGGATACCCACGATTCGCCCCTTCGAGGCGCTCGCCTGCGGCATCCCGCTCGTGAGCGCTCCGTGGGACGACACCGAGGGGCTGTTCGCGGCCGGCGAGGACTATCTCGTCGCGCGGGACGGCGCGGAGATGCACGCGCAGCTCGCGCGCGTGCTCCGCGACGGCGACCTGGCGCGGCACCTCTCGCAGCACGGCCTCGCGACCATCCGCGGGCGCCACACGTGCGCGCACCGCGTCGAGGAGCTGCTCGCGATCGTCCGCGAGCTCCAGCCCGCGGAGGCGACGGCGTGAAGATCGCGTGGTTCGGCAGCTCGCTCGTCTCGTCGTACTGGAACGGGGCGGCGACCTACTACCGCGGCCTGATCCGCGGGCTCGACCGGCGCGGCCACCGGGTGACCTTCTACGAGCCGGACGCGTTCGGCCGGCAGGAGCACCGGGACCTCGCCGACCCGGACTGGGCCGAGGTCGTCGTCTACGACCCGGGCGAGGCCGGCGCGCTCGCGGCGATCGAGCAGGCGCGCGGCGCGGACGTCGTCGTCAAGGCGAGCGGGGTCGGCGTCGGAGACGCGCTGCTCGAGGAGGCGGTGCTGGGCCTCGGTGGGCTCGCCGTCCTCTGGGACGTCGACGCGCCCGCGACCCTCGCGCGGCTGGAGGCGGACGAAGACGACCCGCTGCGCACCCTCGTCCCGCGCTACGACCTCGTGCTCGCCTACGGCGGCGGCGATCCGGTCCGCCGCCGCTACCGCGCGCTCGGCGCCCCCGAGTGCGAGCCGGTCTACAACGCGGTCGATCCCGAGACGCACCATCCGGTGCCGCCGGATGCGCGCTTCGCCGCCGACCTCGCCTTCCTCGCCAACCGGCTGCCCGACCGCGAGGCGCGCGTCCGGGAGTTCTTCCTGCGCGCCGCGAAGCTCGCGCCCGGGCAGCGTTTCCTGCTCGGCGGCGCCGGCTGGGAGGATGCGCCTCTGCCCGCCAACGTCCGTGCGCTCGGCCACGTCCCGACGGGCGACCACAACGCCCTCAACTCGACGCCGCTCGCCGTCCTCAACGTCCTGCGCGAGAGCATGGCGACGAACGGCTGGTCGCCCGCGACCCGCGTGTTCGAGGCGGCAGGCGCCGGCGCCTGCCTGATCAGCGACGTCTGGGAGGGGATCGACGAGTT
>JAVKST010000116.1:0-8453 GCA_039583515.1 Gaiellaceae bacterium
GCGGCACCTCATAGCGCGTCGTTGCGCCGCGACCGCGGTGAAGGACACGGAAGCGGATAGCCCATTTGCGCAATGTCTGGTTCAGCCCACTTTTCTTGGTCGGCCCTCAGGGATCCTGGCGTCCCTACTCGAGATTCTGCACGACATAGAGATGGACGTCCTGTAGCAACGCCGGCACCGCGACGAGCGTTGCCTGGGCCTGCTCATGGATGTCCCGGGCGAGCGTGTTTGCGTAGTCGTGCTGGAGTGAGCCGCGCTGTTCGTAGGCGTCCTTCAACTGCTGGTGAATCGTCGCGTTCGCGATGATCCCGTTCTCGCGCAACGCCTTGAGCGTCTCGACTGACGTCGGTTCGGCGTTTGCAGGTGTCCAGCCAGCGAGTTCGGCGAGTTCCTGTGCGATGCGCATCGCGCCATTGATCGAGTTCTCGTAAGCCGCCTGGACAGCGAGCGCCGACAGTTTCACCTGCCGGTCGCTGCTGTTCCACGCAGAGACGAAGGCTGCTTCGTCAAAGTCGTCGTCGAACTGGCTGCAGGCAACACGCAGTGTCTCCACCTGCTCGAGCGTGTCGAGGAGGCGCTTCTTCAGCGCCGTCGTCAGAGTGGCTCGGCGGTCGCTCACGCGGCGGAGCCGAACGCGGCGGCGAGTTCGGTGTCTATGCGCCGACGCTCGCGGTTTGCTCGTCGCTGGATCGTCGCCTCCGCGGCACGCAGGCGGTCCCAGGTCTCATCGCGGTCGACGAGCACACGCCCGTCACGAAGGACCTCGGCAAGAAGCAGCGGCGCCTTCTCCGCGTCCTCGAGCGCGATCAGCTGGGTGGGACACCCAAGGCGCGTGGACAGGCGGCGGGCGACTTCGCGCAGCCCGGGACCTGGCTGCCGATCCACGAGGATGTCGATGTCGCTTGCGTCGTGTTGCTCACCGCGCGCGTAGGAGCCGAAGAGAATCGCCGCACGAACCGTCGGCTCTGTACGCAGCGCCTTTCGCAGATCCCGCAACACCGGCCAGTTTTCGCGTAGATACGCTCGCTCCGAGATCGGCATGTCGAGTTTCCGTGGAGACAGACGACGGCCACGGACGAGCCCTTCCTCTACCGCGCGGCGAAGCGTCCGATCTGTCGTGTCCAGCTCAGTTGCGAGTTCGGGAACAGCGGTGAGCATTTGCCGTACGAGCATAGCAGCTCGTGTGTCCGTTAGCTAGGTCGGATATGTCCGTTATCGCGCAGCCGTGCGTCCGATAACCCACGCCGAGTCATGGAAGCGCCTGCGAAGGCTCGCCCCACTCCCACCAAGCCGAGGGCTCACCCCAGGCGCAACGGATCGGCCAAGGTCGCGTGGTTTGCGCAACGCCAAGTTCCCTCCATCATCGTTGCCTCGGCGTGCAGCCATTTCGTCTCCGAGGAGGCGCACCCGGCATTATGCCAACCGCCGTCTGGCGGCGGGAACCTCGACGAGCGTCGTGCCGACTGCCGTCGGTTCCGGGATCGGCTCGCCTGCCTGTCGCAGGCCGTCGAGGTGGGAGGCGATCGCCTCGCGGATCAGCTGTTCCATTCGCCGCAGTGCCCTTCGGCACGTCGGCGCGAGGCTTGCCCGCCACGGTCACCTTCCCAGGCTTGTCCGGATGCTCGTACTGCTGATGGCTCCCGGCTGCGCCACCAGCTGCGGATCCGTCGTCTTCGAGCACCCGAACGAGCTCCCGGAACTTCACCTGCTGATCGTGCCGAGTCTCTCGTCTGGGCCATGTCCAGAAGAGTCAGGCCAACGCGAGCCGCGGCCAGGCGACGAGAACCTCGCGCTTCGCAAGGTCGGGCGAATCAGCCGAGACCGAGAACGAGCTGCAGCGCTTCCTCGACCGACCGGAGCTCGTCAAACGTCAGATGTCCGACCTGCTTGCCGAGCATCCGCGCGTCGACAGCCCCGACCATCTCGCACATAACGCAGGTCGGCTCGTCGTCTGCACGATCACCGCGAAGCGGCGCCCGTGCTGAGCGCGACCGCGACGGCGCGGAAGCCTGATCGCGTGAACGTCACCGCGGACCACGAAGCTGCTCCATCAGCGCAGCCACCTCACGCGCTTCGCGGACATATTCCGGATCCTTCGCAAGCGCTGCCGCCTCTGCTGCCAGACTTTTACGCCGGCGCTCGCGCTCGGCGGTCTCGGGGATCGCCTGCCGAGCGGCCTCCGCCCGGCTCACGCCGCGCCGGCGCGCAATGTCGTCGAGAGCGCCGTCTTCGCTGACCTGTGTCGATCGCTCGTCAAACGGCCTCAGCCATCGCAAGGATGTCCTCGCGCGACATCTGCCCCGCGAGCTCCGGGTGGTCGTTGCGCACGTGTTCCTCCACGTTTGCGACCAGCTCGTCATCGGTTTCGGCTCGCACCGCCTGTCCGCACTCGCAGTTGATCACCTTCGCCATATCTTCACCTCCTTTCGCAAGCCGCATCCTGCCAGGCCGACCTTGGCGAAACCTTGGCCGCTGCTGCATGCTTGCCACGGCTGTGAGCGATGTAGTGCTTGCGACGGTTTTGTTCACCGACATCGTCGGTTCGACCGAGCGCGCCACCGAACTCGGCGACAAACGCTGGAGCGAGCTTCTGAAACGTCACCACGCCGCTATCCGCCTGGAGCTCGAAAACTTCGGCGGGCGCGAACTCGATACCGCCGGCGACGGATTCCTGGCGTCTTTCGAGGCTCCCGGTCAAGCCGTGCGGTGCGCTGACGCGATCATGGACGCGGTCAGGGAGATCGGGCTGTCAGTCCGGGCCGGGATCCACACGGGCGAGTGCGAGCGGATCGGCGACAAGCTCGGTGGCGTCGCCGTCCACATCGGAGCGCGCGTCTGCGCCGGAGCCGGCCCCTCGCAAGTCCTCGTCTCCAGCACCGTCCGCGACCTGCTCGCCGGCTCGGGACTCGCGTTCTCCGATCGCGGCCTTCACGCCCTGAAAGGCGTTCCGGGAGATTGGCGCCTGTACAGCCTGGAGCGGCCACGGCGGGACGGCGCCGGCGCTCCCGCTCGAGTCCAGCTCTGCGGTCGGGTGGTAATCGAGCTCGACGGGCACCGCGTCGAGGACGACCTCCCGGGGCGGCAGGGCAAGACCCTCTTCGCATATCTCGCCGCGAACAGGCTCCGCCCGGTCGGTCGGGACGAGCTGATCGACGCGTTGTGGCCGAGCGGCGCGCCGATCGGCGCCGACTCCAGTCTCAGTGCGCTGCTCTCGAAGGTGCGCAGGGCGGTCGGGCCTGACCGCGTCGACGGGCGCAGCAGCGTACAGCTGCAGCTACCCGAGCGATCGTGGATCGACCTCGAGGCTGCGATGGAAGCGGTCCACCGAGCCGAGTCTGCGATCAGGCGGAAGGACTGGCCCGCGGCGTGGTCGGCGGCGCGCGTCACGCTCCACATCGCCCGTCGGCCCTTCCTGCCCGGCGAGGACGCGCCCTGGGTCGAAGATCTGCGCCGCCAGTTGTCTGATGTGTATCTCCGCTCGCTCGAGGCGACAGCCGAGGCTGGCCTGGTAATCGGCGGCAGCGAGCTCGACACGGCCGAGCGCAGCTCACGCACGCTCGTGAAGGAGGCGCCGTACCGCGAGAGCGGCTATCGCCTGCTGATGGAGGCATTGGCGCGGCGCGACAACGTTGCCGAGGCGCTGCAGGTCTACGAGGCTCTGCGGCGCAGGCTCCGAGACGAGCTCGGCGCGTCACCGAGTCCCGGCACACAGGAGCTCCACCGAAAGCTACTCGCCTGAGCAGGCAGCGCAGAGGCGCCCGCGCCCTTCGTCAAAGCGCCGGAGGCGATGCCGGGGCGAGGGCGTTTATCCGGTTCGCGTAATACCCGGTTCAGCCCGTCGCTTGGCTTAGCCGCCCCGGCGGAAGCTCAGCCGAGCGTCATCCACCGCTCGTCCTCGAGGTGGGCGGGTTGCGCCTTGTGGGAGAGCCCCAGATCCGCGAAACTCTCGCCGGTCGAGTTCGAGCAAGGGCGCGCGCTAGACACGTGCTGAGAGCGATGCCTTTGCTGCGGCCTACCAGTGGATCGGAGCTTTGTGGCAGCTGACGTGATTGAGCCGAGACACGACCCCGCGGGGAGCAGCCCGGAGACGGTCCTTCAGTTCCTCACCGAACACAGACAGCGCGCCGAGGGTGGCAGGAAGCCACATCATCCGACCGGGCATCGTGGCCGGAAGAGGGCACTACTGGCAATCGTGGCCGCCGTAGCGCTTGTCGGTGGGGGGATGGCCATCTGGCTGACCGTCGCCCAGCGACCGTCCGCAAGTCGCCCAGCAGCAGGCACCACAACTCCGACGAACGGCCCCAGCGCGCCGAGCAAGAGCGCTTCCCGGACGACGAACGGCGGCGCCTCACGACGTGCCGTGACCGGCAACACGCAGAAGACGGCCGTGGGCGGTACCGCGGGCGAGCCCTGGCACCACGGCCTTCGGCCATGGCCGAATTCGACCGGTCGTGGTCTTCCCAACTTCTACTACCAATGGGCCTCTCACGGCTCCTGCGCCGCGTACGCGACCTACGGCTGTTGGAAGATCGAGATCGTCACCCGCCATGTGTGTCCGCACGGAGTGATGGTCGTCGCCGAACAGACGCGGGCGGGTGCAGACCTGGGCGCGGTTTGGGGATTCGGGCGGCGTCTGGCCGCAAGAACCCGGGCCGTCGTCGAACTCGACGCAGGCGAGAGCGGCGTCAGCGCTCGGCTGAATTCGATGACCTGCAACCCGGTCGCTTCCTGACGGGCAGCGTGGAGCGCCCGGTGAGGCGCATGGCTGAGGCCGATGGGCGGTCGATCGCTCTGTGAATGGCGAGCAGGGACTCAACGTCTGGCTCGACGATCGGCCAACCCGCCGGGACACGCGCGCCTGGCACGGGCGATCGAAGCGATTCGACGCCGCGTCGGCGAGGCGTAGTCGCCGTCCAGCATTGCCCTGCTGCTCCAGGGCCACATGTTCTTGCCCTCGAATGGACACGCGTGGATATTGAAATAGCGTCGATATGTCGAGCGTGCTCATTCGATTGCCGCGCGCCCTTTCGGCCGAGGTTCTCTCGGACAAGGCTGCGGCGGCGACGGCGGAGTCGTTCAAGGCGCTCGCCGATCCGGCACGGCTGCGGATCGTGAATCTACTGATGTGAATCTACTTGCCTCGGCCCGCGAGGCCGTCTGCGCCTGCAACCTGAATGAGCTCGTCGGGCTCTCCGCCGATATGCGCGGTGCTCGCTTCTCGGCCCGCCGCGGAGGCACTGAGACAAGCCGGAACCCTCGGCAGGTATACCGGGGTCGGTGAACGCGACCTTCCTCGTCCTCTCCGCCTTCCTCGCCAGCGCGGTCGAGATGGTGGAGGCGCTGACGATCGTGCTCGCGGCGGGACTGGCGCGGGGCTGGCGGTCCGCGCTCGCCGGCCTCGGCGCAGCGACGGTCGCGCTGGCCGTGGCGGTCGCGGCCCTGGGGCCGGCGCTGACGGTGATCCCGCTCTCGGCGCTGCGGCTGGTCGTCGGCGCGCTCCTGCTCGTGTTCGGGCTGCAGTGGCTGCGGAAGGCGGTCCTCCGCGCCAGCGGCTTCAAGGCGCTGCACGACGAGGACGCCATCTTCGCGCGCGAGCTCGCGGAGGCGCAGAGCGCGGCGAGGGTCGAGCGGGCCGGCGTCGATTGGTACGGCTTCACGCTCTCGTTCAAGGGAGTGCTGCTCGAGGGCCTCGAGGTCATCTTCATCGTCCTGACCTTCGGGAGCGCCCAGGGCTCGATCCCCCTCGCCGCGGCGGGTGCGGCCGGGGCGCTCGTCCTGGTCGCCGGCGTCGGAGTCGCCGTCCGGGCGCCGCTCGCGCGGGTGCCGGAGAACGCGATGAAGTTCGCGGTCGGCGTGATGCTGACGACCTTCGGCATCTTCTGGTCCGCCGAGGGGGCCGGAGCGCACTGGCCGGGCTCCGACGCGTCGCTGCTCGGGGTGCTCGCCTTCGTCGTTCTCCTCTCGTTGGCGCTCGTGCGCATGCTGCGCCGCGAGCGGCGGCTGCGCCTGCGCGCGGCGGAGGTGCGGGCGTGAGGCACCTGAGGAGCTTCGGCCGTTTCTGGTGGGACTTCGTCGTGGGTGACGACTGGCTCGTCGTCGCCCTCGTCGCGCTCGCGATCGGCGCGACGGCCGCGCTCGCACACTCCGGCATCGCGGCCTGGTGGCTGATGCCGCTCGCCGTCGTGCTCGTGCTCTGGGTCTCGCTGCGGCGGGCCGTCGCCCGCGGCTGAGCCGCCTCACCTCTCCGTCCTCGCAGCGGACGGCCCGATTAGAGCGGCGCCGCTGCGGCCACACTACGATTCGTCCGCAGTCGACGGAGGAGCCGCCTTGACGATCACCGACTTGCCCGACGGAAGCTTGAGCGCGCAAGGCCTGCACGTCACCGGCCGCGTGCACCGGAACGCGACCGCTGCGCAGCTCTACACACACGCGCTGCGGCAGGGCGAGGCGGCGCTCGCCGAGGGCGGGCCGCTCGTCGTCGACACCGGCCGCTTCACGGGGCGGTCGCCGAAGGACAAGTTCGTCGTCCGGGAACCGGGCTCCGAGGATCGGATCTGGTGGGGCGACGTCAACCACGAGCTCTCCGAGGAGCACTACGAGCAGCTGCGCGGGAAGGTCGTCGCGCGCCTCGAGCAGTCCGACGTCTACGTCGTCGACGCGTTCTGCGGTGCTGACCCGGCGCACCGCCTCTCGGTGCGCGTGATCACCACCCACCCGTACCACGCCCTCTTCGCGAAGACGATGTTCATCGAGCCCGAGGAGCGCGAGCTCGAGGATTTCCGGCCGGACGTCCTGATCCTCCACGAGCCGGAGGTCGACGCCGACCCGGCGGAGGACGGGACGCGCACCGGCGTCTTCGTCTGCCTCCACCCGACGCGC
Source organism: Gaiellaceae bacterium (assembly GCA_039583515.1). Lineage (GTDB taxonomy): Bacteria > Actinomycetota > Thermoleophilia > Gaiellales > Gaiellaceae > Palsa-739. Next base: position 6,880 of record JAVKST010000116.1, read on the forward strand.
GGCGAGATCGTGATCGGCGGCACCTTCTACGGCGGCGAGATCAAGAAGTCGGTCTTCACGGTGATGAACGACCGGCTGCCGCTCGAGGGCGTCCTGCCGATGCACTGCTCTGCGAACGTATCGGAGGGCGGGGGGGACGTCGCGATCTTCTTCGGCCTCTCCGGCACCGGCAAGACGACGCTCTCCGCCGACCCGTCGCGCCTGCTGATCGGCGACGACGAGCACGGCTGGGGCGACGAGGGCGTCTTCAACTTCGAGGGCGGCTGCTACGCGAAGACGATCCGTCTCTCGGCCGAGGCAGAGCCGGAGATCTGGAAGGCCGCGCACAGCTTCGGCACGGTGCTCGAGAACGTGAGCGTCGACGAGCGCGGCGTGCTCGACCTCGACGACGACTCCAAGACGGAGAACACGCGGGCCGCGTACAAGCTGGAGCAGATCGCGAACGCGCTGCCGGCGAAGCGGGCGGGCCAGCCGCGGAACGTCATCTTCCTGACGGCCGACGCGTTCGGGATCCTGCCGCCGATCGCGAAGCTCGGCCGCGAGCAGGCGCTGTTCTTCTTCCTCTCCGGCTACACGTCGAAGCTGGCCGGCACCGAGCTCGGCGTGACCGAGCCGCAGCCGACGTTCTCGACGTGCTTCGGCGCGCCCTTCCTGCCGCAGCCGCCGACCGTGTACGCCGAGCTGCTCGGCAGGAAGCTCGACGAGCACGGCGCGAGCGTCTGGCTGATCAACACCGGCTGGACGGGAGGCCCGTTCGGGGAGGGCCGCCGGATGCCGATCCAGGCGACGCGGGCGCTGCTCGCCTCGGTGCTCTCGGGCTCGCTCGAGCAGGTCGAGTTCCGGCAGGACCCGGTCTTCGGGTTCCAGGTGCCGGCGCACGCGCCGGGCGTCGACGAGTCGCTGCTCGACCCGCGGTCGACGTGGGCCGACGCCGAGGCCTACGACCGGCGGGCACGCGAGCTCGCGCAGATGTTCGTCGAGAACTTCACGAGGAAGCACCCGGATGCGCCGCCCGGCGTGCTCGCGGCAGCGCCCACGCCGTAAGCCCGCGCGCGGCCAGCACGAAGAGCAGCGTGAACGCGAGGGCGACGCCCAGGAAGGCGGCCTCCTTTCCCGCCCTGGAATGGCCGAGAATGCCCGCGCGGACGGCGACGCCGCCGGTGACGCCGAGCAGCCACGTCGCGGCCAGCCGCCACACTGCCGCGCGCGCGTACAGCCGGAGGAGCAGAGCCGCGGCGAACCAGCAGCCGAGCAGCGGCACCGCGTCACGTGCGAGGCCGCGGCCGCTCACGCCGCCGTGGTGCGAGAGGAGCCCGACGACCGCGAACGCCGAGATCGCCGCCGCGTCCGCGGTCGCAGCCAAAGATGGGCGCGGGAAGAGGCGCATGCCCATGTTCTAGCGATGCCGTGCCCGGTCCTGTCCCTCCCGCGCGCGGAGCTTCCACTTCCGCACCTCCTCCCTCCGCAGGAGCGCGTCGTGCCGCACCGCGATCGCCCGTAGTGGCCCTTGAGTAATCGTTGGACGCGAAACCGGCAGGGTCCGGCTGTGGTGGTGTCGAATGGGGAGGCATCTC
>JAVKST010000117.1:0-8389 GCA_039583515.1 Gaiellaceae bacterium
CCCCACCTCCGCCAGCGTCGTCACAGCTCCTCGACGCGGGACCGCCCGTCCAGCGTGGCCGGATCGAGCGCGTAGAGGGCGTCGTACAGACGCGCGTGGAACGTGCCGGGGCCGGGCTCGCCCGCCGCTGCGTCCTCGGCGGCCACGCCGAGCGCGGCGAGCGCCTCGGCCGCCGTCTCGAGCGGGTCCTCGGGCTTCACGGCGAGGACGCAGCCCGTGAGCGCGGACGAGATGCAGCCCGTCCCCGTCACCGTCGCGAGCAGCGGGTGCCCGTTCGCCACCGCGAGCACGCGTTCGCCGTCCGCGACGTGGTCGACCGGCCCGGTCACGGAGGCGACCACGCCGAGCCGGCGCGCTGCCTCGCGCGCCAGGTCCGAGGCCTCGACGCCGGCAGCGATCGACTCGACGCCGCGCACCTCTGCCTCCGCGCCGACGAGCGTCGCCACCTCGCCGGCGTTGCCGCGCAGCACGGTCACGTCGACCACGTCGAGAATCCGGCGCGCGGTCTCGGTCCGGTACGTCGTCGCGCCCGCGCCGACCGGATCGAGGACGACAGGGATCCGGCGCTCGGCGGCGGCGCGGCCGGCGAGCAGCATCGCCTCGATCCAGCCCTCGGAGAGCGTCCCGATGTTGAGGACGAGCGCCGAGGCCAGGCCGACCATCTGCTCGACTTCCTCCGGCGCATGCGCCATCACCGGCAGCGCCCCGAGCGCGAGCGTCGCGTTGGCGGTCTCGTTCATGACCACGTAGTTGGTGATCTGGTGGACGAGCGGCTTACGCTCGCGCAGCGTCCGCAGCGTGCTTCCAGGCGAAAAGGTCATCTCGTGGAGACCCCCAGCACGTCGACGGGCCCTTCTCCGGCTCCGACCTCGACGAGCCCGTGAGCGACGGCGCGGGACGCGGCCTCCGCGGCGCCGCGGGCCGCTTCGAGCAGCGAGAGGCCGCGGGCGAGCAGCGCCGCCAGCGTGGCCGAATGCGTGCAGCCGGCGCCGTGCGTCGCGGGAAGGAGGTGGCGCTCGACCGGGATCTCGTGCTGCTCGCGGCCGTCGAAGAGGTAGTCGACCGGCTCCTCCGCGTGGCCGCCCGTGACGAGGGCAGCCGGGGCGCCGAGCCCCACCAGCGCCTCGGCGAGCTCCTCCGGCGGGCCCTGGAACCCGGTCAGCGCCCTCGCCTCCACGACGTTCGGGGTCACGACCGTCGCGAGCGGGAAGACCCGGCCCACGAGCGAGTCGACCGCGTCGTCCTCCAGCAGGCGAACGCCGGAGCTCGAGACCATCACCGGGTCGACGACGAGCGGCAGCGGGTGCCGCTCGAGCCATTCCGCGACGGCTTCGATGATCGGCCGCGAGAAGAGCATGCCCGTCTTCGCGGCGTCCGCACCGATGTCGTCCCAGACGGCGTCGAGCTGCGCGCGGACGAACCAGGCCGGAACCTCGAAGAGCGCGTCCACGCCCACCGTGTTCTGGGCGGTGAGCGCGACGATCGCGCTCGTGCCGTGGACCCCGGCTGCCGCGAACGCCTTCAGGTCGGCCTGAATGCCTGCCCCGCCGCCCGAGTCGGAGCCCGCGATCGTCAACGCCGTTCTGGCCAATCCGCTCCCTTCGCCGGCATGACCCGGATCAGGTTCGACGGGTGTGATCTCAGCCGCTCGTGCGGCACCCCGGTGGTCGCAGGTTAGCCGCGCAGCCGCAGCCGGCGCAGGACCTGGGGGACGTTGACGTCGAAGCCCCAGCCGTACGACTTCGGCGTGAAGATGCGCGAGTCGCCGTCGTTCCACCAGCGCGACTTCACGCGCGCGACGGTCGGCCGCCGCCAGTCGTACGGGACGCCGAGGAACTTGCCTGTCCTCTTCGCGCTCATGTATCGAGGGTACATCGTGCGCCGACTGCCGCCGGCCCTTGCCGCCTCCGTCACGCCGAGGATCCTCGAGCTCCTCGGGGACGGCCCGGGCCGCGTGCTCGAGCTCGGCTTCGCCGGCATCCACGCCCAGCCGCTCGAGCTCGCGGGGTGGGACGTAGTCGTCGCCGAGCCGGATCCGGCCCACAGTGCTCGGGCCCGGGAGCGCGGCGCGCGCGTCGTCGAGCGGGCCGAGGGACGCTTCGACGCCGTCGTCGCGCCGGCGGGCAGCGATCTCGGCGCCGTCGAGGCGGCGCGGATCGTCCTCGTGGACGAGCGCGGCAACGCTTCAATGGTTGGGTGACGACGACCGCCCTCTGGGACGACGTGCTCGCCGGCGAGGAGCTCGCGCACCTGGCGACCAGGCCCGCGCGCGAGGCGCGGACGGCGCCGCTGCCGGAGACGCTTCCCGGAACGGTGCGGGAGGCGCTCGCCCGCCGCGGGATCCGCGAGCTCTACACGCACCAGGCCGCGGCGTACGAGGCGGCCGCGGCCGGCGGCAACGTGATCGTCACGACCGGCACCGCGTCGGGGAAGACGCTCGCGTTCAACCTGCCCGTGCTCGACGCGCTCGCCGGCGACCGCCATGCTCGGGCGCTCTACCTCTACCCGACGAAGGCCCTGGCGCAGGACCAGGCGCGGGCGCTCTCAGCGCTCGGCATCCCGGGGTTGCGCACCGCGATCTACGACGGCGACACGCCGACGGAGCAGCGCCGGCAGATCCGCGGCTGGGCGAACCTCGTCCTTACTAACCCGGACATGCTCCACGTCGGGATCCTCCCGCGGCACGACCTCTGGGGCGACGTCCTCCACAACCTCCGCTTCGTGGTCGTGGACGAGGCGCACGTCTACCGCGGCGTCTTCGGCTCCCACGTCGCCAACGTCCTGCGGCGGCTGCGCCGCCTCGCGCGGATCTACGGCGCGGAGCCGCAGTTCCTGTTCGCGTCGGCGACGATCGCCAACGCGGGCGAGCTTGCGCGGTCCCTCGTCGGCGAGGACGCGGCCGTGGTGACGGAGGACGGGGCGCCGCGACCGGAGCGAACGGTGGCGCTCTGGAACCCGCCGCTGCTCGACGCCGAGCTCGGCCTCCGCGCAAGCGCGCTCGGCGAGGCGTCCCGGCTGCTCGCCGGACTCGCCGGTCGCGGGCTGCGGACGATCTGCTTCGCCAAGAGCCGCCGCGCGGCCGAGCTGATCCACCGCTTCACGTGCGACCGGGTGGATGCCGCGACCGCGCGGCGCCTCGCGCCGTATCGCGCGGGCTACACGCCGCAGCAGCGGCGCGAGATCGAGCGGCGGCTCGTCGACGGCGAGCTGCTGGGCGTGACGTCCACCGACGCGCTCGAGCTCGGGATCGACATCGGCGATCTCGACTGCGCCATCTCCGTCGGCTTCCCCGGCACCGTCGCGAGCCTGCGCCAGCAGTGGGGCCGCGCCGGCCGCCGCGGGCACGGGCTCGCAATCCTCGTCGCGTCGGAGGACGCGCTCGACCAGTACTTCATGCGCGACCCCGAGGCGCTGCTCGGCCGCAACGTCGAAGCGGCGATCCTCGACCACGCCAATCCCCGCGTCCTCGACGGCCACGTGGCGGCTGCCGCGTTCGAGGGCCCGCTCGATGCGAGCGACGCCGCGACCCTCGGCGGCGCCGCGCTCGAGCGGGCTGCGCACCTCCCGGAGCTTCGCAAGACGCCGCGCGGGTGGGTGTGGGCCGGAAAGGAGGCGCCGGCGGCGCGCGTTCCCCTCCGCTCGACGTCATCCGACGCATTCCTCGTCCTCGACGCCTGCACCGGCGAGACGCTGGGCCTCGTCGAGCGCGAGCGCGCGTACTCGACCGTCCACGGGGGCGCCGTCTACCTTCACCTCGGCCGGCAGTACCTCGTGCGCGAGCTCGACCTGCACGCGCGGCGCGCGCTGGTCGAGCCGTTCGACGCGGGCTGGTACACGCAGGCGAAGAAGGAGACCGAGACCGCGATCGAGGAGCCGCTGCGCGTCGAGCGGCGGCTCGGCCTGGAGCTCTCCTTCGGCCGCGTGTCGGTCACGGAGCGTGTGGTCGGCTACCAGAAGAAGGCGGTCGCCGACGGCGCGACGCTCGACACGGTCCCACTCGAGCTGCCGCCGACGACGTTCGACACGGAGGCGGTCTGGTTCGTGCCGCGCCCGCACCAGCTGGAGGGGCTCGAGGCGATGCCGCTCCTGCTCTCGTCGCTCCACGCGGCCGAGCACTCGCTGATCGCCTTGCTACCGCTGTGGGCGATGTGCGACCGCTGGGACATCGGCGGCCTCTCGACGAACCTCCACCTCGACACCGGCGCGCCGACCGTCTTCGTCTACGACGGCCATGCCGGCGGCGTCGGGATCGCCGAGCGGGGGTTCGACCAGTTCGAGGGTTGGATCGCCGACACGGCCCGGCTGCTCGCGGGCTGCCCGTGCGAGGCCGGTTGCCCCTCGTGCGTCCAGAGCCCGAAGTGCGGCAACCTGAACGAGTTCCTCGACAAGGCCGGCGCGCTCACCCTCCTGCGCCGGATGCTCGGCGAGGGACGCTAGCCGGCGTTCAACGCCGAGCGGACGAGCTCGAGGTTCTCGCGCCAGACGGTCTCCGGCGTCGGCGGCAGGACGTCGTCCCAGATCGCCGCGAACGAGCTCCTGAACTGCGTCATCCGGGCCGGCCGCGCGATGAACCAGATGTGGCAGTGCTCGCTTCCCTCTCCCCAGCGACCGACGTGGACGTTGCCGATCCCCGGCACCTGCGCTACCGCACGGTAGATCCTCAAGAGCAGCGGGCCGAGCTCCGCGGCGAGCTCGTCGTCGAGGTCGGGGAAGTCGACGTGCCGCTTCGTCTCGAGCAGCACGACGACCGGCAGCCCGGACGGTTGGGCGAGGGGCCGGACGACCCAGTGCTCGTCGGACCAGAGGACGCCGGAGGGGTCGCAGTGGCCGCAGTCCACGCCCCCGACACCGTGCCGCAACGGCTCCTTCTCCACCCGGTGGCTCGAGCGCGCGAGGGTTGAGCACGCCCGCGAACGGCCACGACTCCCACTCCTCGACCGGGGGCGTCTGCAGCGCGCCGTGCGCCCGTTCCCAGAACTGCTCCGGCGTCTCCGGCACGGTGCGATCCTATCGGCGTGCGGTGGCCGCAACGGTTCTACGACCTGAAGCGGGGCCTCGACTGCCCCGTCTGCGTGGAGGGCAGGCCGGACGAGACGCCGTCCGGTATCCGTTTCTTCGCCGGCGAGGTCACGGACGCATACCTCCACCGCGGCGGCGTCCAGCCGGGTCTCTCCCATGTCTACTTCCGCGGGCGACACGTCGTCGAGCCGACCGAGCTCGGCGCCGACGAGGCGGCGCAGTTCTTCGACGAGCTGCTGAAGGTCGGTCGCGCGATCGAGCAGGTGTTCGAGCCCGTGAAGATGAACTACGACATCCTCGGCAACTCCGTGCCCCACCTCCACGTCCACGCGATCCCGCGCTATGCGGATGACCCGCGCCCGGAGTGGCCCCTCCCGTTCCCGATCGACGATCCCCCGCCGTTCCCGGAAGCCGAGCTGCGCGCGGACGCGGAACGACTGCGCGCGGCTGCGGGCTAGGCCGCGCGGGCGAGATCGTCCGGGCCGGCGGTCGGCGCCGGCGCCCTCGTCCCGCCCCCGGGCGCGGGCGGAGCGGGCGGCTCGCCGCTGCGTAGGAAGCGGTAGACGAAGAACGCGAACGCGCACGCACCGCATGTCGGGACGATGAAGAAGATGACGTTGAGCAGGACGAGGTGCGTCATGTGGCAAGTCTGACAGTTCCGCGTGCCGCGAAACATAGGCTTGGCGCGTGCGGATCCTCGTCAGGCCACCCTCGCCGGACGACGTCGGCTCCTGGGAGCGGCTCGGTTGGCGCGCGGCACCGGACTTCGCGTGGCTCGCGCGCGAGCACGAGGCGTTCCGAGCGCTCCTGTCCGGGGCGGGCGCCGAGGTCGTCGAGGCGCGAGGCGAGCCGGGCAACCTCGATTCGCTCTACGTCTACGACCCGTCGCTCGTCACGACGAACGGCGGCGTCGTCCTCCTCCGTCCCGGCAAGGACGGGCGGCTCGGCGAGCCTGAGGCACTGCGCCCGGATCTCGAGAGCGCGGGCCTGCGCATCCTCGGGCGGCTCGAGCCGCCGGAGACCGCGGACGGCGGAGACACCGTCTGGCTGGACGAGCGAACGCTCCTCGTGGGTCGCTCGTACCGCACGAACGACGCGGGCATCGAGGCGCTCCGCCGGCTGCTGCCGGGCACGGAGGTGCTCGCATTCGACCTGCCGCATCTCGGGGGCCGCGAGGAGGTGCTCCACCTACGCTCGCTCGTCAGCCCGCTCGGCGACAACGCGTTCGTGGCGCACCGCCCGCTGCTGCCGGCGCGGCTCGTCGAGCTCCTGGAGACACGCGACGCGGAGATCGTCGGCGTCCCCAGCGACGAGGTGGAGACGATGGGCCCGAACGTGCTCGCGGTCGCGCCGCGCGTCGTGGTCGCGCTCGCCGGCAACGACCGCACGCGCTCTCGCCTCGAGCGGGCCGGTTTCGAGGTGCTCGTCTACGAGGGCGACGAGATCTCGCGCAAAGGCGACGGCGGCCCCACCTGCCTCACGCTCCCTGTCGATTTTCCGCTCGCCCGTTCGTCGTAGAGGCGTCAACCCACTAGAGGAGGCGAGATGCAGTACGCCCTGCTCATCTACTCGAACGACGCCCAGGACCGCTTCGCAGAGCTGCCGGACGCGGAACAGCAGTCGATCATGCGCGAGTACTTCGCGATCAACGAGCTGCCGGGCACGTTCGGCGGCGCGCAGCTCCAGTCGGCGGCGACGGCGACGACGGTGCGGGTCCAGAACGGCGAGACGCTCGCGACCGACGGGCCGTTCGCCGAGACGAAGGAAGTGCTCGGAGGCTTCTACCTGTTCGAGGCGGACGACATCGACGCCGCGCTCGACGTGGCGGCGCGGATCCCGGCTGCCCGAATGGGCGGCTCGGTGGAGGTGCGCCCGATCGTGGAGCGGTGATCGACCGCGTCTACCGTGACGAACGGGCGAAGGCCGTCGCGATCCTCGGCCGCGTCCTCGGCGACCTCGACCTCGCCGAGGACGCGGTCCAGGACGCGTTCGTCCGCGCCGCCGAGCGATGGAAGCGGGACGGCACGCCGCGGAATCCCGGCGCGTGGATCGTGGCGACAGCCCGTAACGCAGCGATCGACCGGATCCGGCGGGAGCAGGCCTTTGCGCGAAAGGCGGAGCTGCTCGCCCGCGCCGAGGAGCTCCCGGACGACGGCGACGAGGAGGCGACCATTCCCGACGAGCGGCTCGAGCTGATCTTCGCCTGCTGCCATCCGGCGCTCGCCGTCGAGGTGCAGGTACCGCTGACGCTGAGCCTCGTCAGCGGCCTGACGACGCCGGAGATCGCGCGGGCGTTCCTGCTGCCCGAGCCGACCCTCGCCCAGCGGCTCGTCCGCGCGAAGCGCAAGATCCGCGACGCCGGCATCCCGCTTCGCGTCCCGCCCGAGCACCTGCTGCCGGAGCGGCTGCGCGCCGTGCTCGCCACGATCTATCTCGTCTTCAACGCGGGCTACGGCCCGCCGGTGCGGCGCGAGCTGTGCGGCGAGGCGGTGCGGATGGCGGCCGTGCTCGCGACGCTGATGCCGGACGAGGCGGAGGCGCACGGCCTCCACGCGCTCCTGCTGCTCCACGACGCGCGGCGCGACGCGCGGGTCTCGCCGCAGGGCGAGCTCGTCCTGCTCGCCGACCAGGATCGCGGCCTCTGGGACGAGGACGAGATCGTGCAGGGACGAGCCGCCCTCGAGCGCGCGCTCGCGCTGAGAAGCCCGGGGCCGTACCAGCTGCAGGCGGCGATCGCGTCGCTCCACTTCGAGTCCGAGACGGACTGGGAGCAGATCGCACTCCTTTACGCGCGGCTCGGCGAGCTGGCGCCGTCGCCGGTGGTGGAGCTGAACCGCGCGGTGGCGGTGGCCATGGCGCACGGCCCGGACGAGGGGCTCGCGCTCGTCGACTCGCTCGGCGGGCTCGACGGCTACCACCTCTGGCACTCGACGCGCGCCCAGCTGCTGAGCCGTCTCGACCGCGAGAACGAAGCGCGCCGCGAGTACGAGCGCGCCCTCGAGCTCGCACCCAGCGACGTCGAGCGCCGCTTCCTACGCGATCGCCTCCAGAGCTAGCGCGACTGCCTCCTCCGCCGTCGCGGCCCGGAGCGTTCCCTCCACCTGCCAGCCCGGCTCGAGGACGACGACCGGGCGCCCGAGGGTGAGCGCGAAGCCGATCTCGGCGAGCGTCCCGTAGCGGCCGCCGACGGCGATCACCGCGTCGCCCGACGCAACGACGGCGAGGTTGCGGGCGTGGCCGATGCCCGTGACGACGACGTAGTCGATCCACTCGTTGACGCCGTCGCGCGTCTCCGTCGGCAGGATCCCGATCGTCGTGCCGCCGGCGCTCTTCGCGCCGCGCGCGGCGGCGGCCATGACCTCCGCCCGGC
>JAVKST010000118.1:0-8314 GCA_039583515.1 Gaiellaceae bacterium
TCGATCAAAACCGTGTCGATCTTCGTAGACATGACGCTCCTTTTCGGTCATGCCTACACAGAGGATCGGACACTCCCAAACACGCCTTCGCACCCTTCTTCCAGAAACGGGCGACGAGGTGTAAAGAGCGGGAGCGACGGGACGCGAACCCGCGACCCCCGGCGTGACAGGCCGGTCGTGGCGCTTCCGGCCTGAGCGGGGATCGGCGGGGATTCCCACCGTGAGCAGGGCTTTCCCACGGTGGCGTTGTGCGGATCTGCGGGAGTCGTCCGGAGCTTCCGGCGACCTCCTGCGGAATCAATGCGGGATGCGCAGTTGGCTGAGTAGCCAGCAGATCCTTTTGGGACCGCGGGGCTCAGTCGGCCGAGCCGGCGGGAACGACCCATTGGCAGGCTTGGCCGGTGACGGCGGCGATGCGGTCGAAGTCGGCGTCGTAGTGGAGCACGCTCAGGATGCGCGTCTCGGCGGCGGCCGCGATCAGGAGGTCGGGCACTTTGCGGCCACGCTGGTACTTGGCGGCGAGCAGCCGCTGCACCTGTCGTGCTCTGCGCAGATGGTCGCTGGTCGTCTCGACCAACTCGAACACCTGCAACGCCTCGAGCAGGCGGTCCCACTCGGCCGCGCTGCGGGCGGAGTAGCCGATCTCGAGGTCGCTGATCCCGGCGCGCGCCAGCTCGCCCGCTGCTGCTCTCGCCTCGATCGCGGTCCGGACCGAGCGCTGATCGAGCCGGGTGAGCACGCTGGTGTCGACCAGGTGGGTTAACGCCACGCGTCCTCGCGAGCGGCCAGCTTCGCGCGGGCGAGCCGGTCGAGCGAGCGCTTCACCCGCGAGCGGTCGCAGCCGCCGGCCTGGCGCAGGGCGCGATTGACGGTCTCCTTGATCGTCCGCGTGCCCAGTTCGCCGCGGGCGGCGTGCAGGGCGTCCTCGTCGATGTCGATCAGATGCTTCGCCACATGCTCAGTATATACCAGCGCCGTAGCATATAGATAATCGAGCTGGCGAGCGGCGTCTCGCGGTCCACGGGGATAGAAGTGGCGTCGCGCCGACTTCTTTGCGACTCTCGTCGCTGAACTGCGCGTGTCCCGATCATGGATGAGGAAGCGAACGTTCCCGAGCCGCTCCTCGATGGCCAGGTTCCGCGCGTGCTGGGTCGCCCAAGCGCGGTCGGCGTTGGCAGTCACCCCGGCGAGGTCGGACAGCGTCCGCGCCTGGCTGAGGGCGGCGGCCCATCGCCCACCACCCTGGCAGGCAGCCGGATGGATCGCAGGCTTAATCTGGCTTAACCCCCCGTGGTCGGCGGCTCGCCGTCACCGCCTACTGACGCGCCTAACACGGCTCTCGCTTTCGCGAGCGCTGCACTTCTCCGTGCAACTGCTGGGTCGCGGTAGAGTTGGGGGTACCGGGGAGTCCCTGATCGAGGGGCTGAGACAGCGCTTCCTTGCGCGTACCCGTCGAACCTGATCCGGGTCATGCCGGCGAAGGGAGCGAATGGCGCACGCAGTGCTCGAACGCCAGTCTCCGCCGCTCGGCGGCGCCGTGGTCGAGATCGAGGGCCTGCGGCGCGTGCTCGGCGGCGCGCCGGTGCTGGCGGGTGTCGACCTGCTGGTCTCGCCGGGCGAGCGGGTGGGGATCGTCGGCCGGAGCGGCGCCGGCAAGTCGACGCTTCTCTCGCTCGTCGCCGGCCTGTCGGAGCCGGATGGCGGCAGCGTCTCGGTTGGCGGTGAGCGGACGGCGGCTGGCCGGCTCGCGCGCTGCGCCCTGATGCCGCAGCGTGACTGCTTGCTTCCCTGGCGGAGCGCGCTCGACAACGCCGGTATCGCGCTCGAGAACGCCGGGGTCCCGCGGAGGGAGGCGCGCCGTCGCGCCGCGCCGCTCTTCGCCCGCCTCGGCCTCGCCGGCAGCGAGGAGCTGCGCCCCGGGGCGCTCTCCGGCGGGATGCGGCAGCGCGTCGCGTTCCTGCGCACGCTGCTCGCCGAGAAGCCGGTCCTGCTGCTCGACGAGCCGTTTGGCGCGCTCGACGCGATCACGAGGGCGGAGTTGCAGGAGTGGCTCGCCGAAGCGCTCGCCGCCGAGCCGCGCACGGTACTGCTGGTCACCCACGACGTCGAGGAGGCGCTGCTCCTCTGTGAGCGCGTGCTCGTGCTCGCACGCGCGAGTGTGGCGGTCGAGCTGGAGGTGGCGCTGCCGCGCTCGGCGCCGCGGCGGGCGCTCGTGACGAGCGCGGCCTTCCTCGAGCTCCGCGAGCGCGCGCTGGAGGCGATCGGATGAGCCGCTACTGGTCGCCGGCGCTGCTGCTCGCGGGCGCGGTCGGACTATGGGAGCTCGTGGTGCGTGCCGCCGGCGTGCCCGACTACCTCTTCCCGGCGCCCTCGTCAGTGGCGCGCTCGCTCGGTGCGGATGCAGGCGTCCTCGGCAGTGCCACGCTTGTGACGGTGCGGGAGATCGTGCTCGGCTACCTGCTCGCCGTCGGGGTCGCGCTCGCGCTTGCCCTGCTCTTGCACGCCTCCGCCGCTTTGCGCCGCGCTCTGCTGCCGATCCTCGTCCTCTCGCAGACGGTTCCGACCGTGCTGCTCGCACCGATCCTGGCGATCCTGCTCGGCTACGGGATCGAGCCGAAGCTCGTCGTGGTCGCGATCGTCTGCTTCTTCCCGATCGTCGTCAACGCGGTCGACGGGCTGCGCTCCGCCGACCCGGAACTCGTGCGGATGATGCGGACGCTGCACGGCGGCCGGCTCGCGATCTTCCGCCGGGTCGAGTTTCCGGGCGCGCTGCCGGCGATCTTCTCCGGCGCCCGAGTCGCGGCGACCTACGCGGCCGTCGGCGCCGTCTTCGGCGAGTGGGCCGGCTCTTCCTCGGGGCTCGGCTTCGTCATCCTCCAGTCGCAGCCGGCTCTCGACACGTCGCTCATCTTCGCCGCGGTGCTCGTCCTCTCCGCGCTCGCGCTCGCCCTCTACGGCGCCGTCGGGCTCGCCGAACGGCTGCTCGTCCCCTGGGAGCATGATGCATAGGGTCAGGCTGGTCGCGCTGGCAGCGGCCCTCCTCCTCGCCGGTTGCGGGGGAGGGGGAGGGAGCAAGCCGGCGCAGGCGCTGCCGAAGGCGGCCGTCACGGTGACGCTCGACTGGACGCCGAACCCGGACCACGTCGGCCTCTACTACGCGCGGGACATGGGCCTCGACTCGCGCGCCGGGCTTAAGGTGACGATCCGTGCTCCCTCCGACCCGACCGCGCCTCTCAAGCTCGTCGCGGCCGGCGACTCCGATCTCGCCGTCAGCTATGAGCAGGAGCTGTTCTTCGCGGCTCAGAAGAAGCTGCCGGTCGTCGCGGTCGCCGCCGTCGTGTCGCAGCCGCTCAACTCGTTCATGTCGATCGAGCCGCAGGTGCGCTCGCTGCGCGACCTGAAGGGCCGGACGATCGGAATCACCGGCGTCCCCTCCGACTACGCGACGCTCGACACCGCGCTCCGCAGCGTCGGGCTCACGCGCGCGCAGGTGAAGGTCGTGACCGTCGGCTACAACCTGCTACCCGCGATCCTCTCGCACCGGGTCGACGCCATCCTCGGCGTCTACCGCAACGTCGAGGGAATCCAGCTCCAGCTGCGCGGGCTGCATCCGACGATCATCCCGGTCGACCGGGCCGGAGTCCCGACCTACGACGAGCTCGTGCTCGTCGCGAACCGGAAGCGGCTGCACACCGACCCCGCCTACCGAGGCGCCGTCCGCCGCTTCGTCCGCTCCTTCCTCGCCGCTACTGCGGCCGCGCGGACGCACCCGGCCCGCTCGCTCGCGCTCATGGAGCGGGTGACGGCTTCGCAGGCCGCCTTCCTGCGGCGGGCAGTGCCGGTGACCCTCCGTCTCCTCTCAGGCCGGCACGGCATGGGCTGCCTCGACGTCCCGGCCTGGCGGCGCTTCGGCGCCTGGATGGAGAACCGGGGCCTGCTGAAGCAGCCGGTCGCCGCCACGAGCGTCACCGATCCGGCCTTTCTGCCGTCGCGTTGCCGCTAGGGCGAACCGCGACCACGACGCCGCGCTCGACCGTGACCCGCGCCTCCGCCGCTGCGAACCGGTTGGAGACGCCTCGCGTCGAGCCGGGCTCAAGCGTCTCGCCCTGCAGCGGGTAGTGCAAACCCTCGCTCGCCACGCCATAAGCCGGCCCGTGCAGGGAGAAAAGGGAAACGAGCTCCCCAGGAGACGCGAAGATCGTGCGGCTACCTCGGATCACGTGCACCGCCGCGCTCCCGAGCTGCCCGTCGACCTGCACGCCCTCCAGCGCGCCGGAGGCGAGCAGAAGCAGCTCTCCCAGCAAATGGTCGAGACGTCCCTCGACGCCGCCGCCCAGCACAAGGATCCGCTCCGGCTCGAGCCGGAGCGCCGCCCCGAGGGCGAGCTCGAGGTCGGTTGCGTCCTTCGCCACCGGATGACGCTCAACGCGCGGGATCTCGGCGAGCGCCTCCGCCGGAACCGAGTCGAGATCGCCCACGACCATGTCGACCTCGAGCCCCAGCGCGGCCGCCCGTTCGCAGCCGCCGTCCGCTGCCAGCACAGCCTCCACCGGCGGCAGTGCCACCGGGGCCGGCGCACCCGGGCCGCCGGCCAGGATGAGCACGGTCCTCATCCGCCGATCATCTCCCCTTCACCTCCCAATCATCTCCGCGCGTCTTGTGCGAGATCAAGACAGCGGCCGCGCCGCAGCCCGTCGACAGGTCCGCCTGGAGGTGCATCGATCCGGTCGAAGCAGATTTGCAAGGAGATCGAGTAGTCGGCACCCGCAGGGCGTAGGCGACCGTGCCGGAGGCGACGTTGAAGAAGACGAGGCAACCGGGCATTTACTGCGTCGGCTCGGGCGGCTCGGTGGACCGAGGGGCCGATCGTCCAGATCGTCCCCTCTCCGGACCAAAGCCTATGCCGCCAGCCGCGCCCGGACTGGGGCGACGCGGCCGGCGATGCTGAGGATGGGCGCCGTGCCGTAGCGAACGCTGGCGCCGGCGAGCGGCAGCGCCAGTCCGTGCAGGGTCGTCCAGCGGAGACCGTATTGGCGGCGTAGCTCGCCGGGGAGGATATGTGCCGTCGCGAGCCGATGCGCGGGCCCGAGCAGACGCAACGGTACGGGTAACGGCGCGGCGAGGATGACGTCGGCGACCGTGCGGGCGGGCGTGGTGACCGTGATCGTGTCGCTGCGCAGCTGGGCTTCGAAGTAGGCCCGAAAGTCGTGGTAGCTGGGCGGCAGCACCTCGGCGGGTGTGCCAAAGAGGCGGGCGACGAGGTTCATCTCGCTGTGGTAGCGCTCGCGCTCGTCGGCTGTGAGCGGCTGGACGAAGCTCTGGTACGCGGCGAGGGAGCTGTGGACGAGCGTCGCATGTACCCAGCGCATCAGCTCCGGGTCGGAGGCGGCGTAGCTCGTGCCGGCGGGGAAAGGGCCGAGTTGCTCGCGCGTCCGGCCCCGGACGCGCGCATGCACCGCCTGGACGGCCGCGCCGGCTTGCTCAGCCTCGGCGCGGTCGCCGAAGGTGATCAGGTAGAGCGCCCGCAAGGTGCGGATGAGGCGGCGCCAGAGGTTCCGGTCGTAGCCGGAGTGCTCGACGACGCCAGAGGCGACCAGGGGGTGGGCGACCTGGAGCAGCACTGCGGCGCCGCCGCCTAGGGAACGGCGTCGCCGGCGAGTTTCCGAGCCGACGCACCATGCTCTCCGGGCTGAAGTAGCCATCCCGGGCCTGCACGCGCTCGAGATGCGTCCGCGATCGCACCATCGCGACCTGTCCTGCCCGTTTCCTCCATCGCAGAACGGCGAAAGCAGCGGTGCTCACCGATAGATCGAACCAACGATGCTGCGCCGGTACGTCGCGCCTCCGGCCACCAGACCGCTGCAGACCCAGGAGAACGAGCAAAGCACAGACGCCGGCCATGCAGACACCGCGATCTCGAGGCTGCGCCGTGGAGGAGACCCATCGCGACGCCGCTGCCGAACAGCGCCAGCGACGCAGTCTCGGCGTGGCCGGCCTCGAGCGGGGCGTGAACAGGAGCACGAAGAAAGTCGACCACAGCGGGGCGCCGAGGACGATGTAGGGGATGCGGCGCCCGAAGCGGGAGCGGGTGCGATCGCTGAGGTAGCCGACGATGGCGTCATCCAGGGCGGCGGCGAGGCCGGCGACGGTGAGCAGCGCGCCGACGGCGAGCGACGGCAAGAGCGTCGTCAGATGCGCGTCGCGCGACGGGGCGTAGTAGTAGAGCAGCCACAGGCCACTGGCCTTGCCGAGCGCCTCGCTCCCCACGCGGCTCGTCCCGTAGAGAAGCTCGGTGCGCAGAGGCAGCCGGGCTGCGCTCATCGCCGGCGAGCTTAGGCTTTCTCGAGATGCGCCGCCTCGCTCGCCTCGTCGCTGCCGTGCTCGTCGTGCTGGCGGGCGCGGTCGCGGTCGCGGCGGTAGCGCTCGGCCTTTGGAGCCGGGCCCAGCTGAGGGCGATCGTCGTCCTCGCGATCGCCGAGCACACCCCTGTCGTCGCACCGCTGGTGCGCCTGCTGACCGATGCGCCGCGGAACGAGGAGACGGTCCTCGGCGGGCAGCCGACCTCGATCTTCCGTCCCGGCGAGGGCCGCGGCCCCTGGCGCGCGGTCGTCTTCGTCAACGGCGCCACCCGCGCCGGACGCTTCCATCCCAAGGTGCGACGGCTCGCCGCCGGACTGGCCCGCGCCGGGTACCTGGTCGCCGTCCCCGACCTGTCCGGACTCCGCCTCGGCCAGATCACACGCCGGACGGCGCAGGCGCTGGTTCGGGTCGCCGGAACGGTCGCCTGCCGCCCCGACGTTGCCGGCAGCAGGGTGAGCCTGTACGGAGTCTCGGTAGGGTCGACGCTGGCCCTTCTCGCCGCCGAGTCGCCACAGCTCGCCGGCCGGATCCGTGCAGTGGGAGGCGAGGCCCCGTGGTCGAGCCTGGAGAAGGTGATCCGGCTCGCCACGACCGGCTGGTACGGCGGCTCCCGCTACAGCACCGCTCCCTACCTGCGGCTCGCGATCGCCCGCTCGCTTGCCGCCGGCCTGCCCCCGGGCAGCGACCGGGCCCGTCTGGTCGCCCGCCTCGACGCCGTCCCGGACAGCGCCGCGCGCCCGCTCGCGTCGCTGCGTCGACTCCCGCGTCTCGGGAGCGGCGGCCGCGCGCTCGTCGCGCTGCTCCTGAACCGCGACCCGGACCGCTTCCCGCGCCTCTACGCGCGCCTGCCCCGGCTCCTCCGCAGCGGCGTTGCCTTCCTCTCGCCCCTCCGGCGCGCAGGCCGGATCGACGTCCCGGTCGAGCTCGCCTCAGCGCCGCACGACAAGTACTTCCCGTCCGCCGAATCGCGTGCGCTCGCCCGCCGCTCCCGCCGAGTGCGACTGACCATCACCTCCACCCTCGCCCACGCCGTCCCCAGGCTGTCGTTCCACGACCTCCGCGACCTGCTCCGCTTCGACCACTTCGTCATCCGGTTCCTCAGCGACACCTACGACTAGCGAGGTGAGGAGTTCGCGCGTCGCCGCAGCGGGGGCGGCCACGGGTTCTACGAGGCGGTCGGTACCGTCATGGTCTCGAGCCGCGAGCGCAGACCGGTTCTGGGGTCGTGCCGGTGAAGGGAGGGGAGAGTGGATGAGGTAGCCGTCGTACAGCGAGCTGAGACGCTCACGGTCGTCGCCTTGCCGCGGGCGGGCCTCCGCACGGACGCCGTTCTGGTCGCGCTGGCGGCGGGACTGATCGCCGCCTCCGCCCAGTTCTCGATCGCGCTTCCCTTCACGCCGGTTCCCATCGCCGGGCAGACCTTTTCGGTCCTGCTTATCGGCGCCTCGCTGGGGACGCTCCGGGGCGGGCGAGCGCGCTCCTGTACGTCCTTGCCGGGATCGCCGCCGTGGGGGCAATGCTGACCGGCAACGTCCTCATCTACCTGGTCGGCCTCCCCTGGCTCGCCGTTGTCCGCGGAACCGGCCTGGAGCGAACGCTCGAGCTCGGCCTGTATCCCTTCGTCCCCGGCGACACCTCAAGCTCTACCTCGCAGCGGCCCTCCTGCCGACAGCATGGCGGCTCGTGGGACGGAGCGCGTGCGAGTAAGCCGCCGATGACAGGCCGGGTGGTGCAGATCCTCGTCTGCCCGATCGCGACCGAGCTACCCCGCCCGGTTGAGCGGGCGCGGGCGGTCGCCGGGCGGGGGCTGGAGGGCGACCGCTACTTCGCCGGGACCGGCACCTGGTCCGACTATCCCGTGCAAACGGGCACCGACCTCACCCTGATCGAGGCGGAGGTGCTGGACGCGGTGGGCCTCTCCGGGCGCGCAGCGCGCCGCACCTTGGTGACGCGC
>JAVKST010000119.1:0-8306 GCA_039583515.1 Gaiellaceae bacterium
AGGCGAACGGGCCGCCCTCGCCGCTGGTGGACTGCTGCGTTCAGTAGTCGCCCATGGCGGGTCGCTGCGAGCTCGTGGACTTCGCCCAGCGCCGGATGGTGCGCAGAGGCAGATGCCAGGTCGGCGGGCCGATGTGCCGGTGGACCCGGAAGCGCCGACGGTCGAGCAGACGGCGGTGCGGGAAAGCTCAGAGCCGAGCCTCACCCACCATTGGCGGCTCCCGCAAGCCGAACGGCTGCGCCTCTCGGTGCGCGGCGTGGTCGCCGCCGCACACGTACTTCCGCAGCGTCTGCCGTCGTCGCGACGCCGGCTCGCCAACGCGATCTGTCACAGCCGCCCCGGCATCGGTGAGCGCACCGCGATCAGCGACGGCGAGGCGTTGCGCTGTCAGGCATTCGGGATGCGGCTGCGCCGCGGCGGCCATCCGCACCGGGCGATACCGCTGCACCAGTCGGCGCGCCTGATCTTCGCGGAAACCGGCAATCGACGGGGGGAAGCGTTGGCGATGAACGGGCTTGGCCTCGCTCTCGCCGCCGCTGGCGAACACGAAGCGGCGTTGCGACAGTTCGAACGGGCACGGAGACTCCTGCACGAGCTCGGCGACAGTGAACGCGAGGGGAAGGTGCTCGTCAACTTTGGCCTCGTCAAGCGTCAGCTGGGTGCCGACGCAGAGGCCAGCGAACTGCTTCGCGCCGCCCAGGCGAAGTTCATGCCGCACACCTACCCCTACCAGCTTGCCAAACAGCATCTTCAGCAGCCAAGGCCAGCCCGCCCGAGCGATCGGTGTTCCCCGGATAGGGGGTCAGCGGACCTGGGTGTCTCCGGGTAGAGGGTCGGTGGACCTGGGTGTCTCCCGGGGAGGTGGTCAGCGGACTATGTTGCCCAGGCGCCTGGCTTGTAGGCGTGCTCTGCGCTTGTTCCGTCGTCTCCGTCCCGAGCTCGCGAGCAAGAGAGCGGCGACCACCCCGGCCGCGACGAGGAACCAGGGATAGTTGAGAGCCGAGAAGACGACGCCGAAGACCGACAATCCGGCAAGGACGACGTAGACCACGAGCTTGCTTCCGCGCCGGATGAGCGTCCGCGTCATCAAATCGAGTGTGTAGCAGAGCACGCACCGCGTGGCCTGGGTGAACCTCCAGCGGTGCGGCGGGCGCAGGCGTGTCTCCTTTGCCTGCTCGTCGCCGTGCTCGGCTCTCAGGCCGTGCGTGTCTATCAACAGCGGGGCGACTCGCGCGAGCGTGCCGCTAGGCAGCGCCGTCACCGGACCCGGCCAAGGCCGGCCGATGATCGCTCGGCGCGATCCGAGCTCTACGACACCGATCGCGAGGAGTCCGACTGGCGGGCGGTGGGCGAGACGGCCTGGTAGTCCGCCCTGGTCGAGCGCTGCCGAAACTCGCAGGAGATCGCTCAGAACAGACATCATCGAGCGTCCCCGGCTCGCGCGCTACTCGAGTCGCCTTGAGATGCCCATGACCTGTCCCCAGAACCTGTCCCCAAGCTGGGGCTAGGGAACAAGGTCGAACGCGGCTGCGTGGGCGGGTCGGACGACGCTGAAGTGCCGGCGATCGAGGGTCGCGATCGTGGTGAGCTGCAGGCGCTTGGCGATGACGATCAGGCTGGCATCGGTGCCGCCGAGGCCGAGGTCGGCGTAGGTCTCGATCAGACCGGCGATCCTGCGCGCGTCCGCGGGCGTGACCGTCTCGATCTGGAGCTCGCCGTCGGCCACTGCCCGGAAGAACTGTGCTTCGGCGGCGGCGCCGAGTTGTCGCCCGATCAGGTAGGCGGTCTCGGCGATAACGAGCGCCGTGGTGACGAGCGGGCCGGCGCGCTGGATCGCCCCGGTGCAGGAGTGGTGATCGGGGTCGGCCGTGTCGGCAGCCGCGAGCAGCACGCTCGTGTCGACGACGAGCAACCGTCAGTCGCGGCCGAAGCCGTCTGCGAGCAGGTCGTCGGCGTCACGCGCGCGACGTCCGGAGGTCGACGCGCCGAGCCCGATGAACGAGAGCTTCCGCTCCTCGCTTGCGGTCTCGGGAGGGAGCGTCTCGGCTAGCTCGGCGATCACGACGTCGATGCTGACGCCGCGCCGTTCGGCCTCGGCCCGCAGACGCGCGAGCGTGTCTTCGGAGATCTCGACCGTCAGCGTCATGCAGCCAGTATAGGAACGGTGAGTTGCGCCGTGGTCGCCGCTTGGCCGTTCTGGCTGAATCCCAGCTGCTTGTAGGTCGCGAGTCGGCGGGTGTGCATCGCTCGCAGCACGGGCACGCCGACGTCGGCGTAGTCGTAGACGTACACGCTCGTCTTGTTGTCGTGGGCGCGCAGGAGCCTGCCGGTGTATTGGACGAGCCGGCCTTTGAAAGAGACCGGGAAGGCGAGGAAGAGGGTGTCGAGCTGTGGGCAGTCGAATCCCTCCCCGAGGTATTGGCCGGTCGCCACGACGACCAGCGGCTCCGAGAGCGGCGTCCGCTCGATCTCCTCGAGCAGAGCGGCCCGGGCCCGCTTGCCGGGGCCCCCTTCGAGCACGACCGGTGAGACACCTCGCTTCCGCAGTCCCTCGGCGAGCAGGTTGCAGTGCTCCTTCCACTGGCTGAGCACGAGGCAGCGCCTGCCCCGAGCGAGCGCGTCGAAGATGTCGTCGCAGACGAGCGTGTTGCGCTCCTCGTTCTGGACGAGCAGACGGAACAGCTCCTGGATCGGTGCCTCCGCCCCTCCGATGGAGAATGCGGTCTCGCGCACCTCGAGGGTGCGGGCGACCCCGCCCGCCATGTCGCTGCCGGCTGCGATCTCGTAGCGAACCGGGCCGCATTGCATGGTGATGATCTCCTGCAGACCGTCTCGCCTGTACGGCGTGGCGGTGAGTCCGAGGAAGTGTCGGGCCGGTGCTCGTCGGACTGGCGTCTCGAAGGAGAACGCGGGCAGGTGGTGGCACTCGTCGACGACGATGAGACCGTAGGCGCCGAAGAACGCCGCCAGGTCTTCGATCGCCTTGAGGCTCTGGACCATCGCCAGGTCGACGACGCCGGTCAGCTTGCGTCTGCCGCCGCCTCTCTGGCCGATCTGCTTCGATGCAAGACCGAGCTGCGCCTCGAGTTGCGTGCGCCACTGGTCGAGCAGCGGCTTGCTGTGGGCGAGGATCAGCGTCGGCAGCTTCCGTTCCGCAATCAGCGCGCACGCCATCACCGTCTTGCCGCTACCAGGCGGCGCTACGAGCACGCCGCTCTCGTGTGCCAGCATCGCCTTGACCGCTGCTTGTTGGAGCGGCGTCAGCTCGCCCTTGAACTCGAGCGGCAGCGGCTGCGCTACCGGCCGCCGATCCTCGACCGCGAGGCGGCTACCGGCGCGCCTGACCGCCTCCTCGAGTTGCTGGAGCAGCCCGCGCGGAAGGTGTAGATGCGTCAGATCCTCCTCGTAGCAACGAATGAGCCGCGGAGTCTGGTGCGTCGAGAGTCGCAAGCGCTGCCGTTCGTAGAAGAGCGGATTGTGCAGCGACGCGAGATGCTTCAGCCGGGCGAGCAGCGACGGCGGCAGCAGCGCGCGCGGAACTGCGAGGCCGGCACCGATCGTGCAGCGCACCTCCGCCGGCACACGCTCGTCCCGTCGCGCAGGTTCGCGCTGCGCGAGCACCGCCGAGCCGACGACCAGATCGTCGCTCTCGGCGAGCAGTTGCTCGAGCCGCGCTGGCGTCAGCCGTGCGACCGACCCGAGGAACGCCCACTGGTCTTGCCACGGCTCGAGCGTCTCGGGATCGAGGAAGAGGCTCGTGCCAGCGGCCCGACAGCGTCCCTGGAGCGGTAGCGCGATCAGGTTGCCGAACCCTTTCTGCGGCAGGAAGTCCTGATTCGGGAAGAGCCGGTCGTAGCTCGCGAGGTCGACCTCGGCCCGCCTGGTCATCGCCTCCCGGACCAGCAACGCTCCAAGCCGGCGCGCCGAGCCGGCCGCGACCGGCGCCGAGAAGAAGATCCACACGTGGCCGCCGCAGCCGGAGCGGCTGCGCTCCAACGCAGCCGGCACACGGCGCTCGGCACACGCCTCGAGCAAGGCGAGCGCGTCGAGTTCCCACGCTGTGCCGTCGAGATCGCAGGCGAGGAACCAGCAGGTGTCGTCTTTCAGCAGCGGGTAGATCCCGATCGACTCCCGCCCGCGCAGATGCCGCTCGATCGCCTCGTCGGTCAGCGGCAGATACGTCCTCGACCCGCTCTTTGTCCACCGCTCGGCGCTCGCGGGGCTGTAGCCGCTCTTTCCCGTGCGGGCGCTCTCCCAGCGCAGCGCATAGACGTCGTCGCGACCGCGAAAGAGGCTCCGCAGCAGCGCGATCTTCTCGGCCGCCGAGTCGCCATCGGGAGGAGGACTCGGCGAGCGATGGTCGCGTCTACCGGCGCTGAGGATTGCCTGCGTGCCCTGCGCGAGTGCGAGCAGCCTTCGCAGGCGCTCGTTCTCAGAGCGCAGGAGCTCCAACTCGCCCAGCGCGTCGTCGAGCCGTCGCTGAAGGTCGTTTCCGGACATGGCCGCGGTCGCCAATGACCCTAACGAGCGCGTCTGTCGGCACCAGCCGCGCCGGCGGACGGGCGGCCGAGGCATCACGGTCTCGGCACCGAGAGGGTTCGACCGAGAGGAGGGTTCCATGATCCAACAGGGACAGGTCTTCAAGCTTGCATCCGTCGCTCCTGACGGCGCCGAGTTGTGGGCGTACCGCTACCGGACGGGCGGGCGCGACTCGAAGCGGGTGCAGTGCGGCGGCTTCAGAACGGAAGCGGACGCTCGGACAGCGCTCGAGCGGGCGTTGGAGAAGCACCGTCGCGGGCGCGGTGTGGGAAGACGGCTCACCCTCGCCGTGTTCGTCGACGAATACCTCGGCCAGCACGAGGTCTCGCCGGTAACGCTCGCGAAGCTGCGCTTCCTGCTCGACCGCGCAGTCCAGGCGTTCGGCGGCTACTACCTCGACGAACTCGACCCGGCCGAGATCTCGACGTGGCGGATGACCGTCTCCCCCGGCTACCGCTTCGAGGCCACCCAGGCACTGCGGCAGGTGCTCTTGCGCGCGGTCGTCTGGGGGATGCTCGACGTCAACCCGGCCAAGCAGGGCGTCGAGAACCCGCAGCGCCGGCGGACGGAGAAGCGCCCGTTCGACTCGTGGGCCGATCTCGACGCCGTCGCCGAGCGCCTCGGCCCGCAGCTCGGTCCGATGGTGCTCTTCGCCGCCGCCACCGGCATGCGGCCGGGCGAGTGGGTCGCGCTCGAGCGGCGGGACATCGACCGCGACGGCCGCGTCGCCTACGTCCGCCGCTCCTTCAGCAAAGGACGGCTCCGCTGCACGAAGACCGAGGCGAGCGTCCGCGCGGTGCCGTTGCAGTCACGCGCGCTCGACGCGCTCGAGCAGCTACCGGCAGGCGAGCCCGGCGAGCCGCTGTTTCCGGCGCCGCACGGCGGCTATCTCGACCTGCACAACTTCCGCAACCGCAACTGGAAGCCGGCCCAGCAGGCAGCGGGCATCGAGCCGTTCCGGCGGATCTACGATCTCCGGCACACCTTCGCGACCTTCGCCCTCCGTGCCGGCATCTCCACCTCCGAACTCTCCCGCTACATGGGCGCCAGCCTGACCATGATCGACCGCCACTACGGCCACCTCGCCCGCGACGGCAGAGACCATGCGATCCGGCTCCTCGACGACCTCAACGCCGCCGCGGTGGACACTGGTGGACGCTCGGTGGGCGCTGAAACGCGCTCATCTCGCCCGAGTAGGCAACGGAACAGGCTGCTGAGCAGGAGATAACGTGAAGTGGGTATTCCTCTGTCTCCAGTGAGGCTCCGGAAAGGCTGTGATGCAGCCGTTTCTCGCTTCTGAAGGGTAGAGGGTTGGCGGCGGCAGTCGAGCGGCCAACTACGGCTTGACCGAGAGCTGCCGGATCAGCGTCGCCGCCTCATCCTGCGTGAGACCCGCAAGCGCGCCTCCGGTGAAACGAAGGTCGTCGGAAACGTCCCGCGACACCCAGAGCGGAAGACGCCACTGCTCGTTCATCTGGTCGCTGGTCTCGAACCCGACTTCCGCGAGGATGAGTCCGGCGAGATGTCCGTCGAAGACATCAACGCCATACGTGCGTCCCGCGTCCTCCAGCGAATAGCGAGTCTTGTGCAGTTCCGTTTGCGGGTAGCACCGTGAACACGTCGTATTCGCTGGGCGAGAGGTAGATGTTCGTGATCGTCATCCGTGAGAAGTCCGGCGGCGATGGCACTTCCTTCTGTCCGAGCTTGAGGACGGCCTCGCCGCCCGCGAGCGGTTCCATCCGCCGCAGCCGCAGGCGCGTGTTCTTGATGTAGCGGTCGGTGATGCGCCAGCCCTGGTCTTGGTCTTTCCGCTCGGGGAGGTGCTCCACGAGGAAACGACGCTCAAGCTCAAAGCGCGCGTATTTGCCTCCTTGTCCGCTCGTCGAGTGGATGCTGCCTTACCGGACGATCCGACAGGGCCTTTCTTCGCAGGAGGTCTCGTGGCGACGCGCTTCACCGCGCCTGGCGATGTCGTCGACGCGCCCGATATCGAGGCGCGAAGGGCTGGCTGGCCGGTGATCGCGCTCGTGCTGTAAGGCCGCGTGCGCTTTCGTCCGCGCCGCTTCGTTTCTGCGTTCTTCGGGCGCAGCACGATCACCTCGTAGTTGGTCTTCCGCTTCGCCACGGCGTTCTGGAGCAACCGGTAGAAGAGGAGTCCGCGTGCGTTTGACTGTCGCCTGTTGAAGCGAAAGACGAACTCGTCGAGGTAGGTCTCGGCGTGCTGCTCAGCCCAGCCGCCGTGGTGGGTGCCGAGCAGCCATCGTTTCAGCAGCGAAGCGACGCGATGAACCGCCGGGAGCGCGACGTGTGCGGGATCGTTCCCCTGCGACACCTTCGTCGCGTCGTGCTCGAAGCCGAGGCACGGCAGATCCTTGTAGGCGCTCAGCCCGTCCGTGTAGATCGTCGAGCCAGGCTCGCAGTTGCGCTCAACGAACGCAAGCAACGTCTCAGCCCTCACGTTCTCGACGACCTCGATCCGCGCTCGTCCGAGTTTCCAACGCTTCGACTTCCTGCCCTGTCCCTTACGCTCAACGGCGATGGCGACGATCACCTTGCCCTCCGCGCCGCGTCCGCGCTTGCCGCCGGGCGAGGGGCCACCCAGGTAGCTCTCATCCATCTCGATGTCGCCGGAGAGCTTGTCGCCGTCGCGCCCCGGACGCACCATCGCCCGGCGCAGCTTCTGCAACATCAACCAGGCGGCGCGGTAGCCAATCCCTAGCTCACGTTCCAACTCCTTCGCACTGACGCCGCTCTTGCTGCTCGTCAGCATCCAGATCGCGCGGAACCACGTCAGCAGCGGCAGCCGCGTCTTCTCAAAAATCGTCCCGGCGGTGATCGAGGTCTGCTTGCCGCAGGCCGCGCAGACGTAGAGATGCCGTTTCGTCAGCCACACATCGCTCGGCCCGCAGGTCGGACAGGAGAAGCCGTCGAGCCAGCGAAGACGAGCGAGGTAGGCCGCACAGTCTGCATCCGACTGGAACCAGTCAAGGAACTGGCTCAGGGAGGATGGGTAGTCAGCTCCGGCCCGAGGGCCGAAGCGCGAGGGCCGCGCCGCAGTCACGAACTCTCATCCTACTTGAGCCAGGGGAATACCCCTTATTCGTAAAGTCGCTGCGCTCGCGCGCATCGCGCTGACCGATCGCCTCTGCAGGCAACGACGCCCGCTCATAAGCCGTTACTCGCGTTGCCTCAACCGGCAGCGCATCCGAGCTATCCCCGAAACCTGTCCCAAGGCGGTAGGCGGCCAAGTCCAGTTCGGTACTCGCGCTTTTGCAGGCGATTCGGCTTTCGGCGACGCCAACCCACTCAATGGGGCTCCTCCTAACAAAGAGAGGTGCTCTACGGTGCCGAGAAAGGCAACAAAAAAACGCCCATTTGCGGGCGGTTCTGCTTCCAAAGAGAGCCCACTGACGGACTCGAACCGTCGACCCCCTCCTCACCATCAAAGCTCGGGAGGTTGCCACCGGTCGCTGACCGTTGCGGTTCGTCGCGTTTGAGCCGTGTTCGCGCCGTTCACGTTCGCCGTCGGTTGTCACCGGTTGCGACCGCTCTGCTCCACAAATGCTCCACACTTTGTCGCCTCTACTGGCGACGAACACGATCCCGGGCTAGCCCATTCGAGTCTCGGCACCCACGGGATGGGCTGCTTTCGCACGTCGATTTCGTCGCCGCGCCTGGTTCCACGCTTTCAAGGCCGCGCACTGCCCGCTGTGGTCGGGCGCTCGGGGAGTGCCCGACCACGCGGCAGCGGTTAGAGCGCGGGCCCT
>JAVKST010000120.1:0-8213 GCA_039583515.1 Gaiellaceae bacterium
CTCGATCGCCGCCTTCCCCGAGGAGCTGCCGACGAACGTCGTGCGAGCGGTCTTCGACGGAGCGGAGGAGCAGGTGCGCTCGGCGGGAGCGCTCCTCGCCGGCGGCCACACGATCCGCGACACGGAGCCGAAGTACGGCCTCGCCGTCGTCGGCACCGTCCATCCGGAAGGAGTCTGGCGGAAGAGCGGGGCGCGTCCAGGCGACGCCGTCTTCCTGACGAAGCCGCTCGGGACGGGCCTCGTGCTCGCGAGCAAGCGGTCGCTGGACGAGGCCAGCCGCTGGATGACGACGCTGAACGGGGCGGCGGCGGAGCTGCTGCGGCCCTTCGAGCCGAACGCCGTGACCGACGTGACCGGCTTCGGCCTGCTCGGCCACGCCCACGAGACGGCGGACCGGAGCGGCGTTCGGATCGTGCTCGACGCCGCGGCGCTTCCCGCGCTCGAGGGCGCGCTCGCCGCCGCGCGCGACGGGATCCGCACCGGCGGCGACCCGCGCAACCGCGACTTCGCAGCGGCACACGTCGACAGCCACGGAGTCCCGCACGAGCTGCTCGCCCTGGCCTACGACGCGCAGACGGCGGGCGGCCTTCTCGTGACGCTGCCGGCGGAGAAGGCGCTTTCGCTCGAGGCCGAGTTCCGCCGCGCAGGCCTCTTCCTCGCCCGGGTCGGAAACGTCGAGGAAGGGTCGGGCGTCCGCCTCATTCCGTAGGAAAGCGATCTACACTCGTTCCGTGAACGCGGAGCCCGCAACCGTCGCGCTGCCGCGCCGGCTTGCGCTGACGGTCTCGCCGCTCGCCCTCCGCCGCGTCGCGCTCTTCGCGGTCGCGATGCTCGTGATCATCGTCGCGTCCGGCGCGACCGTACGACTCACGGGCTCCGGGCTCGGCTGTCCCGAGTGGCCGACGTGCACGACGCAGCACGCGCTGCCGCAGACGTACCACTCGTTCATCGAGTTCTCGAACCGGATCGTCTCGGCGATCACGGTGTTCGCGACGCTCGCCGTCGCGGCGGCGGCGTGGCGCACGCCCGGCCTCGGGCGCCGCCTGCGCTGGCTCGCGACGGCCGTCTTCGTCGGCACGGCGGCGCAGGCGCCGCTCGGCGCGATCACCGTCTACTACGACCTGAACCCGTACCTCGTGATCTCGCACCTGCTGCTCTCGTTCACGGTGCTTGCGCTCGGCGTCGTGACGCTGCTCGGCGCGTCGCGGCTCGTGCGTGGCGGCGCCGCGCCCCTGCCGGCGATCGCGCGGCTCGGCGGCGGCGCGCTCCTCGGGGCGGTCGTCGTGCTGGCGGTCAGCGGGACGGTCTCAACCGCGGCCGGGCGCTTCCCGGGCAGCTCCGGAACGCAGGTCGTGCCGCGGCTCGCCTCCTTCTATCCGGCGGTGTACTGGCACGTCCGTGCCGTCGCCATGTTCGGGATCGTCTTCCTCGCGCTCGCGGGCTGGGCCTGGCTGCGGCGGCGCGAGCACCCGTGGCTGATCCGCGGCTGCGCCGGGCTGCTCGCGATCCTCGCTGCGCAGATGACCGTCGGCGAGGTGCAGTACCGCACCTACGGCGACGTGCCGTGGTGGCTCGTCCTCATGCACGTCCTGACCGCGGCGCTGCTCGTCGGCTGGACGGTCGGCGTCGTCGCGCGGCTCTGGCGGCCGCTCCGCGCGGACTAGACTCCGGCGGATGTCGGAGCTGATCGTCTCCTCGCGGCCGGCATTGCACCGGCCGGTGCTCCTCGCAGCGTTCCGCGGCTGGAACGACGGAGGCCAGGGCGCGACGCTCGGCGGCGGCTACCTCTCCCGGCAGTGGGAGGCGGAAGCGTTCGCCGAGATCGACCCGGAGGACTTCTATGACTTCCAGGCGGTCCGGCCGCAGGTTTCGCTCGAGGACGGGCTCACCCGGAAGCTCGAATGGCCGTCGAACACGTTCCTCCACGCGCCGATCCCGGGGCTCGACCGCGACGTCGTGATCCTGCTCGGCGTGGAGCCGAACCTGCGCTGGAAGACGTACACCCGCCTCGTCGTCGAGCTCGCGCAGGAGCTCGGCGTCGAGCTCGTCGTCACGCTCGGCTCGCTGCTCGCGGACGTGCCGCACACGCGCGCGGCGCCCGTCAGCGCGGCCGCGAGCGATCCGGCGCTCGTCGAGGAGCTGGGCGTCGAGCCGTCGCGCTACGAGGGGCCCACCGGCATCGTCGGCGTCCTGCTCGACGGCTGCCGCCAGGCGGGCATCGCATCGGTCAGCCTCTGGGCGGCGGTGCCGCACTACGTCTCGCTCGCGCCGAGCCCGCGCGCCGCGCTCGCGCTCTGCCGACGCTTCGGCGAGCTGGTCGGCGCCGACATCGACCTGGCGGAGCTCGAGCAGGCGGCGGAGGAGTACGCCGCGCAGGTCAGCGAGGCCGTCTCCTCCGACGCGGAGACGGCTGCGTACGTGGAGGAGCTCGAGCGGCGCGTCGACCTGATCGAGGCGGCCGAGGAGCTGCCTTCCGGCGAGAGCCTCGCCGCCGAGCTCACGCGCTTTCTCAGGGAGCGCGACGAAGAAGCCGACGAGGGCGAAAGCGCCGACGGTCCCGCCGGCTGACTAGCGAGCTAGCGCCAGCTCGCGCCGGTCGCGCCGTAGTTCGCCGTCAGGCGAACCAGGTCGGTGCCGTCGGGGTCGATCGTGTAGACGTCGGAAGGCCCCAGCCTCGTCTTGCTCGCGGTGACGACGAGCCGCGTGCCGTCGGGCGACCAGGCGAGCGAGGTGACGCGCCCGAACGGCAAGCTGACGCGGCTCGCTCCCACCACGAGGGTGCGGTGGTAGAGGTCGCCGACGAGATACGCGAGGCGGCCGTCGGGCGACCACGCGGGCATGCCGCCTTGCCTGTCGACCAGAACGCGATCGGTTCCATCCGGGTTCGCCGTCCAGAGACCGGCGTCGGACTGGTCACTGCCCACGTAGGCGATCTTCGACGGCCCCCACGTGGGGACGGCGCCGGCGATGCCGAGGTCGTGCGGGGTGCCGCCGGCCGCGGGCACGGTGTAGAGCTCGCCGCCGCTGTCGCAGGTGTCCTCCGAGTAGAGGATCGTGGTCCCGTCCGGCGACCAGGTCGGAGACTCGTCGAAGGTGCAGTCCGCCGGGTCGGTGAGCGTGCGAATCGCCGTGCCGTCGGCGCCGGCCAGCCGGATCCCGTCCGGGCAACCCTTGCAGCTCAAGCCCGTGGCCTCTGCCCAGACATAGGCGATCTCGCTGCCGTCCGGTGAGAGCGCGGGCTGCGTCTCCTGGGCCTGGACGTCGGTGAGCCGCTGGACGCCGCCGCCCGGCGTGACGGAGTAGAGGTTCGAGAACGGCTCGTCGCAGTAGTTCCAGGACTGGTACACGAGCGAGCTGCCGCCGCCCACGAACTGGAGCGACGAGACGGCAGGCATCCAGACGCCGTCGCCGAAGCAACCTCCGACGCGAGCGTAGGTTCTTCCGTGCCCGCCGGCGGGCGGCGCAACCCCGAGGGTGAAGGCGGGCTTGCTGGGCGGCGTGACGATCGCGAGCCTCCGGTTCGATGAAAGCGGGTCGAGCCACCGGCTCGAGGCAGGCGAGAGCTTTCCGGTGCGGACGTCCGCGCCGACGGACCGGCAGGTGCTGCAGGGCGCGTCGCCGCCGACGACCCTGAAGTCGTCCGCCCAGCCCAGATCTCCGCCCGGAATGCGCGCTTGGAGCACGAGGCTTCCGCCGGAGGTCCGCACTTCGAGCCGCTGGTGCGTCGCCCCGCTCCACGAGACGGCGAGGTAGCGGCCGTCGGGCGACCAGGAGAACGATGGGCTCGTCGTCGGAAGTCCGAACCTGAGCCGCAGGTGGCCGCTCTCGTCGTAGACCGCCGCACCGTGACCGGCTGAGATCGCCAGCAGGCCTTGCGGCGACCAGGCGGACGCGCCGCCCCCGCCCCAGCCGTGGGCGTGCCAGAGCTCGTGTCCGCTGGGCGTGACAGCGTCTACCTCGCTTCGGGTCGTGAGGAGCAGGACGTGCCCATCCTGCGACCACCGCCCGGTGTAGAACCCTTTCCGCTTGACCGGGATCGGCTTGTGCCCAGCGTCGATCCATATCCGGCCGTCGGTCGAGACGGCCAGGAGCCGGCCGTGCGGCTGCCACATGAGCTGTCCGCCGCTCGCCTGCACGTCCGCTGCGGGGCCGAGGCGGCGCAGCCCTTTGCCGTTGCTGCCGACCTCGTACACAGCCCAGCCGTTCCCGCGGTCGCTGAAGAAGGCCACGTGCCTGCCGTCGGGCGAGACCACCGGATCTGTGTCCTGGTACGGGCTGCGGCTCAGGTCGACGCGGTGGCCGTTCGGGTCGAGCCGGTAGATCTCGCCGGTGACCGTGGGCGAGCGGTCGGCGGAGAAGACGATCGCCGGCGTCTGCGTGGCGGCGCGGCTTGTCGCGCCGGAGACGACGAGCAGCGCTGCCGCGCCGGGGAGGATCAGTGCCCGGATCACGGCGTCAGCGTACGCCGATGTGCAAGCGTCGCCTAGTCCGCGACGGGCTCGGGGGGCGCGGCCTGCCCGGCCGGCTCGGCCGGTGCTTCCCCGCCCTCCGGCGCAGAGCCGTTCGTAGGCGCCGGCTTGCGACGGCGGCGCGAGCGCTTGGGCTTCCCCGGCTCGGCGTCCGCCGGCGGCTCGGCCGGCGCCGCGCCGTTCTCCTGCGCCTGCCCCTCGACCTGCGGCGCGCCCTTCTTCCTGCGCCGGCGGCGGCGCCGGCTGCGACTCGCCTGCTGCTTCGGCGCCGGCAGGTTCTCCGACAGCGCGAGCGCGACCTCCTGGATCGTGCCGAGCCGCTCGCGTGCCTCCTCGATCAGCTTCGTCGCCCGCGGCGTGTAGCCCTCCGCCGACGCGAGCAGCGCGGCGCCGACCGGCAGTGGCAGCTCGAGCGCGGCCCGGACGAGCTTGGCGGCATTCTCCTCGTGGCGGTGCCCTCGCGAGTTCGCGAGCGCGCCGAGCAGGCGTTTCGCGTCGGGGTACTCGGCCGACGCGAGGCGGTCCTGCACCTTCCGCGTGACGCGCGCCAGCCGCCACGTCCAGCGCGCGAGAATCTGCTCCGGCGCGTCCGGCTTCTCCTCGGCGATCGCCCGCAGCAGCGTCCGGATCCCGCTCAGCCGCTCCTTCTCCCAGGTCGGCGCCTGGGTCACGAGCGTGACGAGGTCGTCGAAGTCGGCGCGCTCGACGCGCATCGAGACGCGATCCTGCAGCGCCATCATCCGCAGGCGCCGGTTCGGGTTCTCGGCCGCGGCGGTGGCGAGGAATTGCTCGAGCGCGCCCTTGCTCGCCCGGCCGTCCGTCAGCTTCTGGACGAACGACGCCCGCTCGTCGAAGCGGATCTGGCGGCCGGCGATCGTCGCCCAGTAGCGCTGCTCCTCCTCGTCGAGGAACTTCGGGTCGATCCGCTGCCACTCGCGCTGGATCACGCCGATGCGGCGCCGGACGTCGGGTGTGACCGGGACGAGCCACGGCACCGGCGTGAGGCGACGGCGGGCGCGGCGTTGCGAGCGGCGGCGCGGCGCGGGCGTCACACGCGCGCCCTCGCGGTAGAAGTCCGCGTCGAGCAGCGAGTGGAGCGAGACCACGCGCTCGTTGTGTGTCGCGCCTTTCGGGACGAAGTCGACGACGATGCCGGCTTCCTTGCGCGGGTGCAGGCGCATGATGCGCCCGATCCGCTGCTGGTAGACGCGCTTCGACGCCGTCGGCGCGAGGTGCATGCAGACCGTGGCCCGCGGCGAGTTCCAGCCCTCGGCGAGCAGCTGCGCGTTGATCAGCACGTTGATCTCGCCGCGCTCGTACGCCGCCAGCGTCTCGGCCAGGCGCACGGGCGGCGTCCGTCCGGACACCGCCTCGGCCTTGAGCCCGGCGGCGCGGAACTCCTGCGCGAGGTTGTACGCATGCTCGACGCCCGCCGCGTAGACGATGCCCGGCGTGTTGTCGAAGCGGTCGCGGTAGAGGCTCGCGGCAGCCTGATTCAGCGCCTGGTGGTCGAGGGTCTTGGCCAGGATCTCCTGGTCGAAGTCGCCTCCGACGATCGGCACGGAGTTGATCGCCGCCACCGGCGGGACGCGCAGGTCGCGGAGCGGCGCGATCAGCCCGCGGCGCGCCGCGTCCTGCAGCGGCAGGTCGTCGACCGAGGCCGGGAAGACGTCCGAGACCTGCTTCGCGATCAGCTGCTCGGTCGCGGTCATGCCGATGTAGATCGGCTCGGGGAAGGAACGGATCGCGGCCGACGTCTTCTGGCCGAGCGCCGTGTGCGCCTCGTCGCAGATCACGAGCTGGTACGCGTCGCGGTCGATCGAGTCGACGTGCCGCGCGAACCATGCGTACGTCTGGATCGTCAGCGGCGCCTTCCGCGGCGGCTTCTGCCCACGCTCGACGACGCCGGTGAAGCGGTCGCCGTAGCCCTCCGTCGTCAGGTCGCGCTGGAACTGGGAGACGAGCAGCCGGCGGTGGGTGAGGATCAGCACGCCGAGGGTGCGGGCCGCCTCGACGAAGCCGGCGGCCGCGATCGTCTTGCCGGAGGCCGTCGGATGCCGGAAGCGGTAACGGCGGACGGCGCCGGGATCCTCCTGGACGGGCTTGTCCTCGGGCTCCTCGTCGGCGGCCGAGACGACGAGCGTCGAGTCCTCGTCCTCGTCCTCCACCTGCTGCCGCTCGAGCTCCTCGTCCGTCGCCGCGTGGCCGTTTCCGCCCCCGTTGCCGTTCGACTCCTCGTCGCGCTGGCTCGCCGCGATCAGCTCGGTGAGCATCCCCGCGAGCGCGTCGACCTGGTGGCGCCGGAGCTCGGTGCCGGCGGCGGTGTGCGGCTCGGGCTCGGCGAGCACACGCTCGAGACCGAGCATCAGCCCGTATCGCGCCTTCCACTGCGGCGACGGGTCGGGCCGGCCGTCGTCGAGCTCGGCGAGCGCGTCGTCGAGCGCGCGGCGGCGGGCGGTGCCGGTGCCCAGCACCTGCGCCGCCTCCTCGCCCTCGTACAGGAACGGCTCGCCCGCCCACGCCTGCGCGCGCAACGCGGCGGCAACCACTGGGTCTGCCGCCTCCGAAGAGGTGATCGGCTGCTGAATCGCTTCCATTTGCGCAGCACGTACCGGTGCTGCAGGTCCCTCGAGAGGTGCGCGCTCGACGATTCCCCTGGGCGAGCGGCGCGAGTAGAAGCATACCCCGCGCCCCGGGGTCGTCAACCGCGCTCTACGTGCCCAGTCCGCCGAAGACGGCGAACGGGTTCCCGACCGGGTTCTCCCAGACGAGCTCCCCGCCCGGCTCGACGTCGCCGTGCAGCCGCTCCGCGAGGCGGTCGGCGTCCTCGCGGCTCGCGGCGCCGACGATCAGGTACTGGAAGCGACGCTCGGGACGGTAGCCCTCCCGCGTGAGCTGCTCCGCGAGCTCGTTCGCCTGCTCGCGCGAAGGAAGCTCGACGCGAACCTCCCACGGCGCGTAGCCGCGCTCGAGCTCCTCCTCCTCCCACGTCTCGCCGGCGGGCTCGTCGTCCCAGCGGTCCTCTTCCTCGAGCCAGTGCTCGACCCGGCTCGTCCGCGCCTCCACTTCGTGCGCGCGCAGCTCGGCCTCGACGACCGCGCGGGCCTTCTCCGCCTCGGCGCGGGTCGAGGCGTAGACGAAGATCGTGTCGCCGTCGCGGGAGACGGCGAGGCGCCGCGCTTCGAGGTCGCGCGCGAGCTCGCGCGCCTCCGAGTCGAGCTCGGCGCCGAGTCGCGCGAGCAGGCTGCGCGCATGCTCCTCCTCGACCTCGATGCGGATGCGCCAGTCGTCGGCCGCCATGTCCGCCCGAGCGTAACCTGCGGCGGGTGGAGTGGCGCGGGCGCTACGAGCATGCGGCGGCGCGGTACGCCGCGGGGGAGAGGCGCGCGCTCGACCAGCGGCAGCTGACACAGCTCGCGAATGCCGCCTGGGTGGCCGGTCTCTCGCTGCTGATGGCGGGCGATCGCTCCGCGGCCCAGGAGTGGCTGCGGCGCGCGGCCGAGCGTTACCGCGAGAGCTGGGACGCCGGCGCGCCGCCGGATGCCTGGGGCCGTCCGATCGCGGCGATGAAGGCGCTCCTGCTCGCGGACGACGACGTCTCTCGTGACCGCCTCGTGCTTGCGGCACGGTGGGCGCTGGACGCGGGCGCGACCGACGCGGAGTCGCCGATCGGCCGCTACGCCGCGGCGCTCGCGCTGCTCGCGCTCGGCCGCCACGAGGAAGCCGCCGTCGTCGCCGCGAGGC
>JAVKST010000121.1:0-8066 GCA_039583515.1 Gaiellaceae bacterium
GGCACCCGTTCGCGATGCACGAGATGGTCGAACGGACCGAGCCCGACGTCGTCGTCGTCTGCGGCTGGGCCATTATGGAGAGCCTTGCCCAGGATCCGCGCCTCGACGTCCCTGTGGTACTTGATCAGCATGGCCCACACATGCTCGAACGCCATTACCAGGGCTTAGGCCAGTTTGAGGACAGCAGCAGACAGAAGCGGCGCGCGCTCAAAGCGGCTGACTACTTCAGCTGCGCCGGCGAGCGCCAGCTCGAGTATTTTCAGAACTGGCTGCAGCGGGCCGGCTGGAGTGAGGAGGAGCGCCGGGAGCGGTCGGCGGCGATGCCCTTCTCGCTCTCACCGCAGCTCCCTGAGCGAAAGCCAGGAGAGGAGCTGACTTTCGTTTACGGCGGCGTCTGGCTCCCGTGGCAGGACCCGTCGGCCGGTCTGCTTAGCCTGGTCGAGCAACTGGACCGTCGCGGCCAGGGTGTGCTGCGGCTCTTCGGTGGCAAACATCCCTGGATCGAGATCGATGGCGGTGTCTTCGAGCACCTCGTCGCTGAACTCGAGGCCAGTGCGCGCGTCGCCCACGAGGGGCAGGTGGAACATGCTGAGCTCATTCGCCGGTACACGAAGGCCCACGTCGCAATCGACCTAATGAAGCGGAATCCCGAACGGGAGCTCGCCTTCACGAGCAGGACCGTCGAGTACCTCTGGTGCGGCCTGCCGGTGCTTTACAACGACTACTCCGAGCTCTCCGACCTTATCCGCGAGTACAACGCCGGGTGGACGGTCGATCCCGAGCAGCCCGAGGAGATCTCAGCTGCTTTGGACGAGATCTTCGAGCGGCCTGAGCTGGTCGCCCGGAAGAGCGAGAACGCCCAGCGGCTCGTCCGGGAGCGGCTTACCTGGGACCTCTCGACCGACTGGCTGGACAACGTCGTCCTCAGGGCCTCGCCGCGGCCGCAGCGAGTCCGGTTCCCGCAGGCGTCAGACGAAACTCTCTTTGGCCGCGTGCGGACGCTCTACCGGTTGGAGGGACTGGCGGCGGTGGCCGCCAAGGCCGCGCGCGTCGTGATCGGGACAGATCCGCGGTACGGCTGGCTAACCCATTCGCGGGTGCGCGTCGCACGCTCCAAGGGTGCGTAGAGGACCAAGATCGCTCTCGGGCGCGGAAGCGTTGGGCGATAGCCGCTGGAGAGCCTGCTCGTAGAAGAGCCTGAGTCTCTCTGCGCTTCGCCGCCAGCTGAAATTCGCAGTAGCGAATGCGCGTCCTCCTCGACCGATGCGTTCCCGGAGCTGCGGATCAGCGAGAAGCCGTTCTACGGCTGCGCTGATTTCCAGTGCATCGCCATTGTCCAACAGGACGCACTCCTCCTCGTTTCGCAGGTAGCGGCCGATGTTCGCATTGGGAAGGATCACGGGGCGCGCCATGGCAAGGAACTCAGGGAGCTTGGAGGGGAACCGGTAATCGTTAAACGGATCGGAGCGGCCCGGCTGAACCAGTACGTCGGCGAGGCCCACGTAGTCGCCTACACGCGCTCGCGGCTGCAATTCCACCCGAACCACGTGGCGTTCGACGCTTTCACGAACGCTCCCCAGAAAGTCGTAGAAATCCCGGCCAAGGCGCACCAGCTTCAGCGGGCGCACTCGATTCACGGCCGCGACGGCGAGGTGGAGGCTTCGCATCTCGGCGGCGTTCGCCGCATGCGCGTTCCCCGTGTACACGACCACAGAACAGCCATCCGGAATGCCGAGTTCCGATCGCAGGGCCGGATCCGGCGGCGCGGGCCGGAAGAGCTCCGGTTCGAACGCCGGCCAGACGACTTCTGCGGGCGTGCCGGGGGGGACGAACTCGAGCAGGCGATCGATGATCACAGTCACGCCGGCCGCACGGGCGAGGAACGCCTCCACGCGCGCGGGGTGCGAGAGGTGCTGCGGAATCCCGCGGGAAGAGACGCGGAGAAGCTCCTTTACCGAGAGGCCGAGATGCTGAGCAGCGACGACCTCCTCGTTGTCCTCGAGGTGGACGGCGAACGGGCACCCGTAGCGCGCTGCCAGCTCCTCGGTCATCGTGCGGACGGTCTCGCGCGGCGTCCACGCGTGGATCAGCGTCGGCGGGCCTCCGTCCGGGAACCGCAGCCCGCGCCTGGCCGCCGTCCGGAAGTCGACCGGTTCGAAACGCGGTGTGCCGAGAGTCTCAATTGTCTCCACCCTGTTCGGCACGCAGACGGCGCAGTCGCACCCGAGATCGACGAGCTCGTTCGCGAGGTTGAAGATGTGAACCGCGCTGTTGCTCGTGAAGTCGTGGTAGTTGACGAATGCGACGTTCACGCGGCGCGCCGCCGGACGCGATAGTCGGACCCGGCGAGCGAGAGCCAAGGGTTGTAGTAGGGATCGCCACGGGCGATCGTGTCGGCCCAGCG
Source organism: Gaiellaceae bacterium (assembly GCA_039583515.1). Taxonomy (GTDB): domain Bacteria; phylum Actinomycetota; class Thermoleophilia; order Gaiellales; family Gaiellaceae; genus Palsa-739. The sequence goes on from JAVKST010000121.1 coordinate 2,405, forward strand.
GTCGAGAAGAAGCGCGCGGTCGAGGTGGTCGTAGTGCGCCCCGCGCGACGCGCTCTCGTGGTGGATGAGGACCGACCGCGGGGTGTAGAGGTTCCGCGAGCCTTTCCGGCGGAGCCTCAAGCAGAAGTCGACGTCCTGATAGTGAGTCGCGAAATGGACGTCGAGGCCATCGAGCTCGTGGTACAGGTCGCGGCTGACGAGCATGCAGGCACCGGTGACCGCCGAGACCTCGCGTGTACAGGCAAGCGATCCGGCGTAGCCGTCGGCCTCCGGTGGGTACCCGCGCATGATGTGGTCCGCGGTCCCGCGAATCCCGAGGACCACCCCGGCGTGCTGCACCGTCCGGTTCGGGTACAGGAGCAAGGGCCCTACCGCCCCGACATCCGGAAATTCGGCGAGCCAGACCATCGCCTCCAGCCAGTCCGGCCTCACGACCTCCGTGTCGTTGTTCAGGAGCAGCACGAATTCGCCGTGGCCTGCCGCGACGCCGTAGTTGACCGCACGGGAGAAGTTGAACGGCCCTTCGAACGGTACGGTGTTCGCTCCCGAGCTCCGGATGGCCAGCAGCGCGTCCGGATCCCTCGTCCCGTTGTCGACTACATATACGTGGAAGTTCGGGTACGCCGTCTGCCGGTACAGCGAGTCGAGACAGCGACCGATGTGATGTGGAGCATCCTTCGTGGGGATCACGATGTCGACGCTCGGCCAGGCGTCTCTCGGCTTCGGGTGCATCACGACGCGGTGGGGGAGCGTCGGGTGAGGTTGCGCCTCTGCTCGAATCGACCGGCGCCGGAGATGCCCGTTCACAGCAGCCGCCTGCAGAAAAGAGATCCCGGGCTTGGCGTCGGTCGAGCTCGCCACGCTCCCGGGCAGCTTGCGCCAGTGGTACAGGATCCGCGGAACGTGCTCGATCCGGTCGGTCCGCTCCGAGAGGCGCAGCATGAGCTCGTAGTCCTGGACACCGTCGAAGGCGGAATCGAATCCACCTATGTCCTCTACGAGCGAGCGGCGCACGACGAGGAGATGCCCGACGTACATGACCCCGCGGAACAACTCCGGTGACCAGTCGGGCTTGTGGAAAGGCTTGCTGTGCCGACCCCAGCGATCGATCTTGTCCTCATCCGTGTAGACGACATCCGTGTCGGGCTTCTCGCCGAGGACCCACGCGCACGTGAGGAGGGCGTCGGGTGCGAGCTCGTCGTCGTGATCGAGGAAAGCGACGAAATCCCCGTCCGCCAGCTCGAGCGCGCGGTTGCTCGCCGCCGAGATGCCGCTGTTCGATTCGCTACGAACGACGGTGACCTTGGCGTCGCCGGCGAATCGCGACAGCGCCTGCCGCGTCGCGTCGTTCGTCGAGCCGTCGTCGCAGATGCAGAGTCGCCAGTGTGGGTACGACTGTGCGCGGACACTCCCCACGGCCCGCATGAGCCAGCGCGGGTCGGTGTTGTAGACGGGCGTGATGACGGAGACGAGAGGCTGGCCTTTCGGCTCTACACCCCTCGGTACCCGTGGGATCGGCGGGTTCGCAGGAGCGCCCTCTTCCATCACACGCCGCCGACGTCGGCGACGCCAACGCGCCTTCACCGCGTAGCGGACGAATGCAAGCTTCTGCAGTCGCCTCACGCCACGGGTGGAAACGTCGCAGAGGAAGCCGGTCGCCACTGCGCCAAAATACCTCCCGACCCGCGCCGTCACGGGTGCCGCGCTCAGGCCGCGAGCCGGTCGAGACAGGCTGTCAGGCCCTCGCGCCAGTGGGGCAGCTTCGGCGCGCCCGAACGCTCGCTCCGCAGCACCGAGTTCGGCGGGCGGCGCGCCGGCTGGCCGAGTTCCTCGGTGGAGATCCGGCGGACGCGGCAGCCGAGCCCCGCCTCCTCGAAGATCGCCTCGGCGAACTCCGCCCACGTGCAATCGCCCCCTGCCGCGAGGTGCCACAATCCGCGGGGCAGGTCGAGCAGCTCCCGCACCGCCGCCGCCAGGTGTCCGACGTACGTGGGCGAGCCGTGCTGATCGTCCACCACCGCCACCTCGTCGCGCTCCGCGCCGAGCTGCAGCATCGTGCGGACGAAGTTCGTGCTCGTCCAGCCGAACAGCCAGGACGTGCGCACGATCCAGGCGTCCTCGCCCGCCGCCGCCTCCGCCTGGAGCTTCGTGCGCCCGTAGACCGAGAGCGGGTTCGGCGCGTCCGACTCGAGGTACGGCCCCCGCTTCCGGCCGTCGAAGACGTAGTCGGTCGAGAAGAGGACGATCGGGACAGCTAGCTGGGCCGCGTGCTGCGTCCCACGGACGTTGACCGCTGCCGCCTCCCGAGGATGCCCCTCGGCGCCGTCGACGTCCGTCCAGGCGGCCGCGTGCAGGACGAGGTCGACCTCGGGAAGCGACGGAGGCGGCGGGCCAGTGACGTCCCAATCCGCCCGCGTCAGAGCGACTACGCCCGTCTCCGAGAACTCCTCGCGCAGTGCCGCGCCGAGCTGGCCGCCCGCGCCGGTGACGAGCAGGCGGCGCGGCGTCAGCGCCACGCGGTCTCGCGCACCGGCGCCCGCTCCTGCAACGGCTCCCACCAGGAGCGATTGGCGACATACCAGTCCGCCGTCGCGCGCAACCCCTGCTCGAAGGAGATCTGCGGCTCCCAGCCGAGCTCGTGCCGGAGCTTCGACGAGTCGAGGAGGTAGCGGCGGTCGTGGCCGGGCCGGTCGGGGACGATCGTCTTCAGCGATGCGGGCTTTCCGGTCAGCTCGAGCACGAGGTCGGCGATCTGCTCGATCGACCGCTCGACCCCGGAGCCGACGTTGTACGTCTCGCCGACCTCCCCGCTCTCGAGCACCGACTCGATCGCGCGGCAGTGGTCGTCGACGTGCAGCCACTCGCGCCGGTTCTGCGTCGAGGCGTAGAGCGGCAGCTCGCGGTCGTCGAGCGCGTTCGTGAGGAAGAGCGGGATCACCTTCTCCGGAAACTGGCGCGGGCCGTAGTTGTTCGAGCAGTTCGTGATCGTCACCGGCAGCCCGAACGTCTCGAAGTAGGCACGCACCGCGTGGTCGGCCGCGGCCTTCGACGCGTTGTAGGGCGTGCGCGGCCGGTACGGCGATTCCTCGGTGAACGCCTCGTCGGAGTCGAGCGGCAGGTCGCCGTACACCTCACAGGTCGAGACATGGTGGAAGCGCGAGACGCCGCGGCGGCGGGCTGCCTCGAGCAGCGTCTGCGTGCCGAGCGCGTTCGTGCGGAAGAAGCGCGAGGGATCGAGGACGGCGAGGCTGTTGTGCGACTCCGCCGCGAAGTTGACGACGACCTCGATGTTCTCCTCCGCAAGCACCTGCTCCACCAGCTCGAGGTCGCCGATGTCGCCCTCCACGAGCCGCACGCCGGTGCCGTCGAGGTTGCGACGGTCGCCGGCATAGGTGAGCAGGTCGAGCGCCACGACCTGGTCGCCTGAATGCCGCTCGAGCCAGTAGCGGACGAAGTTCGAGCCGATGAAGCCCGCCGCGCCGGTGACGAGAAGCCTCACGCCTGCACCTCCGATGCGTCCAGATCGCGCGCGGAGAGGATCGGCGCGTCGGTGCTCCAGAGGTGACGGACGCGTGGGTCGCTCCAGCTGATGGCGTGCTCGTCGGGATCGGCCGGGTCGTACTCCTCCGTGACGAGGTAGGCGAAGAGCGCATCGCTCAGCGCCTCGTACCCGTGCGCGTGAATGCCCGGGACGTAGATCGCGACCGGGTTCTCGTCGCCGATGTCCTCGTCGAAGGTCTCACCGCTCGCGCGGTCGAGGACGACGACGCGCACCATCCCCTGCAGGCAGACGAACACGTCGTCCTGGCCGCGCTCGTGGAAGTGGAGCCCGCGGATCACGCCCCGACGCGAGCGCGAGAGGTTGACCTGCCGGATCGGCTTCGGCAGCGCGCTGGCACGAGCGAGCTCCGAAAGCCAGCCGCGCTCGTCCGCGTGCTGCTCGATTGGGAAGCGGCGCAGTCCTTCGATCATCCCGCTCGTTTCCCTCGCACGAAGTCGTTGACGGCGTAGTACCCGTCGATCGATTCCCCCGCGTCGCCCCAGAAGCCGTCGAGGACGTCCGCCTCCAGCTCGCCGCGCGTCCCGTACCAGTTGTTCACGTCCGTGATCTCGAGCTCGCCCCGGCCGGACGGCTCGAGCGTCGGCAGCACCTCCCAGACCTGCTCGTCGTAGAAGTAGACGCCCGTCACCGCGTAGCGGCTCGGAGGCTGGGCCGGCTTCTCGACGATCTCCGTCACGCGGTGGTCGTTCATGACCGCAACGCCGAGATGGCGCAGGTGCTCGTCCTTCTCGAGCTGCACGAGCACGATCCGGCCGCCTCGCTCCTGGTGGTGGAAGTTGTCGACCACCGGACGCAGCGACTGCTCGAAGACATTGTCGGCGAGGAGGACGCAGCAGCGGTCTCCGCCGACGAACCGCTCCGCGAGGAAGAGAGCCTCCGCAATGCCGCCCGGCCGGTCCTGATAGGCGTAGAAGAGCCGATCGATCCCGTAGTCGTGGCCGTTGCCGAGCAGGCGGAAGAACTCGCCCGCATGCGTGCCGCCGGTGACGAGCATCAGCTCCTGGATTCCCGCGTCGACCAACGCCTCGACGGCATAGGTCACCATCGGCCGGTCGTACAGCGGCAGGAGGTGCTTGTTCGTGATCCGGGTCAGCGGCGCGAGGCGACTGCCGGATCCGCCGGCGAGGATGACGCCTTTCATACGTAGTGCTCTTCGGTCTGGACCCGCTCGCGGTCGTGGTCGACCATCATCCGCACCAGCTCCCGGAAGCGCACCGTCGGCTCCCAGCCCAGCTTCTCCTTCGCCTTCGAGGCGTCGCCGAGCAGCAGGTCGACCTCGGCGGGACGGAAGTAGCGCTCGTCGATCTTCACGTAGTCGTTCCAGTCGAGCTCCGCGCAGCCGAACGCCTCGTCGAGGAACTCCCGCACCGAGTGCGTCTCGCCGGTCGCGAGCACGTAGTCGTCGGGCTCGTCCGCCTGCAGCATCCGCCAGGCACCCTCCATGTAGTCGCGCGCGAACCCCCAGTCCCGCTTCGCGTCGAGGTTGCCGAGGCGCAGCTCGTCCTGCTCGCCGCGCAGGATCGCGCCGATCGCGCGCGTGATCTTGCGCGTCACGAACGTCGGCCCGCGCCGCGGCGACTCGTGGTTGAAGAGGATTCCGTTCACGGCGTACATCCCGTAGGCCTCGCGGTAGTTGCGCGTGATCCAGTAGCCGAAGACCTTCCCCACCGCGTACGGGCTGCGCGGATGGAACGGCGTCGTCTCTCGCTGAGGCGTCTCGGCGACCTTCCCGAACATCTCGCTCGAGCCTGCCTCGTAGAAGCGGCACTTGACGTCCTCCTCGCGGATCGCGTCGAGCAGGCGCAGCGTCCCCAACGCAGCGACGTCCGCGGTGTACTCGGGGATGTCGAAGCTCACGCGCACGTGGCTCTGGGCGCCGAGGTTGTAGACCTCGTCGGGCCGGATCGTCCGCATCAGCTGGTTCAGCGAAGAACCGTCCGACAGGTCGCCGAACACGAGCTCCAGCTCGCCGAAGATGTGGTCGATGCGGGCCGTGTTGAACGAGCTCGACCGGCGGACCATCCCGTAGACCTCGTAGTCCTTCTCGAGCAGGATCTCCGCGAGATACGAGCCGTCCTGACCCGTGATGCCGGTGATGAA
>JAVKST010000122.1:0-8017 GCA_039583515.1 Gaiellaceae bacterium
GTCCAGCAGAACACGATTCCCAACGCCATCGCGGTGGTGAATCGCGCGATCGTCGCCGATCCGCGGAACGTGCAGGTTCTGGTCTTCCGCGGGGATCTCTACGCCAAGGAACGGCAGTACGCGCAGGCGGCATCTGCGTTCGACGATGCAGCCGCAGCCGCGTCCGGCGACGCCGAAAAAGCCGGCGTCCTGGTGCACAAAGCGCAAATGTACGCCGACGCGAATCAAGTCGCGAAGGCGGAGGGCGTCTTCGATGCGGCGATCAAGCGGTTCCCGGCGATCTCGTCGATCCATACGAGTTACGGAGAGTTTTGGCTTGCCGAACACCAGACCGGCCGCGCGCAGCAAGAGTTCCTAGCCGCGATCCGGATCGATCGTTCGGATGTAAACGCGATCTACGACATGGCGCGGCTCAAGATGGCCGAGCATCGCACGGATGATGCCATCGGCTATCTCAAGCAGCTTTCGGACGTGGCGCCCAGCGCCGAAACGTTTGCCCTGCTTGGACAAGCGTACGTTTCCAACCACGATTACAACCATGCCAAAGACGCATGCGGCAAATCGTTCGAGCTGAATCGCACGCCGGACATGATGTTCCCCTCGACGTCGGCCATCCTGGCCGACCGTCTCGGCGCGGCCGACGCCGCGGCCTACGACCTCTCGGCCGGCTGCACGGGCTTCATGTACGCGGTCGCGCAGGCGTACGGCATGCTCGCGGGCGGCCTGGCGCGGCGGGCGCTCGTGGTGGGTGGCGACGTTCTCTCCCGGATCCTCGACTGGAGCGACCGCTCGACCGTCGTGCTCTTCGGGGACGGCGCCGGCGCGGTCGTGCTGGAGCCCTCCGACGAGGCCGGCTTCCTCGGCTTCGAGCTGGGCGCGGACGGCGCCGGCGGCGCGAGCCTGTGGCTGCCCGGCAGCGGCTCCAGGCTGTTCGAGAGTCCCGAGCGTTTCGTGAAGATGAACGGTCGCGAGGTGTTCAAGTTCGCCACGCGCGTCCTCGTCGAGTCGGCCCAGGCGGTGCTCGAGCAGTGCGGCGCCTCGATCGCCGACGTCGACGTCTACGTGCCGCATCAGGCGAACGTTCGCATCATCGACCACGCAACCAAGAAGCTCGGCATCCCGTCGGATCGGGTTGTGGTCAACGTCGACCGGTACGGGAACACGTCGTCGGGCTCGATCCCGCTCGCGCTGAGGGACGCCGAGGTGGATGGATGGCTTCGGCCGGGCAAGCTCGTACTCATGACGGGAATGGGCGCCGGCCTGACGTGGGGAAGCGCCCTCATGCGGTGGACGAAGGGCGGCGAATGACGAAGATCGCGTTCTGCTTTCCGGGCCAGGGCTCCTTCGAGGCGGGCATGGGCCGCGACTTCGCCGATGCGGTGCCGGCGGCGAAGGCGGTCTTCGAGCGCGGCAGCGAGGCGAGCGGCCTCGACCTGCAGCGGCTCTGCTTCCATGCCGAGCCGGAGGAGCTGTTCGACACCGCGGTGCAGCAGCCGGCGCTCGTCGCGACGTCGCTGGCGATGCTCGCGGCTCTGCGCGAGCGCGGGGTCCACGCCGACTTCGTGATCGGCCATTCCGTCGGAGAGTTCGCCGCCCTCGCAGCGGCGGAGGCGATGACGGCGGAGGAGGCGATCGCGCTCGTGCGCGAGCGCGGGCTCGCCATGGCGGAGGCGGCTGCGCAGCATCCCGGCTCGATGGCAGCGATCCTCGGCCTCGCAGACGAGGTCGTGGAGGCGCTCTGCCGCCGCATCCTCGGCGTCTGGCCCGCGAACTACAACTGCCCCGGCCAGATCGTCGTCTCCGGCGAGAACGCGGCCGTGGACGAGTGCATCGAGCGTGCGCAGGACCAGGGCGCGCGCCGCGCGGTCAAGCTCAAGGTGTCGGGCGCGTTCCACTCGCCGCTCGTCGCGCGCGCCGCCGACCGGCTGCGCCCGGCGATCGAGCGCGTCAAGTTCCAGGAGCCGGTCGCGCCCTTCATGTCGACGGTGACCGCGCGCGTGGAGTCGGCGCACCGCATGGGCCCGCTCCTCGTCGACCAGCTCACCGCGCCTGTGCGCTTCACGCAGTCGGCGAGCGAGCTGATGCGGGAAGGCGTCCGTACGTTCGTCGAGGTCGGGCCGGGGAACGTCCTCTCGGGGCTCGTGAAGCGGATCGACCGCAGCGTCAAGGCGGTCTCCGTGAACAGCCTCGAGGCGCTCGAGCGGCTGCCCGAGCTGCTCGCCGAGGGCTAGTGGCGTTCTGCTCGCTCGAGGGGCGGAGCGCGCTGGTCACCGGCGCGTCGCGCGGGATCGGCCGCGCGATCGCGGAGGAGCTCGCACGCGCGGGGGCGGACGTCGTCGTGGGCTACCGCAGCGCCGCCGGTGAGGCGGAGGAGCTCGCGCAGGCGATCGGCGGTCGCGCCGTCCAGGCCGACGTCTCGAGCCCCGAAGAGGCGGCGCGACTCGTCGAGGAGGCGGGTGACCTCGACATCCTCGTCAACAACGCCGGCCTCACGCGCGACGGCCTGCTCGCCCGCATGGCCGACGACGACTGGCACACGGTGATCGAGACGAACCTCTCCTCGGTCTTCTACACCTGCCGCGCCGTCTGCCGGCCGATGATGAAGAAGCGCTCCGGCGCGATCGTCAACGTCTCGTCGATCGTCGGCGTCCACGGCAACTGGGGGCAGACGAACTACGCCGCCTCGAAGGCCGGGATCCTCGGCTTCACGAAGTCGCTCGCCCGCGAGCTCGGCAGCCGCGGCGTCCGTGCGAACGTGGTCGCGCCCGGCTACGTCCGGACGCAGCTCACCGAGGTGCTGCCCGAGGAGGCGACGGCGGCGATGCTCGCCAACACGCCGCTCGGGAGGCTGGGGGAGCCGAGGGATGTGGCCGGAGCTGTACGCTTCCTCTGCTCCGACGAGGCCGCGTTCATCACGGGTGAGGTGCTGCTCGTCGACGGCGGACTGGGAATGTGAACACGGACGGGGCATCACTCAACGGGCGCAGACGCGTCGTCGTCACGGGCCTGGGCGCGGTATCGCCCCTCGGCCTGAGCGCCGAGGAGTCGTGGTCGAACCTGCTCGCCGGCGCGTCGGGCGCGGGCGAGATCACCCGTTTCGACCACGCGGACTATCCCGTCCACTTCGCCTGCGAGGTGAAGGACTTCGATCCGACGCAATGGATCGATCGCAAGGCTGCGCGGCGCATGGACCGGTTCACGCACCTCATCCTCGCGGCGGCGCGCCAGGCGGAGGCAGATTCCGGCCTCGAGATCGCGAAGGAGGCGGGACGGGTCGGCGCCTCGATCGGCACCGGCATCGGCGGTCTCCAGTCGTTCCAGGACTGCTACGACCAACTCGTCGAGCGCGGCCCGGACCGCGTCAACCCGTTCTCGATCCCGGCGATCATCCCGAACCTCGGCGCCGGCTGGGTCTCGATCGAGCTCGGCACGCGCGGCCCGCTTCGCTCCGAGTGCACCGCCTGCGCCGCCTCGAACATGGCGATCGGGGACGGAATGGACGAGATCCGCCTCGGCCGCGCCGACGTGATGCTCTGCGGCGGCACGGAGGCGGCGGTCACGCAGGTCGGCATCGCGGGCTTCGGGGCGATGCGGGCGCTCTCGCGGCGGAACGACGACCCGAGGCGGGCGTCGCGGCCGTTCGACGCCGAGCGCGACGGCTTCGTGATGGGCGAGGCGGGCGCCGTCCTCGTCCTCGAGGAGCTCGAGCATGCGCAGGCGCGTGGGGCGAAGATCTACGCCGAGGTCTCCGGCTACGGCCTCTCCTCCGACGCGAAGCACATCACCGAGCCGGACCCGACCGGCCCCGTGACCGCGTTCACGATGGCCCTGGCCGACGCCGGCGTCGCCACCGGCGAGATCGACTACATCAACGCGCACGCCACCTCGACCCCGATCGGCGACTCGTCCGAGACGCAGATGCTGAAGCTCGCCCTCGGAGAGGAGAACGCGTACAAGACCCCGGTCTCGGGCACGAAGGGCGCGACCGGCCACTGCCTCGGCGCGGCCGGCGCGATCGAGGCGACGTTCACGGTGCTCGCCGTGCGGGACCGCAAGCTGCCGCCGACGATCAACTACGAGGTCGAGGATCCCACCTGCGACCTCGACTACGTCCCGAACGAGTCGCGCGGCGCGGACGTCGAGATCGCCGTCTCGAACAGCTTCGGCTTCGGCGGCCACAACGCCTGCGTCGTCTTCCGACGCTACGAGGGGTAGCTCGCGGCTCGATAGGCTCGCCTGAGTGGAGCGCTGGGCGACGTTCGACTGCTACGGCACGCTCATCGACTGGAACGCCGGGATCGGGCGGGAGCTCGAGCGGCTGTTCGGTGCGGGGCGGGTGGGGGAGCTGCTGCCCGCCTACCACGAAATCGAGCCGCAGATCCAGCGGGAGGATCCGCACCGGAGCTATCGCGACGTGCTGACGCTCGCGCTCGCCCGCCTCGGCGCGTCGGCGGAGGAGCAGGAGGCGCTGGCGCGATCGCTTCCCGACTGGCCGCCCTTCGCGGAGGTGCCGGCTGCGCTCGAGGAGGCACAGGCCCGCGGCTGGCGGCTCGCCGTCCTCTCGAACACCGACCGCGATCTGCTCGACGCGTCGCTCGCCCGGATCGGCGTCTCCTTCGACCTCTCGATCGTCGCCTCGGAGATCGGCTCGTACAAGCCGGCGCCGGCCCACTGGGAGGACTTCTTCGCCCGCAGCGGAGCAGCGCCCGAGGCACACGTCCACGTCGCAGCGAGCCTGTTCCACGACGTCGCGCCCGCGGCGACGCTGGGCCTCCGGACGATCTGGATCAATCGGCTGGGCGAGGCGCCCGAGCCGCAGCCGGACGCCGAGCTGTGCTCGCTCGGCGGCCTCGCCGATGCCCTCGACTCGCTGGTCGCGTGAACGTCCGGCCCGCTACGCGAGACGACTTCGCCGTGATCGCGGAGCTGTTCGGCGCACACGAAGAGGCGATCAACGGGCATCCGTCCCGGCTGGACGCCGATGCCGTCGACGGCTGGCTGCACACTGCTGCGCTCGAGACGAACACGTGGCTCGTCGAAAAGGAGGGGACGCTCGTTGCCGCGGCCTTCGCGCAGCTGTTCGGCGGGCGCGGGAACTCTGCCGGCGCGGTCCACCCTTCGGCATGGGGCCGGGGTCTCGGCTCGAAGCTCGTCGACCTGGTGGAGGAGCGGATTAGCCAGGAAGGGGCTGAGCGGATCCACGCGTGGACGCTTGCGGGCGACACCGCGGCGGAAGAGCTCTTCTCCCGCCGCGGCTACCAGGAGGCGCGGCGCTTCTGGGACATGGCGATCGAGCTCGGAGAGGAACCTCCGCCGGAGCCCGACGTGCCTGTCGAGCCGTTCCGTGAGGAGGACGCGCAGGCGTTCCATGCGGCGCTCGAGGAGGCGTTCGAGGATCACTGGGAGCACCGCGCCGAGCCGTTCGAGGAGTGGTGGGAGCGGCAGCGTCGCCGGTCGAACTTCGACCCCTCGGTCTGGTACGTGATCCGGGACGGCGACGAGATCGCCGCCGCGACGCGGAACGAGTCCGAGCACGCCGGCGGCGGGTACATCGGCGCGCTCGGCGTACGCCGCCAGTGGCGCGGGCGCGGCTACGGCCGGGCGCTGCTCCTGCACAGCTTCCGCGAGTTCCACCGGCGGGGCCTGCGCCGCGTCTCGCTCGGCGTCGACGCCGCGAATCCGACCGGCGCGACCCGGCTGTACGAGAGCGTCGGCATGCACGTCGAGCTGGAGAACGTCGTCTGGGCCAAGCAGCTCGGATGAGCCTCCTGCGTGCGCGCTGTCCAACCTGCCGCGCGCTCACGGCGGTCGCCGTCGACGACCGCTACGAGTGCCACTCTTGTGGGCGCACGTTCAACGCCGGGCTGATCCGGGTGCCGCGCGCCTGGGGCGACGGCGGCGAGGCGATGGTCGAGGCCGCCGCGCTGCCGCTCGACTACCCCGAGGTCGCGGTCGTCGAGAAGGAGACGCTCGCCGCGCAGACGCTCGCAGTCGCCTCGGATCTTCCGCGCCGGCCGCTCGTGCTCGGCGGCTGCTGCTGCTCGCACGTCGGGGCGGTCGAGGGGCTCGCGGCCCGGTACGGCAGCCTCGGGGTGATCTGGCTCGACGCGCACGGCGACCTGAACACGCCGGACTCGTCGCCTTCCGGCAACGAGTGGGGGATGCCGCTGCGGATGCTGCTCGACCGCGGCACGGTCGCCCCGCAGGAGGTCGCGCTCTGGGGCGCACGCAACCTCGACCCGCCCGAGGAGGAGCTCGTCGCCGCCGCGGGCATCGGCAGCGAGATCGAGAAGGTGCTCGCGGAGGCGCCCGCCGTCTATGTCGCGCTCGACTGCGACGTCCTCGACCCGCGCGAGCTCGCGGTGTTCATGCCGGAGCCGAACGGGCCGTCGCTCGCCGGCGTCGAGCGGCTCCTGATCCGCGTCCGGGAGAGCGGGAAGCTGGCCGGTGCGGGTCTCACCGGGCTGGCGCCGGATCCGGCGAACGTCGAGAAGCTCGAGCGGCTGACCACGGCGCTCGGACTGTAGGCCGCCCGCTCGCAACCACCGCTCGGGACCGGAGGTCTAAGCTGGCGACGTGGCGAAGATCGACGTCTCGATCGAGACCAACGAGAAGCCGGCGCCTCCGCCGCACCACCCGAACACCTGCCCGAGCTGCCACTCGCACTTCCGCGACGACGAGCTCGAGGCGAGCCTGTGGGTGTGCGGCCAGTGCGGCCACCACTTCGCCATGCGCGCCCGTCCGCGCATCGCCTCCCTCGCCGACCCGGACACGTTCGTGGAGGAGGCGACCGAGCTCCACTCCGAGGACCCGCTGGGCTTCTTCGACCTGCGGCCGTACCCCGAGCGGATCGCGGAGGCCGAGATGAAGACCGGGCTTTCCGACGCGATGGTGATCGGCCGCGCTGCCATCGACGGACGCCGGTGCACGGTCGCCGTCATGGACTTCGCGTTCATGGGAGGCTCGATGGGCAGTGTCGTCGGCGAGAAGTTCTCCCGTGCGTGTGACAGCGCCGCAGAAGCGGGAACGCCGCTGATCGCCGTCACGAGCTCGGGCGGGGCGCGGATGCAGGAGGGGATCCTCGCGCTCATGCAGCTGCCGAAGACGGTCGCGGCGGTCGAGGATCTCCGCGACTCGGGGCAGGCGCTCCTCAGCGTGATGACGCACCCGACCACGGGTGGCGTCCTCGCGAGCTTCGCCACCCTCGGGGACGTCCTGCTGGCGGAGCCGAATGCGCTCATGTCGTTCGCGGGCCCGCGCGTGGTGCAGGAGATCACGCGCGAGAAGCTCCCGGACGACTTCGGTCGCGCGGAGCAGAACCTCCGCTTCGGCCAGATCGACGCGATCGTGGTGCGGCCGGAGCTGCGCTCGACGCTGGCACGGCTGCTGAGGCTGTTCGATGCCCCCGAGTGAGCACGAGCTCCGGCTCCGCGAGCGGCTCGGCCGGCTGCGGAGCCTCCCGCTGCTCGGCGGTGCGCGGCTCTCCGGCGAGCTCGAGCGGCTGCAGCGGCAGATCGACCGGATCGGCGAGGAAGCGACCGACGAGGAGATCTGGCACAAGGTCGAGCTGGCCCGCCACGACGCACGGCCGTACACGCTCGACTACGTCGAGCGGCTGCTCGAGGACTGGTTCGAGCTGCACGGCGACCACGCGCTCGGCGACGACGGCGCGATGATCGCCGGCATCGGCAAGCTCGACGGCCGGACCGTCGCGCTCGTCGGCCAGCAGAAGGGGCGCGACATCCACGAGCGCGCCAAGCGCCGTTTCGGGATGCCGAACCCGGAGGGCTATCGCAAGGCGATGCACGCGATGGAGCTCGCCGACCGGCACGGCTTCCCCGTCGTCTCGCTCGTCGACACGCCCGGCGCCTACCCGGGGGTCGGCGCCGAGCAGCACGGCCAGGGAGGTGCGATCGCTCGCTCGCAGGCGACGATGGCGCGCCTGGGCGTCCCGAGCGTCGCTTGCGTGATCGGCGAGGGCGGCTCCGGGGGCGCGATCGCGATCGCGCGCGCCGAC
>JAVKST010000123.1:0-7935 GCA_039583515.1 Gaiellaceae bacterium
CGCGGCCGCCGCTGATCGCCTTCAACGTCGACCTCGCCGGCGACGACGTGGGGGCGGCGCGCGAGGTCGCGCGGGCAGTACGCGGGCGCGACGGCGGCTTCCCGGGGGTCCGGGCGCTCGGCCTCCGCCTGCCGCGCGCGGAGCGCGTGCAGGTCAGCCTCAACGTGGAGGACTGGCGAGCCTCGCCGCTGCACGCCGTCGTCGCGGCCGTGGAGCGGGAGGCCGCTGCGCGCGGCCTCGAGGTGATCGGCTCGGAGCTCGTCGGGCTGCTGCCGGCGGGCGCCGCCGTCGCTGCCGCGGGCGCGCTTCTCCGCGTGCGCGGGCTCGACCCGTCGCACGTCCTCGAGCTACGGCTGCTGCCGGAGTAGGAGCTCGAGGCACCGCCTAGACTCGGGGTCATGGCGCAGGGGACAGCGATCGGCCTCACCGGCGACGACCTGACCGTCGAGGACGTGTGGAGGATCGCCGTCGACGGGGCCGGCGCCGCCCTCACAGACGAGGGGCGGGAGAAGATGCGAGCCGCCCGTGCCGTCGTCGAACGCGCGGCGCACGGCAGCTCCGAGCACACGTACGGCGTCAACACAGGCTTCGGCCGCTTCGTCTCACGCTCGATCCCGGACGAGCTGGCGGGCGAGCTGCAGCTGCGGCTGCTCCGCTCGCACGCCTGCGGTGTCGGTGACCCCTATCCGGACGAGATCGTGCGCGCGGCGCTGCTCCTGCGCGCGAACGCGCTTGCGAAGGGGACCTCCGGCGCGCGGGTCGAGACGGTCGAGCTGCTGCTCGGGTTGCTCGAGCGCGGCGTGCTGCCGGTCGTGCCGAGCCGGGGCTCCGTCGGCGCCTCGGGCGACCTCGCGCCGCTCGCCCACCTCGCGCTGCCGCTCGTCGGCGAAGGGGAGGCGTGGGTGGACGGCGAGCGCCTGCCGGGGGCCGAAGCGCTCGCGCGCGCCGGCCTCGAGCCCGTGCGCCTCGAGGCGAAGGAAGGGCTGTCGCTCATCAACGGCACGCAGTTCATGGCGGCCGCGCTCGCGCTCGGCGTCGTGCGCGCGCGCCGGCTCGCGCGGGCAGCCGACGTCGCATGTGCGCTGTCGATCGAGGCGCTGCAGGGCTCGCGGACGTCGTTTCTTCCGGAGATCCACGCCCTGCGGCCGCTGCGCGGGCAGCAGGCTGCGGCGGCGAACGTCCTCCGGCTGCTGGAGGGCTCGGCGATCATCGAGGCGCACCGCTGGTGCGACAAGGTGCAGGACGCCTACGCGCTTCGATGCGCCCCGCAGGTGCACGGCGCCTCGCGCGACCTCCTCGAGTACGCCGAGTACACGGTCGCGGTGGAGCTGAACGCGGCCACCGACAACCCCCTCGTGCTCGTCGACCGCGACGAGCTGGTCTCGAACGGGAACTTCCACGGGCAGCCGCTCGCGTTCGCGCTCGACGCGCTCGCCATGGCGGTCTCGGAGCTGGCGAGCATCTCCGAGCGCCGGCTCGAGCGGCTCGTCAACCCGAACCTGTCGGACGGCCTGCCCGCGTTCCTCACCACCGACGGCGGCCTCAACAGCGGGTTCATGATCCCGCAGTACGTGGCCGCTTCGCTCGTCTCCGAGAACAAGGTGCTCTGCCACCCCGCGTCCGTGGACTCGATCCCGACGAGCGCCGGCCAGGAGGATCACGTGTCGATGGGGAACGCGGCCGCCCTGAAGGCCTGGGTCGTGCTCGCGAACTGCGAGCGGACGCTCGCCATCGAGCTGCTCGCCGGTGCGCAGGCGGTCGAGTTCCACGCGCCGCTCGAGCCGGGCGCCGGCGCACGCGCCGCGCGGGGCGCCGTCCGGGAGCTGTCGGCGCGGCTGCACGACGACCGGCCCCTCGCACCCGACATCGAAGCGGTGGCCGGCGCCATCCGCGACGGCTCGATCGTCGCCGCCGTCGAGGCGGAGGCAGGGGAGCTGGCGTGAGCGCGACGGAGACGCTCGCGGCTCGCGTCGAGGCGCTGTGCGGCGACCTGTCCTCGATCCGCGCGCCTCGCGGGGCGGAGCTGAACGCACGGCAGTGGGCGACGGAGGCGCCGCTCCGGATGCTCCTCAACAACCTCGACCCGGAGGTCGCGGAACGCCCCGAGGAGCTCGTCGTCTACGGCGGTTCCGGCAAGGCGGCGCGAAGCCACGAGGCGCTGCGCGCGATCGTCGGCGCGCTGCTCGAGCTGGGCCCGGACGAGACGCTGCTCGTCCAGAGCGGCAAGCCGGTCGGGATCTTCACGACCCACGAGGGGGCGCCGCGCGTCCTGATTGCGAACTCGCTGCTCGTCCCGCGGTGGGCGACCTGGGACGAGTTCCGGCGGCTCGAGGCGGAGGGGCTGACCATGTTCGGCCAGATGACTGCCGGTTCGTGGATCTACATCGGCTCGCAGGGGATCCTGCAGGGGACCTACCAGACCTTCGCGGCGGCCGGGGAGAAGCACTTCGGTTCGCCCGACCTGCGCGGAAGGACGATCCTCACCGCCGGGCTCGGCGGGATGGGCGGTGCGCAGCCGCTCGCGGGAACCATGGCCGGAGCCGCGATCCTCTGCATCGAGGTCGACCCGCGACGGATCGAGCGCCGGCTCGAGACGCGCTACCTCGACGAGGCTGCGGACTCGCTCGACGACGCGCTCGCGCGCGTGCGGCAGGCGGCAGCCGAGCGGCGGCCGCTCTCCGTCGGGCTGCTCGGGAACGCCGCCGACCTTGTGCCGGAGCTCGCTGCGCGCGGGGAGGAGTTCGACCTGATCACGGATCAGACGGCGGCGCACGACCCGCTCAACGGGTACGTGCCACGCGGACTGTCGGTGGAGGAAGCTGCCGCGCTGCGCGAGGCCGCTCCGGACGAGTATCTCCGCCTCGCCCGCGAGTCGATCGTCCGCCACGTCGACGGGCTGCTCGAGTACGTCCGACGTGGCGCCTATGTTTTCGACTATGGCAACAACCTGCGAGGTGAGGCCCGTGAGGGTGGTGTAACGGAGGCCTTTTCATACCCGGGCTTCGTCCCGGCTTACATCCGGCCGCTCTTCTGCCGCGGGATCGGGCCGTTCCGCTGGGCGGCGCTGTCCGGCGATCCGTCCGACATCGCGGCCATCGACGAGGCGCTGCGGGAGCTGTTCCCGGACGACCCGCTGCTCCAGCGCTGGCTCGAGCTGGCTCCCGACCGGGTGGCGTTCCAAGGGCTGCCCTCGCGGATCTGCTGGCTCGGCTATGGCGACCGCGCGAAGGCGGGGCTGGCGATCAACGAGCTCGTGCGGAGCGGGGATGTGAGGGCTCCGGTCGTGATCGGCCGCGACCACCTCGACGCCGGCTCGGTCGCGTCGCCGTACCGCGAGACCGAGGCGATGCGCGACGGCTCCGACGCGATCGCGGACTGGCCGATCCTCAACGCCCTCGTCAACGTCGCGGCGGGGGCCACGTGGGTCAGCGTCCACCACGGCGGCGGCGTCGGGATCGGCAACGCGATCCACGCGGGCATGGTCGTCGTCGCCGACGGTAGCGACGCGCAGGCGGAACGGCTCGAGCGCGTGCTGACCAGCGATCCGGGAACGGGCGTCATGCGCCACCTCGACGCCGGCTACCCGGACGCGGTCGAGGCGGCTGAGCGTGGCGGGCTCCGCGTTCCGCGCGCCCCGCTCGACGGGTGACGCCGAAGCTCCTCGTCCGCGACCTCGCGCAGCTCGCGACGCCGGCGGGAACGGCGGCGCCGCTGCGCGGCGCGGCGCTGGGCGAGGTCGAGGTCCTCGAGGGCGCGTACGTCCTCTGCGCCGGCGACGCCGTCGAGGCCGTGGGGAGGATGCGCGACCTCGGCCCGCTCGGCGGCCAGGTCGTCGAGGTCGACGGACGCGGGCTCTGCGCGGTTCCCGGCCTCGTCGACTGCCATACGCATGCCGCGTTCGGCGGCGACCGCGTCGAGGAGTTCTCCCGGCGCGCGGCAGGCGCGAGCTACGAGGAGCTGCACGCCGCCGGCGGCGGGATCCTCGCGACGGTGCGGGCGACGCGGGCGGCGAGCGAGGAGGGGCTGCGGGTTGCGGTCGAGCGGCACGCGTCGTGGATGCGCCGCGAGGGGACGACGACGTTCGAGTCCAAGTCGGGCTACGGGCTGGACGGCGCGACCGAGCTCGCCTCGCTGCGCGCGATCCGCGACGCCGGCGGGATTCCGACCTGGCTCGGCGCGCACGCCGTGCCGCCCGAGTTCGAGGACGCCGACGCGTACCTCGGCTTCGCGCTGGCCGAGGTGCTCCCGGAGGCGGCGCGCCTCGCGGACGCGGCCGACGTCTTCCTGGAACGGGGAGCCTTCGACGCGGCGCAGGCGCGCCGCTACCTGTCCGCGTGCAAGGATGCCGGGCTCGCGCTGCGGCTGCACGGCGACCAGTTCACCGAGGCGGGGGCGATCCCGCTGGCGATCGAGCTCGGCGCCCGCTCCGTCGACCACCTCGAGGCGACGCGCGAGGACGGGATCCGGGCGCTCGCGGCAAGCGAGGTCGCGGCCGTGCTCCTGCCGGCGAGCGCGCTCTTCCTCGACCGGCCGATGCCGCCGGCGCGCGCGCTCGGGGACGCGGGGGCGATCGTCGCTGTCGCGACGGACTTCAATCCCGGCAGCGCCTTCTGCGAGAGCCTGCCGCTCGTCTGCTCCCTCGCGGCGACGCAGCTCCACCTCTCGCCGGCGGAGGCGCTCGCCGCCTGCACCGTCAACGCCGCGCACGTGCTCGCCCGCGCCGAGCGGATCGGTCGCCTCGCGCCCGGCTACCGCGCCGACATCGCGCTGCTCGATGCGCCCGATTGGCGCTACCTCGCCTATCACCTCGGCGGCCGTGTCGTCGCCGGGGTTGTGGCGGGCGGCGAGCTACGCTAGCCGTCCCATGCCGACGAGGAAGCAGCGGCGGCGCGCGGCGAAGGAACGGCGCCACGAGTACGAGACCGTCTGGGTCGACTCCGAGGGGAACGAGCTCGAGGAGCCGCCCGAGGGGGAGGCGGTCGGGACGCCCGAGCGCCGCGACGGCGAGAAGCCGAAGGCGAAGGCGCAACAGCAGCGCGGCGGCCGCGCCACGCGAGAGCCGCCGGTGCCCTCGTGGCAGCGCGCCGCAAAGCGGTCGCTGATCCTCGGCGTCGCCGTCTTCGCGTTCTTCTATCTCTGGGGCTCGAAGAACAGCACGAGCCGGCTGCCGTCGGCGCTGGGCATCTCGGCCCTGTACGTCTCGCTCTTCATCCCGTTCACCTACATGATCGACCGCATGACCCGCCGCCGCTGGGAGCAGCGCCAGGCCGGAGCCTCGCAGCGGAAGCGCGACGAGCCTAGGAAGCGCTGACGCGGGAGGCCGGCTGGTGGCCGCGGTAGTGGCCGTCGCCAGGCCACGGCGCGAGCGTGAGCAGCAGCCGCGCGCCGTTCTCGCTCGTCACCGCGCGGCGCTCGTCGGGGTCGAACTGGAACAGCGTGCCGCGCTCGCCCCCGACGGACTCGTCGCCGGCTTCCACCCGCACGGTGCCGTCGAGGACGAGCAGCAGCGCCGACTCCTTGACTCCGTGCTCGCCGAGCGACTCGCCCGCCCCGAGCTCGATCAGCACGACGCGCTCCGCGCCCTCGCGCGAGTGCAGGACGACCGGCGAGCGCGTCCCCTTCGGCGTGTCGACCTCGTGCAGCGTCCAGTGGCGCACGACCGCCCCGTTCCCCACCGTCGGGGCGCCTAACCACGCGCGGCGAGTGCGTCACCCGCACGCGTCCTCCCGGCTCCGGCGGCTGCAAAGCGGCGCGACTCCTCGCGGAGGCGGCTCGCGTGCTGCTCGCCCCCGGCGCCGCGCGACGCTCGCGGGCGGCGCACTAGACTCGCCGCGATGCCGCTGGCGGTGGACAGATACGCGCTCGGGCCGCTGCAGACGAACTGCTACGTCGTCCGCTCCGACCGCACCGCCCCGGAGGCGGTCGTGATCGACCCGGGCTCCGACGCAGCCGACCTCCGCCTCGAGCTCGCGCGGCTCGGCACCAGGTGCGCCGGCATCCTCGTCACGCACGGGCACTTCGACCACGTCGGCGCCGTCGGCGAGCTCGCCGAGGGGACGCGAGCCGAGGTCTGGATGCCGGCGGCGGAAAGCGACCGGCTGGAGCGCTTCCCGGAGTTCGCGCCGGTCGGCGTCAGGGGGCGGCCGCACGTGCCGGAGCACCTCCTGCACGGCGACGAGACGGTCGAGGTCGCCGGCATCGCGTTCGAGTGCCTCGCGGTCCCCGGACACTCGCCGGCGCACGTCGCCTTCCACGCCGAGGGAGAGCTGTTCAGCGGCGACCTGCTCTTCGCCGGCTCCGTCGGCCGCGTCGACCTGCCGGGCGCCGACTGGGACACGCTGCTCGCGTCGGTGCGGATGCTCGCCGAGCGCTTCCCGCCGGCGACGATCGTCCATCCGGGGCACGGGCCGGAGACGACGCTCGGCGTCGAGCTCGCGCGCAACCCGTTCCTCGCCGAGCTGCGCGCAGCGACGCCGTGAAGATCGAGCGGCCGAAGGGCACCCACGACATCCTCCCCTCCGAGCAGCCGCGCTGGCGGAAGGTGACGAGCGAGATGGAGCGCATCTGCGCGCTCTACGGCTACCGGCGGATCCAGACGCCCGTCTTCGAGGACGTCGAGCTCTTCCAGCGCACCTCGGGCGAAGGCTCCGACATCGTGCAGAAGGAGATGTACGTCTTCGAGGACCGGGGCGGACGGCGGCTGGCGCTCCGGCCGGAAGCGACGGCGCCGATCTGCCGCGCCTACGTCGAGCACGGGATGCAGCGCGAGCCGCAGCCCGTGAAGCTCTACACCCTCGCGACCTTCTACCGGTACGACAGGCCTCAGCGCGGCCGCTACCGCGAGCACAACCAGCTCTCCGTCGAGTGCATCGGATCCCCTGCAGCGGACGTCGACGCGGAGGTGATCGGGCTCTACGACACGCTGCTCCGCAACCTCGGGATCACCCGCTACGAGCTCCGCCTCAACTCGATCGGCGACCGCGAGTGCCGGCCCGCGTACATCGAGCGGCTCGACGCCTGGCTCGACGAGCACGACGACGTGCTCGACGCGGAGGTGCGGCAGAAGCGGTCGACGAGCCCGCTCCGCGTCTTCGACGTCAAGACGCCGGAGATACGCGCCGCGCTCGCGGACGCGCCCAAGATCGGCGAGTCTCTCTGCCCGGCCTGCGAGGCCCACTTCGCCGCGGTCCGCGGCCTCCTCGACACCGCCGGCGTCCGCTACGTCGTCGACCCGACGCTCGTGCGCGGGCTCGACTACTACTCGCGCACGACCTGGGAGTTCCTCGGCCCGGACGAGTCGACGCAGGCGTCGACGATCTCCGGCGGCGGCCGGTACGACTACCTCATCGAGCAGATCGGAGGCTCTCCGACACCGGGCGTCGGCTTCGGCGCCGGCATCGAACGGCTGCTCCTCTCGCTCGAGCTCGAGGGGATCGGCGCGGAGGAGGACCTGCTCGACGTGTTCGTCGCCGCCGAGGCGGGGCAGCCCGTCCACGTCCTGCTCGCGCGCCTCCGAGCGGAGGGGATCGCCGCCGACGCCGACCACGCCGGGCGTTCGCTCAAGGGGCAGGTCGGCTACGGGCAGAAGCGGGCCCGCGCCGTCCTCGTCGTCGGCCCGGAGGGAATGAGGCTCCGCCGCCGCGGCGAGCTCGACGTCGAGGTGGACGAGGCCGAGCTGCTGGAGCTGTTGCGGGCGTGAGCTGGCGCGACGTCATGTGCGGCCACCTCGGCGCCGAGGATGCCGGCCGCCGCGTCACGCTCGCCGGCTGGGCCGACACGCGCCGCGACCACGGCGGGCTCGTCTTCGTCGATCTCCGCGACCAAACGGGAAAGGTGCAGCTCGTCGTCAACCCGGAGCGCGCGAGCGCGGCGGCCGAGACCGCCCACGAGATCCGCAACGAGTTCGTCCTCCAGGCGACCGGCGAGGTCGTGACC
>JAVKST010000124.1:0-7921 GCA_039583515.1 Gaiellaceae bacterium
GGCTGCTCAGGCTCTCGCTGTGGCCGATCACGTTGCGAAGCTCGATGTGGAAGCGGCCCATCAGCCACGCCGTCAACGCCAGCGACGACCGCAGCTGCGCCGGGTCGTGGAGGACCTGGGCGTCAGACGTCCCCACGTGCTCGATGCCGAGCGCCGCGTAGTTGAGGCCGACGGTGTGCCGACACATCACGTCGAGGTGGACGAGCTGGTAGATCGTGCCGTCTCGGTCGACGACGAAGTGCGCGCATGTGCCGGGAAGCTCGCCGAGCTCCGGGTCGGGCGTGTCGTCCGCGAAGGTGTTCCAGGCCGCCGGGAAGCTGTCGCTGCCGGTGTAGTGCTCGACGATCACCTTCGGGTGGAGCACCCACGAGTGGATGCCGTAGTGCCTCCGGGCGTAGGCGGCCATCTCGGCCTTCCGCCTCGGCCCGTAGGGGATCGGCTTCCAAACGACGTGCGGCTTCGGAGCGAGGCTGAGCGCGACGGCGAGCGCGAGGGCGACCACCGCGTCAGGCTAGCCCGATCCGCCAGAGCCGGTCGCCCGCGGGCTCTGCCGCGAGGCGCTCGAGGAAGGCGCGCGCATACGGCCGGCCCGGCTCCGCGAGCAGCGCCTCCTGGCCGAGCCGCGGCAGGAGCTCCGCGAGCTGGTCGGCGTTCCGCTCCTCGTAGAGCAGGTCGGCGCCGAGTACCAGGTCGAACGGCGCCTCCCGCAGCAGCGGCTCCGGCTCGTCCCAGCGGACGCGCTCGACGCGCAGCGCCGCGCCGTTCCGCTCCGCGTTGCGCCGCAGCAGCGCCACCGCGTCCTCGGCCCAGTCCGAGGCGAGCACGTCGGCGCCGCCGAGCGCGGCGGCGAGCGAGGGAAGGCCGAGCCCGCAGCCGAGCTCGAGGACGCGCAGCCCGCGCACGCCCTGTGCCGCCACGGCGCGCGCCAGGGCGACGCCGCTCGGCCACAGCTCCGCCCAGTAGGGCAGGAACTCGTCCTCGTCGAACGCGTTCTCGTCGATCAGCTCGTCGGCGCTGGGCGGCCGCAGAATCGACAGCGCCCGCGGGCCGAGGTCGACGGTCTCCTCGATCAGAGAGGCGCGAAGAGGTCGACCACGACGCCGTCCGGGTCGCGCAGCTGCGCGTAGCGATGGCCCCAGAAGGCGTCCCACGGCTCCTTCTCCCCGGCGAAGCCCGCCTCGACCACGCGCGCATACGTCTCGTCCACCTCCGCGGGGCTCGAGCAGGCGAAGGCGAGCGCCACCTGGTTGCCGTCCTCGCGCGTCCAGTCGGGCCGGAAGCTGCGTATGACGTCCTCGGCGTCGAGCATCAGCCGGAGCCCGGTGGAGAGCGCCGCTTCGACGTGATCGTCGCCTTCGGCAACCTCGACGCCGAGCAGCGCGTAGAACGCGCGTGAGCGGGCGAGGTCGGAGCTCACGATCCCGATCGCGTCCAGCTGCGGCACGGGGACGACGCTAGCCGATACCGTCGAGGCATGCGCTTCAGGCAGCTCGGCTCGAGCGATCTCCGCGTCTCGGAGATCTCGCTCGGCTCCTGGTTGACCTACGGCGGCGGCGTGGAGCGAGAGCGCGCCGAGGCATGCGTCGCGAAGGCGTTCGAGATCGGCATCAACTTCATCGACACCGCCAACGTGTACTCGCGCGGCCGGGCGGAGGAGTTCCTCGGCGAGGTGCTCGCCGACCGCCCGCGCGACTCGTACGTCCTGGCGACGAAACTCTTCTGGCCGATGCCCGACGGCGGCAGCGGCCTCTCGCGGGAACAGGTGCACACCCAGCTCGAGGCGTCGCTGCGGCGCCTTCGCACGGGCTACGTCGACCTCTACCAGTGTCACCGCTACGACTCGGAGACACCGCTCGAGGAGACGATGGAGGCGCTGAGCGAGGTCGTGCGCGAGGGGAAGGCGCGCTACATCGGCTTCAGCGAGTGGCCGGCGGAGAAGATCCGGCAGGCGCAGGAGATGCCGGGCGTCGAACGCTTCGTCTCGAGTCAGCCGCAGTACTCGATGCTCTGGCGCGGCCCCGAGCGCGACGTCATCCCGTACTGCCGCGACCGCGGGATCTCCCAGATCGTCTGGTCTCCGCTCGGCCAGGGCGTCCTCACGGGGAAGTACAAGCCGGGCGAGCCCCTGCCGGAGGGCTCTCGCGCGACCTCGCAGTCGATGGGCGGCTTCATGGACAGGGCACGCGACGACGAGCTGCTCGAGCGCGTGCAGCGATTGCGGCCGGTCGCCGACGGGCTCGGCGTGACGATGGCGCAGCTCGCGCTCGCGTGGGTGCTGCGGGAGGAGGACGTCGCCTCGGCGATCATCGGCGCGACACGCCCGGAGCAGGTCGAGGACAACGCCGGCGCCTCCGGCGTCGAACTCGACGCCGACACCCTGGCAACGATCGACGAGATCCTCGGCGACAGCGTCTCCTGGGAAGGCCCGGACTCCTAGCCACACGGTTCGGATCGCCCGGCGCCGGGGTAGGGGAGGCGCGGGCGGCGATGGACGAGGCGTGGTTCACCGGCCTGGCGGACGAGCTCGCGCAGGCGGTCGTCGATGCGCGCGACTGCGCGACGGCGTGCGAGGAGCTGCTCGAGCGCGCGCGTGGGAGCCTGGGCGGCGAGCAGCAGCAGGCGCTGCTCGTCGCGCTGGTCGCCCCGGCCGCCATCTCGCGGATCCTGATCGACCTGATCGACCGTCCGCCGGCGCTCGTCCTCGCGGCGACGCGCGTCTGCCGGGACACGTCGCTGCAGGCGCTCGGCGAGCTCGCGCACCTCCGAGTCCCGCTGCAGACGGACGGCGCAGTCGCGGCGCTGGAGGCCGCGGCCGAATCGTGCGGCCGCCTGCTCGACGCGGCAGAAGCGGCCTAGCGAAGCTTGTGCGTGCCGCCGGGGCCGTGCGCGCGGAAGCCTGCCCAGAGCCAGGAGAGCGTCCTGCCGCGCGCGTGCCGGATCCCGTCGCGCAGCGCGGCGGCCGCGTCCGCGTGCACGCCCTCTCCGTGCCCGACGAGCAGGTGCTCCGGCTCGTACGCGAGCAGGCGCCGCGGCGGAGTCAGCCGTAGCGGCGGCGAGACGCCGACGCGCTCCTGCGGAGCGCGGTAGAACTGCGCCGTGCCGACAGCCTCTGCGACGACCAGCGTCCGCAACCCCGGGAACCAGAGCGCGACCTCGCGCCAGAGGCGGTTGCGGAGCAGTGGCACGACCTCGAACGGCGCCCCCTCCGGCGCCGCAGAGGGGACGACGTGGAGCGGGACGCCGAGCCGCTGCGCGACGGCGACGTTGTCCCGGTTGTGCCGGTCGAGGAGCTGGACGACGGCCGCCGGCTCGCCGAGCGAGCGCGCCCGCTCGAGCGCCTCGTCGTCGGCGAGCGCGTCGATCACCCAGACGCGGCCGTCCACCGCGAGCGCATGGGAGCAACGCCGCATGAACGATCCGCTCTCGAGCCAGCCGAAGCCGGACTCGCCCTCGTCGACGAACGCGATGGCCACGAACCGACGCTAGCGGCTGGGAGCGCCGTCGCGCGTCGACAGCACGACGTCGGCCAGGCCGTACTCGACGGCCTCCGCGGGAGCGAGGAAGCGGTCGCGGTCGATGTCGCGCATCGCCTGCTCGACGTCGCGCCCGGAGTGGCGAGCGATCACTTCTGCGTAGCGCCGGGTGAGCGAGAGGATCTCACGCGCGGCGATCTGGATGTCGGCCGGCGTCCCGCGAAAGCCGCCGGAGCCCTGGTGGATCATCACCTTCGAGTTCGGGAGGACGAAGCGCTTCCCGGCCGCGCCGCCGGCGAGCAGCAGCGCGCCCATCGACATCGCCATGCCGATGCAGTACGTCTGCACGTCGGGCTTGACGAACTGCATCGCGTCGTACATCGCGAGGCCGGCATAGAAAGACGATCCGCTCCCGCAGCAGCCGCGAGAAGATGTCGAACGAGCGCTCGAAGCGGCCGTCCGACTCGACGACCACCGGTACGAGGTGGTTCGATACGCTACCCATCGGTTGCACATTACACGCAACCGCACGGTTGCGCATCGAGGAGGTGGCTGAATGCTGGTCGAGCGCGAGATCGTCGTCCCCGAGCCTCCCGCGGAGGTGTGGTCGGCGCTGACGGATCCGGAGCGGCTCGAGGAATGGTTCGCAACGGAGGTGGAGCTGGACGCCCGGCCCGGCGGCGAGGGGGTCTTCCGCTGGGGGGACGGAGAGCAGCGGCGCGCGACCGTCCGCGAGATCGAGCACGAGGAGCGTCTCGTCCTCGACTGGGACGACGGCGGCGAGGTCGTCCTCGAGCTCGAGGAGGCGGAGGACGCAACTCGCGTCCGCGTCCGCGAGACGTCGCCCGAGCTCGCCCCGGCGCTCGAGCTGCGGGCGCTCGCGCTGGCATGGACGGCAGCCGCCGCGTAGACCGCGTCTTCGCCGCGCTCGGAGACGCAGGACGGCGCTCGCTCGTCGAGACCGTGGCTACGCGCGGGAGCGCGACGGCCACCGAGCTCGCGCACGAGCTGCCGGTGACGCGGCAGGCGGTCGCCAAGCAGCTCGGCGCGCTCGCGGATGCGGGCCTCGTCCGCGCGACCCGCGCCGGCCGCGAGACGAGGTACGAGGTGACGCCCGCGGCCCTCGACGACGCGGTCGAGTGGATGCTCTCGGTCGGCGCCGTCTGGGACGAGCGGCTCCTCGCGCTCCGCGGCAGCCTCGCGCGTCAGGGGAAGAGGCGGTCGACCCGCCACGCTCCCGACGGCTCCCGCTCGTAGCGGAAGCGGTCGTGGAGTCGGCTCTCGCGGTGCTGCCAGAACTCCCACGCCCCCGGCACGACGAGGTACCCGCCCCACGTCGGCGGCCGCGGCACGCCGCGCCCCTCGTAGTCCGCCCCGAGCTCGGCGACGCGCTCGTCGAGCGCCGACCGCGCTTCGAGCGTCTCGCTCTGACGCGACGCGAGCGCGCCGAGCTGCGCGCCGCGCGGCCGCCTGGCGAAGTAGGCGTCCGACTCCTCGGCCGGCAGCCGCCCGACGCGCCCTTCCACGCGCACCTGCCGTCCGAGCGGAGACCAGTGGAAGAGCAGTGCCGCCTGCGGGTTCGCCTCGAGCTCGCGGCCCTTTCGCGACGTGTAGTGCGTGAAGAAGACGAGCCCGTGCTCCCCGAGCTCCTTCAGGAGCACCATTCGCAGCGAGGGCGCGCCGTCCGCGGCGGCCGTCGCGAGCGCCATCGCCTCCGGCGTATCGACCGCGGCGCGAGCATCTGCGAACCAGCGCTCGAACTGGCGCCCCGGGTCCGGGTCGAGGTCTCCCCGGCGCAGCGGTCTATCCATCGGCCACCGTCAGAGCTTGGCCCGGAGCTCGGCCGGGCGCAACACCTTGCCGCCGAGCTCCGCGTCCGACGGGACGTGCTCGCTGACGACGCGCAGGACGAGCGCCGCGTCGTCGCTGAACGGGCTGAGCATCTTGTTCCCCTTGAGCAGCGCCTTGCCGCGCGGCCCCGCATGGACGGCGAGGTCGCGCTCGGCGTAGCCCTTCTCGCGCAGGAGCGTGTTCGCCTGTTCGATCGCGTCGCTCATCGCGGGTGTTCTAACGGAACAGGTCGGTGTCCGGAGGGATGACGAGATCCGCAGCCCGGCCGTCGCCGCCGACGTCGAGCCCGCGGACGATCGCCACGGGGACGCGGTCGAGCTTGCCGAAGACGAGTTGCGCAGCGCCGGCGATCTCGTCCGCGAGCGCGATCCGCGTGGCGCGCAGCTCGTAGCCGGTGGCGTCGCGCTCGCCCGCGAGGTCGCGCAGCACCTCGACGCCCGCGGCGCCGATCGCGACGTCGGTCGTCCCGGCGCGCCAGGGCCTTCCGAACGAATCGGTGACGACGACGCCGACGACGACGCCGGTGCGCTCGCGGAGCGCCTCTCGCAGGCGGGCAGCGGAGGCGTCGGGATCGACCGGCAGGAGCACGACCGTCTCCGGCTCGGGCGCGTTGGAGGCGTCGACTCCGGCCGAGCCGCAGACGAAGCCGTGGCGCGTGCGGGCGATGACGAGCGGTGGCCGCACGCGCACGAGCTCGACCGCCTCGGCGAGGATAACCTCGATCCGGCGCGGGTCGCCGTCGTCGCCGGCGATCTCGCGCGCCTGCGCCGACGGCTCGACGCCGGCGAGCGCGACGACGCGGCCCTCGACCTTCGAGATCGCCTTCTGCGCGACGACCACGACGTCGCCGTCCTCGAGGTCGAGGCGCTCGCCGATCAGCGAGGCGAGCTCGTCCCCTTCCCGCAGCTCCGGCAGCCCCTCGACCGGAGTGACGGAGAAGCCGCTCACGGCAGCCCGGTGAGCCGCACGCCCGCATGGCCCTTGTAGCGCTTGTTCAGGTTGACGATCACGGCCGTAAGCCCTTCGAGCGCGCGCGCCGAGGCGAGCGGACCGGCGTCGAGCGCCCGGCCGCTGACGACCTTCGCCGCGAGCTCGAGCGCGAGCTCCTTCGCGCCGGCATCGTCCCCGCAGACGAGCGCGTCGCCGTCGGCCGGCCCGCGGGCGAGGGAAACGGCGGCGAGGGAGTGGAGGCCGGCGACGACGGGCCCGCAGACGAGCTCCTGGGTCCGCTCCGCGAGCGAGCGGGCGTCGCCGCCGGGGAGGACGCCGCCGGACGCGAAGCGCAGCTCGCTCGCGACGCTGAGCAGCGGAGTGGCGCCGAGGGCCGGGGCGAGCGCGGCGGCGGTCTCGAGCGCAGCCTCCGCCTTCGTAGCGAGCACGGCGAGGTCGACCTCCCGCACGGCCTCCCCGTTCGTGGCGCCGCGGGCCGCTCCCGTCTCCCGCGCCTTCTCCTCTGCGCGCGCCGCGTCGCGCGAGCCGATCACGACTTCCAGATCCGCTTCGGCGAGCCGCGCGGCGAGGGCAAGCCCGAAGTCGCCGGTCCCGCCGATCACGGCGAGCCTCACGCGGGCACGGCTCCGAGCGCAGCTTCCGCGAGGCGGCGGCGGGCGTCGGCGTCGCGCATCAGCGTCCGCGTCACGATCGGGCGCACGTCGCCGAGGCCGTCGAGGTCGTCCACGTCCGCCTCGTCGACGACGAGCACGTCGATCAGACTCCTGTAGCAGTCTGCGACCTGGCGCGGGGACGTGCCCCCGGCGAGGCGCCGCAGCATCCGGTCGGCGGGGCCCTTGACGGCGCGGCCGCCGATCAGCGGGCTGACCGCGACACACGGCGCGCGCCGCGCCTCGAGCGCCTCCCGCAGCGACCGCACGGCGAGGATCGGGCGGATCGAGACGTAGGGGTTGCTCGGCGCGAGGAGGATCAGCTCGGCCGCAGCGAGGGCTTCGAGCGTCCCCGGGCCGGGCCGGGCCGTCTCCGCGCCCTCGAAGCGGACCGCGTCCACCTCGTCACGATGGCCGCGGGCGACGAACCATTCCTGGAAGGGGAAGGGCCCAGCCGGCGTGTCGAGCCACGTCCGCAGCCGGTCGTCGGTCGCCGGCAGCAGCCGCGTCTCGACTCCGAGCGCAGCCGCGAGCCGCGCCGTCACCGCCGAGAGCGGCTCGCCCGCGCGCAGCGCCTGCGTGCGCACGAGGTGGAGGCCGAGGTCGCGGTCGCCCAGCGCGAACCACGCCTCCCCGCCGAGCTCGCGCGCCGAGCCGAGAGCGTGCCAGGTCTCGCCGGCGCGTCCCCAGCCGCGCTCCTCGTCGTTCAGCCCGGCGAGTGCGTAGAGGATGGAGTCGAGGTCGGGCGAGACGTGCATCCCAAGCACCTCGACGTCGTCGCCGACGTTCCCGAGCACGGTCACCGCGGCGGCGCCGGCGACGTCGACAACGCCCCGGACGAAGCGCGCGCCGCCTACGCCGCCCGAGAGGACGACGACCCTCACGTTCCTGTGTCCTTCGCGACTCGCGCTTGGCTCCTTTGCCAGCGCCGCCCCAGGAACGCGAGCCAGTTCAGGCGAGGCTCCCCTCGAGCCGGCTCAGCGCCGCCTGGGTGCG
>JAVKST010000125.1:0-7761 GCA_039583515.1 Gaiellaceae bacterium
GAGCGCGGCGAGGAGGCCCGCGGGCCGCCCCCCGATCGAGCTCGCGGCGACGACCGCGAGCACGTAGAGGAGCGCCGGCGCGGCCCCGTGGGGATGCCCGAAAGCGAGAGCGGTGACGGCGGCCGGGCCGCCGAGCGCGAGGACCGCCGCCGCCGCGGTGCGCACGGTGAGGCGCTGCGGCCGCACCGCGAGGGCGAGGCCACGCGACGCAGCATCCGCGGTCACTCCGCCTCCGACAGCTCGCGGTTGAGCTGGTCGCGCTCGCCGCGCCGTATCCGGTCGAGGACGTCGCGGACGGTCGTCCCGAGCAGGACGGGGTCGAACGGCTTCACGACGTAGCCGACGGCGCCCAGCTCCTGCGCACGCAGGCGGTCCTCCCTTGCGGCGCGAGCGGAGAGGAAGATGACGGGAATGTCGCGCGTCACGGGGTCGGACAACAGCTGCTCGGCGGCGGTCCAGCCGTCGAGTTGCGGCATCATCACGTCGAGGAGGACGAGCGAAGGGCGCTCGGCCCGGACGACGTCGACGGCCTCGGCTCCGTCGGCCGCCTCCAGCACCGCGAGCCCGTCGCCCTCGAGGTTGACGCGGCAGATCGTGCGAATCGCACTCTCGTCGTCGACGAGCAGCACGCGCTCGCGAGCCTGCGTCGGCTCGCGGCTGCTACCGCCGCCGCCGCCGGGGGCAGGTCGAAAAGGGACGCGCGTGCGCCACTCTCCACGCGTGGCAGCCGGCGGGCGGCGCGCATCCGGGCGCCTGCCAGGTGCGACCGCTCGATTCGACGTCGTCCGCTGAACCGTCGTCACGTTCCCCCCCGCCGCGTAGCTCCGATTCCCGGAGTGTGCCCGAAGAAGCCGCCCGTCGCTATGGATGCTCGCGGTTCCACTCCTCCGCGAGCTCGCGCAGGCCCGGGCCGCGCACGGCGAGGGAGTTGCGCGCGTGCAACCGCATCCGCGCCACGAATTCGGGGTCGTTCGCGCGGAGCAGCCCACGCAGCGCGTACTGGGCGCCGGTGGCGAGCGCCGCCGCCCGGGCGCCGGACACCGAATGGTGCTTGCGCCAGTAGCGGTGCCGGCCGCGCCACATCTCGTTGATCCGGCGCTCCGGGATGCCCGCGCTGAACTGCGACTCGTGGTGGACGACGGTCACGCTCGGGAAGTACTGCGTCCGCCAGCCGGCGCAGCGCAGGCGGAGGCAGAGGTCGGTCTCCTCCGAGTAGATGAAGAACTCCTCGTCGAAGAGCCCGACCTCGTCGAGCGCCTCCCGCCGCACCAGCAGCGCCGCCGCCATCGCCCAGTCCACGTCGCGCGTCTCGCCTCCGCCGGACTGGACGACCCCGGCGCGCGAGAGCGTGAGCACCCCGAGCGCGGCGACCGCGGGCGTCGGGAATCGCCAGGCGGAATCCTGCAGCATGCCGTCCGGGTACTCGAGCCGGGGCGCGAGCACGGCGACCCGCGGGTTCGCGTCGAGGTGGGCGGCCATCCGCTCTACGCCCCAGTCGGAGCTCGTCGTGTCCTCGTTGAGGATGTAGACGTAGCGGCCCGTCGTGGCGCGGATCACGGTGTTGTGGTTCGCGCCGAAGCCGGCGCGGTGCCGTTGCTCGATCAGCCGGACCTGTGGGAACCGCTCGCGCACCGCAGCGGCCGAGCCGTCCTCGGAGGCGTTGTCGAGGACGACCACCTCGGCGTCGACCCCCTGCAGCGACTCGAGGCACGCGAGCAGCAGATCACGCGAGTTCGTGTTGACGAGCGAGATGCTGACGTCGGGCACTCAGCGAGCGAGGCCGCGGGCGACGAGCTCCTCGCGCGCGGTGTCGACGGCGTCGACGGCCTGCTGCCCCTCGAGCCAGGCGAGCAGGTCGCGCATGCCGTCCTCGAACGAGATCTCGGCGCGGAAGCCGAGCAGCTCCTCGGCCAGCCGGGTGTCGGCATAGCAGTGGCGGATGTCGCCGGCGCGGTACTGGTCGGCGATCTCCGGCCCGATCTCCTTGCCGAGGCCGGCGGCGATCGTACGCGCGACGTCGAGGATCGTCGTCGGCCGTCCGGTGCCGAGGTTGACGGTCCGGCCGTCGCCGCCGCTGCTCGTGAGCGCGAGCGCACAGCCGCGAACGAGATCGCGGACGTCGACGAAGTCGCGAGTCTGCAGCCCGTCCTCGAACACGAGCGGCGGCCGGTCGTTGAGCAGCCGCGCCGAGAAGATCGCAGCGACGCCGGTGTACGGGTTCGACAGCGCCTGGCGCTCGCCGTAGACGTTGAAGAACCGCAGCGCGACCGCCGGGATCCCGTAGGCGGCGCCGACGGACAGGAACAGCTCCTCGTGGTCGCGCTTGTTCACGGCGTAGACGGAGGTCGGCCGCAGCGGCTTGCTCTCGGCCGTGGGCTCCGGCTCGAGGGGGCCGCCGTCGTCGCCGAAGACGTCCCACTGCCGCGCCGCGAGCTGGCCCTCCGGCCGGATCCCCGGTGCGACTCCGGACTCGCCGGTGCGCGGGTTCCGGTACTGGCCCTCGCCGTAGATCGACATCGACGAGGCGACGAGCAGCTTCCGGATGCCGGCGCCGTTCTGCTGCGCTTCGAGCACCTCCTCGAGCACGACTGCGGCGCCGATGGCGTTGACCGACGTGTAGCGCTCGATCTGGTACATCGACTGGCCGACCCCGACGGCGGCGGCCAAGTGGACGACCGCGTCCGTTCTCTCGAGAGCGCGCGCGACGGCGTCGTGGTCGCGGACGTCGCCGACGTGCAGCTCGACCGCCTCGTCGAGGTAGGCCGGCCGCTCGCCGGACGGATGCACCTGACGGTCGAGACTGTCGAGCGCCCGCACCTCGTGGCCTTCGCGGAGGAGGCGGTCGGCGAGGTGCGAGCCGATGAAGCCGGCGCCGCCGGTGATCAGGACGCGCATCGCGGGCTGAGGCTACCGGACGCCGTCCGCCTGCGCGGCTGCGGCTACCGGGACGAACTCGCCGCCGCTCTCCCACCCCCGTTCGGACGCGAGCTCGAGCAGCCGCACGAATGCCGGATGCAGCCGCTCTGGAGCAACGAGGCCGTACGACGCGACCGGAAACGGCTGCGTCGTCTCGCGCTAGGAAGTGACGCCGCCGGGGAGGGCGCCGACGCCTCCCCCGCCGCCGCCCTTACGCTTGCCGCATGCGGCGCCGCCGGCGGCTCGTCCTCCGCAGCCTGCTCGCAGCGGCGCTCATCGCCGCTGCGTTCGCGTGGGCGGTGCCCCAGATCGCCGGTTACGGCAGCGTCGGCGCGCGGCTGGCGACCGTCTCCGCGGCGTGGGCCGCGGCGCTCGCGGCGGTCGCGATCCTCGACGTGCTCAGCTCGTCGCTGCCGTGGCGCGCGCTGCTGCCCGAGCTTCCCTGGCTCGACGCCGTCGGCTTCACGCAGGCCTCGACGTCGCTGCAGACGTTCGCGCCCGGCGGCGCCCCGGTCGGCGTGGGGATCTCGTTCGGCATCCTGCGCCGGCTCGGCGTCGGCACGGCCGCCGCCGGCTTTGCGGTCGCCCTCGTCGGCGTCTGGAGCCAGATCACGATCTTCCTCTACCCCGTGATCGGCCTCGTGCTCGTGCTGGCTACGGGCGCGTTCTCGGGCACGGTGGCAGCCGCCGCCGCGGCGAGCGGCGGTGCTGCCGCGATCGCCGTCGTCGCCGTCGCCCTCGCGCTACGCAGCCGCGCGGCCGCCGCCCGCAGCGCCGTTCCGCTTCTGCGAATGCTCGCGCTGGTCGCGCGTCTCCTGCGCCGGGAGCCGCCGCGCTGGAACGTCGAGTCGATGTTGCGGGTTCGCGACGAGCGGCTCGCGCTCCTGCGCAGGCGCTGGGCCGTTCTGACCGCGAGCACGCTGGCGAACCAGCTGACCGCCTACCTTCTGCTCGACCTCTCCCTGCGCTCGGTCGGCGTCTCGGCGCGCGAGCTCTCGCCGGCGGAGACGTTCCTCGCGTGGTCGCTCGGACGGCTGATCGCGTCGCTGCCGCTGACGCCGGGCGGGATCGGCTTCGTCGAGCTCGGGCTGATCGGCGCGCTCGTCGGCTTCGGCGGCGGCCGTGCCCACGTCGTGGCAGCCGTGCTCCTCTACCGCGGGCTGATCGTCGTCCCGACGCTGATCGCGGGCGCGCTCGCCTTCGTCGGCTGGCGGCTGCGCGGCGTACGCGCCAGGCCCGCCTAGGGAAG
This sequence comes from Gaiellaceae bacterium, assembly GCA_039583515.1. Lineage (GTDB taxonomy): Bacteria > Actinomycetota > Thermoleophilia > Gaiellales > Gaiellaceae > Palsa-739. Next base: position 4,166 of record JAVKST010000125.1, read on the forward strand.
GGCTTCCGCGATCTCCTCGCGCGGGTCGTCGGTGCGCAGCCGCTCCCGCACCGCGCTCACGATCCATTCGAGCCGCCGGTAGACGATCGAGTCGCGCCGCTCGGCCTCCAGCCGCCGACGGGTACGGATGAAGGCCCGGTCGATGTAGCGAACCGGAGCGCACGGCGTGTCGGGGTAGAGGCGGCGCAGAGCGCCCTCGAGCGGCTCGTGGTCGATCACGGCGTCGGCGTAGTCGACCGTCTCCCCCGGCAGCGCGTCGAGCACGGCCTCAGCCCGGACGAGCCCCTCGACGAGCGACCACGGCCGCACGTCGAACACGCTCGCCGCACGCGACGGATACCACCAGTGCCGCTTGAGCATGGTGTACGCCACCTCCGCGAGGTCGCGGCGGATCTTCAACACCTTGAAGTCGCCGAGCCCGTCCCAGCCGCCGACGACGAACGGCTGGACGACATCCTTGTACGCGAACCCCTGCCGCAGCGCCACCTCGTCGAGGAACGCCGTCATGTCGGCGAAGGCGTCCGGCGCCGCTCCGAGCAGCGTGAAGCGCTCGTCAGCCGGGGCGAGGCCCTGCAGGCGCCTCGGCACGCGGTCGCGATTGAGGATCTCGCCGTCCGTCGTCCACGCCGGTTGCGCCAGCCCGAGCGACACCGTCGCGGCCTCGTAGAGGAGGCTCGACAGCGAGCGCGGCAGCGAGACGACGAAGAGCGACCTCAGGTCGGCGGCATGGTCGCCCGCGCGCATGCGGCGGCGGAGGAAGCCCCTCTTCACGCGGGCAGCCTACGCACCATTTGCAAGAGCTGCATGTGAATACGACACTGGCAACGGACGCGTTGTTACCCCTGCGCCTGGAGCCGAATCTGGTTCAGCGCGTCAGTGTCACCTTGCGCAACCCGGCCGGGTGGTCGAGGTCGAGGCCGCGTAGCCGGGTGAGCCGAAGAGCCGTCACCTGCCCGGGCACGACCGCCGAGAGCGGGCTCAGCCACTCGGGAACGCCTTTCACGAGCGGGAGCCGCGTCTGCGCGCGGCGGAGGACGGCGTGGACGTCCGAGATGGCGATGAGCCGAGCGCCGCGCGTGCGCAGCGGCGGCACGATCTCCTCGACGCTGGGACGCGCGGGCCCGCTGGGAGCCACGAGAACGGCCGGCCATTCCGGCTGGATGGCGGCGATCGGGCCGTGCATGAGGTCCGCGGGTGAGTACGCCTCGGTGATCAGCCCCGACAGCTCGCGGATCTTGAGCGCGACCTCGAACGCCGTCCCGTAGTTGACGCCGCGACCCACGACGGTCAGTCCGACGGAGGCGCGGTACTGCTCGAGCGGCGGCGCGTCGACGAGCGACAGCTCGATCTGCGCCGCGAGCGCATCGGGCATCCGCGCGAGCTCGTCGTGCGCAACCGCGTCGTCGCCGGCGGCGGCGAACAGGAGCGCGATCGCGCCGAGCGAGTTGAGGTACGTCTTCGTCGCGGCAACCGCGCGCTCCTCGCCCGCCTCGAGCGGCAGCACGGCCTCGGCCGTCAGCGCGAGCGGCGAGGCGACGTCGTTGGTGAGCGCGAGCGTCGGCCGACCCTGCTCGCGCGCCTCCGCCAGCACCGAGACGACGTCCGGAGAGGCACCCGACTGCGAGATCCCGATCACTAGCCCGCCGTCGAGCCGCGGCGGCTGCCCGTAGATCGTGTAGAGCGACGGCGTCGCGAACATCACCGGTACGCGGTGGGCACGGCCTAGGAGGTATTGCGCGTAGCGCGCCACGTTCGAAGAGCTGCCGCGCGAGGCGATCAGGACGTAGCGGATGTCCCGCCGCCGGAACAGCCGGCCCGCCTCGCGCGCCGCGCCCGTCTGGCGCTCGAGGAGGCGCGCGAGCGCCTCGGGCTGCTCCTGGAGCTCAGCCTCGAGCCACGACATCGTCCGCGCCTGCACAGAGAACGGTCTGGATCTCGAGCCTGTCGTCGAGGACGACGACGTCCGCAGGCCCTCCCGGCTCGAGGAGGCCGGCGTCGTCGCGGCCGAGGAAGCGCGCCGGCACCCACGTCGCGGCGCCGACCGCCTGCTCGAAGGGGACGCCGAGCGCGTGGAGGTTGCGCACCGCGTCGATCATGGTGAGGACGGTACCGGCGAGCGTCCCGTCCTCCCGCATCGGCGCGGCGCCCTCGCCGACCTCGACCTCGACGTCACCGAGGCGGAACGTCCCGCCGCCGGCTCCCGCGCCCGCCATGGCGTCCGTGATCAGCGCGACCCGTCCGCCGGCGCACGCCCAGACGAGCCGCACCGTCTCGTCGGCGAGGTGGTAGCCGTCCACGATCATCTTCACGACCACGTCCGGCCGCGTCAGCGCGGCTCCTGCAACGCCGGGATCGCGCGAGCGGAAGGGACGCATCGCGTTGAAGACGTGGGTCAGGCCGCCGATGCCGAGGTCGAAGCCGCGGTTCGCCTCCTCCGCCGTCGCGTCCGTATGGCCCGCGGAGACCGCGGCGCCGCGCTCCTGAAGCCGCTCGATGAGCGCCTCCGCGCCGGGCAGCTCGGGCGCCAGCGTCATCTCCGTCACCGGCCCGGCCTCGAGCAGGCGGTCGAGCAGCGCGACGTCCGGCGCGCGCAGGTGCTCGAGCGGGTGCGTGCCCGGCCGCTCGGGCGAGAGGAACGGCCCCTCGAGGTGCGCACCGAGGACGCGCGGCCCGTGCCGGCTCGCGGGCAGCGCGCGCACGGCGTCGACGGTCGCAGCCTCGGCCGAGGTGATGAAGGTCGGCTGGTAGGCGGTCACGCCCGCGAGCAGCAGCGCCTCGCCGGCGACCCGGTAGTCCTCCGTCGAGGCGGAGAGGAAGTCGACGCCGCCGTAGCCGTTGACCTGGATGTCCACGAAGCCGGGGACGGCTACGCGCCCGCGCCGCCCCTGCGCCAGCCCAACCGCGACCACGCGCCCGTCGTCGACGTCGACGTCGCCGGGCACGAGCTCGCCGCGGACGAGGGCGGCTTCCACGCCGAGCCTCATCTGCCGGCCGCCTCCCGCACCGAGCCGCCCGCCTGGGCGAGCCGCTCCCGCGCCGTCTCCGCGTCGACGCCCGCCAGCAGCGCCACGAGCGCCACCCGCGCGTCGCCGCCGGCGGCGGACAGCGCCTCGTCCACCCGCTCCTCCGGCTCGCCGCTCGCGAGCACGACGTTGCGCCGGGCCCGCTCGCGCAGCTTCTCGTTCCCGGGCAGAACGCCGACCATCAGCCCGCCGTACGTGCGGCCGAGGCGGATCATCGCCACGGTCGAGATCGTGTTGAGGACGAGCTTCTGCGACGTGCCGGCCTTGAGCCGCGTCGAGCCGGCGACGACCTCGGGGCCCACGACCGCCGCGACCTCGTGATCCGCCAGCGCCGCCGCCTCGCTGCCGGCGACGGCGGTGACGGCGACCGTGAGCGCCCCGGCCGCGCGCGCGCCCTCGAGCGCGGCGAGCGCGAACGGGGTGGAGCCGCTCGCGCTGACGGCGACGACGCAATCCTCGGGCCGGAGGGAAAGCTCGAGCAAGGCGTCGGTCGCCGCCGCGCGATCGTCCTCGGCTGCCTCGCCCTCGGCGACGAGGGCGACGACCTCCCCGGGAGGCGAGCCGAACGTGGGG
>JAVKST010000126.1:0-7683 GCA_039583515.1 Gaiellaceae bacterium
AGGTAGAGCTCCGGCGGCGAGAGCTCGACGCATCGCAGCGCGTCGTGGACGCGCTCGGCGCGCTCGTCCTTCGAGCCGCCGAGACGGTGGATGAGGAGCGGCTCCTCGACGGCGGCGGCCACGCGGAAGCGCGGGTCGAGCGACTCGTACGGATCCTGGTAGACGACCTGGATCCGCCGCCGCAGCGGACGCAGCTCGCTCGCGCCGAGCCGCGCGAGGTCGCGCCCGTCGAAGCGGATCGCCCCACGAAGCGGGTCGACCAGCCGCAGAACCGCCTGCGCGGTTGTCGTCTTCCCGCAGCCTGACTCGCCGACGAGCGCGAGCATCTCGCCGCGCTGCAGCCTCAGCGAGACCCCCTCCACCGCGTGGACGCTCCGCCGGGGCCGGCGAGCGAGCGTCGCGGCGAGGCCGCGATGGAGCGGGTAGCGGACGACGAGGTCGTCGACCTCGAGCAGCGGAGGAGCGACGCTCACGCCGGCACCATCGCGTTCAGGTGGCAGGCGGCGGAGTGACCGTCGCGCACGGGCTGCAGCCGCGGCCGGACGGAGCAGGCGGCGAAGACGGAGTCGCAGCGGGGGCCGAACGGGCAGCCGTCGATCGCCCGGTCGAGCCGCGGCGGCGCCCCGGGGATCGAGAGCACCGGCTCGTCGAGGGCCGCGAGATCCGGCGAGGCGGCGAACAGCATCCGCGTGTACGGGTGCGCCGGCGCGTGGTAGAGGGCGTCGAGCGGCCCGAGCTCCACGATCTCTCCCGCGTACATCACGGCGCAGCGGTCGCACACCTGCGCCACCACCGGGAGGTCGTGGGTGACGAGGACGAGCGCCAGCCGGAGATCGCGGCTGAGCGAGTCGAGCAGCTCGAGGATCTGCGCCTGCACCATCACGTCGAGCGCCGTCGTCGGCTCGTCCGCGATCAGCACCTTGGGATCGCACGAGAGCGCCATCGCGATCGCCGCCCGCTGCCGCATGCCGCCGGAGAGCTCGTGCGGGTGCCGCGTGGCGCGTGCGGCGGGAATCCCGACTGCCTCGAGGAGCTCGGCCGTCCTGGCGCGAGCCGCCGCGCCCTTCGCGCGGGCGTGAAGCTCGAGCGCCTCGACGATCTGGTCGCCGATCGTGCGCACCGGGTTCAGCGCGTTCATCGCGCCCTGGAAGACGATCGCGACGTCCGTCCAGCGATGGGGGCGCATGGCCGCCTCGCCGCCGGCGAGGATGTCCTCGCCCGCGAGGAGGATCCGTCCCGCAACGCTGGCGCTCGGCGGCAGCAGGCCCATGATCGCCAGCGCCGTGGTCGTCTTGCCGCAGCCCGACTCGCCGACGAGCCCGAGCCGCTCGCCCGGCTGCAGCGAGAGGTCGACTCCCTGCACCGCGTGCAGCTCACCGCCCTCGCCGAGGTCGAACCACACGTGCAGGTCCTCGACCTGGAGCAGCGCGGTCACAGCGCATCTCCGCGGCCGACGAGCGGCCGTATCCGGAACGTGCGCGCCGCGAGGTGCGCGACACGCAGCCGCGGATTGAGCGCGTCCTCGAGCGAGCCGCCGACGAGGCTGCAGCCGAGGATGATCAGGGCGACGACCGCGCCCGGCGGGACGATCGCCCACCACGCGCCGGACGAGATCGCGGCCCGCTCGAACGCGTTCTCGATCACCTTGCCCAGCGACGTCCGGCTGGGGTCGCCGAGGCCGAGGAACGAGAGCGCGGTCTCGTCGAAGATCGCGACCGCCACCGTCAGCACGGTGTTCGCGATCAGGAGCGGCCCCACCTGCGGAAGCACGTGCCGCAGCACGATCCGCGTGTGGCCGGCGCCGAGCGCCCGCGCCCGCTTCACGTACACCCGCTCGCGCACGCTCTTCACCTGCGCACGGATCACGCGGGCTGTGCTCGTCCAGAGCAGGATCCCGATCACGATGATGATGTGGACGAGGCTCGGGCCCCAGATGGCGGCGACGACGATCATCAGCGGCACGTCGGGGATGACGAGGAAGTAGTCGGTGATTCGCATCAGGATCGTGTCCGTCGCCCCGCCGAAGTAGCCGGCGACGACGCCCACCGTCCCGCCGATCGCCATCGAGACGAACGTGGCGGCGAAGCCGACGACGAGCGAGACGCGGGCGCCCCACATGAGCAGCGTCACCATGTCGATCCCGCCGTCGTCCAGGCCGAGCGGATGGCGCCACGACGGATGCCCGAACACCGGCCCGACCTGCGTGTGGAGCCCGTAGGGCGCGATCCACGGGGCGAGCACGGCGCCGAGCCCGATGAGCACGAGGATCATCGCCCCGATCACCGCGGCCGGCCGGTGGCGGAGCGTCCGCAGCAGGAGCCCGCGCCGGCTCGACGTCGGCCCGGTCGGCGCCTCGATCAGGAGCGACGCGTCGGTCACTCGGTGATCCTCGGGTCGAGCTTGAAGTAGAGGAGGTCGGCGACGAGGTTGCAGATGACGACCGAGATCGTCAGCAGCAGGAACGCCCCCTGCAGCATCGGGTAGTCGCGCTCGAGCACGGCCTCGTAGACGGCGCGGCCGATCCCCGGCCACGAGAAGACCGTCTCGATCAGGATCGCGCCGGCGACGATGTAGCCGAGCGAGAGCGCGACGAGCGTCGTGACCGGCAGCATCGCGTTCCGCAGCGCGTGCTTTCGGACGATCGTCCACGGCTTCAGGCCCTTCGCGCGGGCCGTGAGGATGTAGTCCTCCCCGAGCGTCTCGAGCATCGCGGAGCGGACGATCAGCGTGTACTCGCCGTAGAGCACGAGCCCGAGCGTCAGCGACGGCAGGGCGATGTGCGAGGCGAGGTCCTTCAGGTGCTGCCAGAGCCCGGGGTTGAGCAGGAACTCGTTCGTCATCCCGCCGGTCGGCAGGACGCCGGCGAAGATGATGATCAGCATCAGGCCGAGCCAGTGCGTCGGCATCGAGTAGAAGCCGAGCGCGCTCGACACCGTCACCGCCTCGGTCGGCGTCCCCCGCCGCCACGCCGCCAGGACGCCGGTGAGGGTGCCGATGAGGATCGAGAACAGCGTCCCGAGCGTGACCATCGGCAGCGTGTTGATCAGCGCGATGCGCAGGTTCGTCGAGACGGGCTGCTCGTTCTCGAAGGAGACGCCGAGGTTCCCGTGGACGAGCTGCTTCAGGTAGATGAGGTACTGCTCGCCCTTCGACTTGTCGAGCCCGAACTGCACCTCGAGCGCGTGGCGCAGCTGCTGCGTCGCGTGCGGGACGCGCGAGAGGTTCGAGACCGCGTTCCCGGGCGCCAGCCGGAAGAGCGCGAAGTTGATCGTCACCGCCACGAAGATCGTGACGAGCGCGAAGCCGACGCGCTTCAGGACGTAGTCGATCCCCCGCACGAGGAGGCCCCTACTTCTGGTGCACCTGGGTCAGGCTCTGGACGTTCAGCTCGTTGAAGGGCCCCTGCGCCGTGTTCTCGAAGCCGGCCCACCTCGACGAGACGGCGTCGACCGAGTCGTCGTTCGAGAGCCAGAGGTACGGCCGCTGCTTGTACAGGAACGCCTGCATCTTCCAGACGAGCGCGCGGCGCTTCGCGGTCGTCGGCGCCAGCTGCTGCTGCGCGTACATCTTGTCGTAGCCCTTGTTGCAGTAGCCCGAGTCGCTCCAGCCGCCGTACTGGTCGCACGTGACGACCGAGAGCATGAAGTCCGGGTCGATCAGCGCCGTCCAGTCCCACATCGCCAGGTCGAAGCCCTGGTAGGTGTTGTTCGGTCCGGACATGAGCGAGAAGGCGGCACTCGAGTCCAGCGCCTTCTGCGCCAGCTGCACGCCGATCTTCGCGAAGTCGGTCTGGATGATCGAGAACGCGCGCGGGATGCTCTGCACGTCCGTGGGCGTCACCACCTGATACGACATCTTCGTGCCGTTCGCCACCCGGATGCCGCCCGGGCCGCGCTTGTACCCGAGCTTGTCGAGGATCTTGTTCGCGAGCGCGATGTCGAAGCTCGGCGGCTCGAGGCGCGGGTCGTGCCAGGCCCCCGTCGACGACGGGATGATCGAGCTCGGCGGCCGCGCCGCCCCGAGGAAGACGACGCTCGCGATCTTCTTGCGGTCGATCGCGTGGTCGAAGGCCTCCTTCACCTTCAGGTTCAAGAGCTCGCGGTGGTGCTTCTTCTTGGGGTTCGAGTTGATGATGAAGTCGGTCTGGTCGAGCCCGGGCACGTCGGAGACGACGAACCGCGCCTGGCGCAGCGCCTTCATCGCCGTCGCGGGCACGGTCTCGATCGCGTCGAGGCTGTGCGCCTTCAGCGCCGTGACCATGGCGTCGTCGTCCGAGAACTGCTGCAGCCCGAACTCCTGGACCTTCGGCTTCGGGCCCCAGTAGGAGTCGTTCCGCTCGAAGATGGCGATCTGGTTCTTCTGGAACTTGACCAGGTTGAACGGGCCCGAGCCGACCACGGGGGCGTTGTTCGGGAACGTCTTCAGGCCGGCGCCCTTCTTGCCGAGGTGCTGGGCCCAGACGTGCTTCGGGAGGATGAAGAACTGCTGGAACTGCCCGAGCACGTAGGCCGGGTTCGGCCGCTGCTTGTAGTGGACGACGAGCGTCGTGGCGTTGGGCGCCGTCGCGTTCGTGATGTGGGAGACGAGCCCGGCCTCGTTCGCCGTGGCGCCGTTCGCGTACTTGAGGTCGATGTCGATCGTCCACGCAGCGTCGGCCGCCGTCAGCGGCTTCCCGTCGCTCCACTTCGCGTGCGGCTGCGTCTTGAACGTCCAGGTCCTCCCGTCCTTCGACGCGTGCCACGAGCGCGCGAAGAACGGCGCGAAGTGCAAGTGGCTGTCGTACTGGACGAGGACGGGGTAGATGTACTCGAACGCGCTGTAGGCGTCCTGGTTGAACGCGACGTAGGGGTTGAGCGAGTCGATGCCCGAGGCCGTGCCGAGCCGGAAGAGCCCGCCCGACCCGCTTCTCGACCCCGACGCTGTCGTCGCCGACACCAGCACTGCGACCGCCAGCGGCACCACAGCCAACCAGCTCTTCCTCATCTCGCCCTCCCTTTCAAGTCCTCGAACGGCGACTCGGCCGCCGTCAGCGTGCGTCCGTCGGCATCGAGCGTATATCGGACGCCGAGCGAAATGGAAGCCAGATGCTTGCCGTGCCCGAGTGGAAGCCGGTACAGGACCGGCACGCCGAGCGGCGCGAGGTGCTTGTCGAGCACGTCCTCGATCGACTTCCCGGCCCGCCAGTCGGACACCTCCCGCGGCAGGTCGCCGTAGTCGCAGCGGTGCATCTCGCCCACGACGACACCCGCCACGCGCTCGAGCTTGCCCGCGTGACGCAGCTGCGTCAGCTGCCCGTCGACGTAGTACGGCGGCGCATGCGTGTCCTCGAAGAAGAGGATCGTCCCGTCCGTCTCGAGCTCCCACGGGGTGCCGAGCGTCTGCAGCAGGAGCCAGAGGCAGCCGCCGAGGAGCGGTGCCTCGGCGCGGCCGGGCGCGATCGCCCGCACGTACGGGTCGTCGGGATCGGGCGGCACCTCGGCGCTCGCCTCGCCGCGTAGCAACGCGACCAGCCGCTGGCGCGTGAAGTCGGTCGTCTCCGCCGCCCCGACGCCGACCAGGCCCGGGCCGTAGAAGGTCGGGAAGCCCGCACGCTGGCGGATCGGGACGTGCAGCGACGTGATGTCCGAGTAGCCGACGAACGGCTTCGCGTTCTGCGCGAGCAGGTCGAAATCGACGTGGGGGAGGATCTCGCTGGAGCCGAAGCCGCCCTGCAGCGCCTGGACGACGTCGACCTCCGGATCGGCGAAGAGCGCGTGCAGGTCCTCGGCGCGCCGACGCGCGTCGCCGGCGACGTAGTCGTCGCGCTCGTGGATCCCGGGCGCGAGCTTGACGCGGTAGCCGTGCGCCTCCCACCACTCGACGCCGCGCTCGAGCTCCGAGCGCATGTCGTAGGGGCTGGCGAGCGCCGCGACGCCGACCGTGCCCCCCTCGGGAAGCGGCCTCATCGGCCGGTTCTACCTTCTCCGAGGCCGGCGAGCGTCGCGAGCACGAGCGCGCCGATCGTCCCGAGGTCGTAGCCCCCCTCCTGCACGACGACCGTCGGCAGTCCGAGCCCGCCGAGGATGCGGCCCGCCTGCCGGTATCCCGCCTCCGTCACCTCGAGCGGGCTCTCGGGATCGCGGGACGCGGCGTCGACGCCGAGCGCGACGACGAGGCCGCGCGCCCCGGAGACGAAACCCGCGGCCCGCGCGACCCCGGCGAGCCAGCCGGCGTCGCCGGTGCCCGGCGCGAGCGGCACGTTGAGATTCGCGTCGTCGCTTTCGCGCTCGAAGCCGACGAAGTGCGGGAACCAGCCGGCGCCGGGGTCGACGTGCACCGACGCGGTCAGGACCTCGCGCCGCCCGCGGAACAGCTCCTGGGTCCCGTTGCCGTGGTGGGCGTCGACGTCCACGACCGCGACCGGCTCGCCCAGGCGCGCCAGCAGCGCGGCGGCGGCGACGGCCGTGTTGTTCAGGTAGCACGAGCCGCCGTAGAGCGTGCGCGTCACGTGGTGGCCCGGCGGCCTGCAGCACGCGTACGCCAGCGGCTCCCCGTCGGCGACGAGATCGACGGCGGTGAGCGCCACGTCGACCGCCGCCCGCGCCGCCTCCCACGTGCCCGGGCCGATCAGCGTCATCGTGTCGTACGCGAAGAGGCCCGGCCGCGCCCACACCGCAGCGGGCGCGGCCGGCGCACGGCCGCCGGTCAGCTCGGGCTTCGCGAACAGGTACGGGACGACCCGGTCGGAGGGGAGCGACGCCGCGGCCCACTCGTCCCAGATCGTCCGCAGGAACTCCACGAGCGCGAGGTCGTGCACCGCGAGCAGCGCCGAGTCGTCGTGAGCCGTCGCGGTCACCTCCCTCGCGCCGGCCTCCAGCAGCGCTTCCCGGATCGCGAGCGTCCGCCCCGGCACCTCCGTCGCGGGCGTACGGGCTCCGATCCAGATCTCCGCCACCGGGTCGTGCCGCAGGCACTCGTCGCTCCAGACGAAGGGAAGCATCTAGATTCGCACCATGTCAGGCCCACGCGACGACGGCATCGTGGTCGGGACGCTCGAGCCGGGGCCGCGCAACTCGATCGCCGACGTCGGCGTCGCAGTCGGCCACGTCACGGTCGAGCGGACGGGCGTCACCGCGGTCGTGCCGCCCGCGCTGCCTCTGCCGGCCGGGACGGCGGTGCTCAACGGCGCGGGCGAGCTCACCGGCTCGCTCGAGATCGGCGAGTGGGGCCTGCTCGAGACGCCCGTCTACCTCACGGCGACGCACGCCGTCGGCCGCGTCTACGACGGCGCCGTATCGGTCGCGATGGCGCAGGATCCCCGCGTCGGCGTCGACGACGTGGTGATCCCCGTGGTCGGCGAGTGCGACGACAGCTGGCTGTCGGACGCGCGCGTGCCGCACGTGCGGCCGGACGACGTCGCCCGCGCCGTCGAGGAGGCCTCGTCCGACTTCCAGCAGGGAGCGGTCGGCGCCGGTGCGGGGATGATCTGCTTCGGCTGGAAGGGCGGGATCGGCTCCTCGAGCAGGCGCGCGGGCGACGCGACCGTCGGCGTCCTGCTCCTCACCAACTTCGGCTCGAGCGAGCAGCTGCGCGTCGACGGCGTCCCGGTGGGGCGGCTGCTCGACGAGAGGCCGGACGAGGCGCCGCGGGCCGGCGGCAGCTGCATCGCCGTCGTCGCGACCGACGCGCCGCTCACGCCGCCGC
>JAVKST010000127.1:0-7621 GCA_039583515.1 Gaiellaceae bacterium
GATCCGTCTCGCGTCGTCGTCGGGCCAGTCGTGGATGATCGTCGAGAGGACGAAGACGTCGGCCGCCGGCACCCGCTCGAAGAAGCTGCCCGGCACGAAGGAGAGGCCGTCGGGAAAGGCGTCCTCGTCGCGTACGGTCTCGGGCAGGTCGAACACGACGGCGCGCATCCCCGGGTGCCGCTCGAGCAGGGCGCGCAGCAGCGAGCCGTTGCCGCCGCCCACGTCGACGACCGTCTCGCCGCCGCGGAAGCCGACGGAGTCGAGGCGCTCGATCCGCCCCTGCCAGCCCTGCACCATCGACCGGTCGAAGGTCGCGCGCTCCTCCGGGTGGTCGCGCAGCCAGCTCCAGAAGTCGCTGCCGAAGAGGCGCGGGAAGGACGACTGCCCGCTCGCGTCGAGGTCGGCGACCGCGCGCAGCCAGACGCCGCCGAAAAGGTGCGCGAACGCGTCCCACCCGTCCTCGGTCAACGCCTCCGACGCGTCGGTGTTGCCGAAGACGCCCGGCTCGACCTCCTCGAAGATCCCGTCGCTCGCGAGCGCCCGGAGCACGCGGTGCAGCGTGTCGGGATCCGCGCTGCCCGCGGCGGCGAGCTCGGACACGGGTCGCGGGCCTTCCCGCAGCGCGTGGGCGACCTTCAGGTCTGCGGCCAGCGCGAGTGCGCGGGTCATGAGGGCGCCGCGCAGGGCATCCCAGACGGTCGTCATGGGCGGGCGCCGTGCACGGCCGCGGCGGCCTCGTCGGCCTCCTCGTCCGTCAGGGTGAGGCAGTCGAGGAGGAGCCGCCCGTCACGGACGATGCCGACCACCGGCGGGTCGCCTTCGCGGAGCGGCGCGGCGAGCGGTTCTTCGAGCCCGCACGCGAAGCTCGGCAGCTCGAGGAGGGGCAGCGCCCCGCCGCCGACGCGGCCGACCGTATCCTCGACCTCGCCGCCCGTCGCCGCCGCGAGGCGCTCCGCCCGCGCGCGCACGGTCGCCGGATCCTGCGCGAGCGTGTCGAGCGCGGGGATCCGCCCGGGCGCGTCGAGATGGAGAAGGAGCGTGCCCTCGAGTGCGGCCAGGGAGAGCTTGTCGATGCGCAGCGCGCGCTGCAGCGGGTGGCAGCGCAGCCGCTCGACGAGCTCGGCTCCTCCGACGACGATCCCCGCCTGCGGGCCGCCGAGGAGCTTGTCGCCGGAGAAGCAGACGAGATCGGCGCCGCCGGCGAGCGACTCGCGCACACTCGGCTCCTCCGGCCCGAGTAACAGCCTGTTGCTTGCGGAGACGTGTCCGGAGCCGAGGTCGTCGAGGAGCGGCAGCCCGTGACGGCGGGCGACGGCGGCGACCTCCTCCAGGCGCGGCCGCTCCTCGAAGCCGACGACGCGGAAGTTCGACTGGTGGACGCGCAGGAGGAGCGCCGTTCCCGGGCCGACGGCGCGCTCGTAGTCGGCCGCGCGCGTCCGGTTCGTCGTGCCGACCTCGACGAGCCGGGCGCCGGAGCGGGCGAGGACGTCGGGAATGCGAAAGCCGTCGCCGATCTCGATCAGCTCGCCGCGCGACACGACCACCTCGCGTCCCTCCGCGAGCGCCGCGAGCGCGAGCAGCACCGCGCCGGCGTTGTTGTTGACGACGAGGGCCGCCTCGGCGCCGCTCAGCCGCCGCAGGACGCCCGCCGTGTGATCCTGCCGTGAGCCGCGCGCTCCGTCCACCAGGTCGTACTCGAGGTTGGAGTAGCCGCGCGCGGCCTCGACCACCCGCGCGAGCGCCTCCTCCGCCAGCGGCGCGCGGCCGAGGTTCGTGTGAATCACGACGCCCGTCGCGTTGAGGACGCGCCGTAGTCGCGGCGTCCGTGCAGCAGCGAGCTCGTCGCGCAGCCGGGCCGTGAGATCGCCCGGATCGGCGCCGGCGCGGATCTCCTCCCGTGCGCGCTCGATCACCGCGCGCGCCGCGTCCACCGCCAGCGGATCGTCGGCCTCGCGCGCGAGCTCGTCCACCGACGGCAGGTCGCGCAGCTCCACGGCCGGAACGTTAGTCCTACTGCGCGTCGGCCTTGCCGGGCGCGTGCGGGCTCTCACCGTCGCCCTGCGCGTACGCCTCGAGCACCGTGCGCACGGCGTCCAGAGGCTCGTCCGTCACGGTGAGCAGCGCGAGATCCTCCGGCGCGACCATCCCCTCGTCGAGGGCGCGTCCGCGGATCCATTCCAGCAGCGGCGTCCAGTAGCCGCGGTCGACGAGCACGACGGGAAAGTGGAGCACCTTTCCCGTCTGGATCAGCGTCAGCGCCTCGAACAGCTCGTCCGCGGTCCCGAAGCCGCCGGGGAAGACGCAGAACCCCTCGGCCGCCTTCACGAACATCGTCTTGCGTGCGTAGAAGTGGTCGAAGGTGAGCGCGATGTCGACGTACCGGTTCGCCCCCTGCTCGTGCGGCAGCTCGATGTTGAAGCCGACGGAAAGGCCGCCTCCCTCGCGGCAGCCGCGGTTCGCCGCCTCCATCACCCCGGGGCCGCCGCCGGTGACGACCGCCCAGCCCGCTTCGGCGAAGAGCCTCCCCGTCGCGCGGGCTAGCTCGTACGCCGCGGATCCCTCGCCCACGCGCGCCGACCCGAAGCAGGACACCGCCGGCCGGTCGATCCGCTCCACGGCCTCGAACCCGGCGAGGAACTCGCGGCCGATCGACTCGGTGTGGCGGCGCAGCTCCTCCTCCGGCTGGTGCGTCTGTAGGAGCTGGCGATCGTGCGTCACAGCGCGCCGTTCCGCCGCGTCGCGAGCAGCCCGAGCACGAGCCCGCCCGCGACGAGCACGTAGAGGGCGGCGATCGCGAGCGCGCGGCGGCGGTCTGGCCCCCGCGCCTCGACCGGCACGCCGTCCACGTAGCGGATCTGCGGCTCGCGCCACGCCTGCGAGAACGCGCGGAGCACCGAGCCGCCGTCGAGGAACCCGATCGGGAGCAGGTTGAAGGCGTTGAGCAGGAAGCCGAGGTTCGCGAGCACGACGAGCCAATCGGAGTTGCGCGCGGACCCGAATGCCCAGACGGCGGCCGTCCCGAGGCCGCCGGCGACGGGCCCGGCGAGCGAGATCAGCGTGCTCCGCAGCGGCGACAGTCCCGCGTGCCGGATCGTCACGAAGGCGCCGAAGAACGGGATGAAGGTCGGCAGCGAGACCTGCAGCCCCTGGCGCCGCGCCTCCACCGCATGGCCGAGCTCGTGGACGAGGATCAGGAGCACGAAGCCGAGGGCGAACTTCCAGCTGCCGAACCAGAGCGTGTAGGCGGCGAACGAGATGAAGAAGGCGAAGAACTTCGCGAACAGGAAGCCCCACTTGAGCGCCGTGGAGACGACGAGCACGGCGAGGCCCGCCAGCCGCTCGAGCGAGCGCCGCACGACTCCCCGCTGCGGTTGCTGCGTCGCCGCCGTCACGAGCCCCGTCCGATCCACTCCTCGCCGCCCGCGTAGACCTCTTTCTTCCAGAGTGGGATCGTCGCCTTCAGCGTGTCGATCGCCTCGCGGCAGGCGGTGAGCGCGGCTGCGCGGTGCGGCGCGGAGACGGCGATCGCGACACTCGCCTCGCCGATCTCGACTCCCCCGACGCGGTGGTGGATCGCCACCGAGCAGAGCCCGTGCCGCGCCGTCAGGTTGGCGGCGAGCCCGGCGAGCATCGGCTCGGCCATCTCCTCGTACGCCTCGTACTCGAGCCCGAGCACGTCGCGGCCGCGCGAGCGGCGGCGCACGGTGCCGACGAAGCTCGCGACCGCGCCCGCGTCGGGATCCTCGACCTCCCGCAGCACCGCGGCGACGTCCAGCGGGCCCTCGACGAGACGGAAGGCGCCGCCGCTCACCGGCGGGATCAGAGCCACCTCGTCGCCGTCCGCCAGAGCCTGCTCCGGGTCGACGTACTCGCGATTGACTGCGTACATCAGGCCGGGCGGCTCGTCGCCGAGCTCGAGCCGGGGCCACACGTCGGCGACGCGCGCGACGTTCTCGAGCTCGAGCCGCGACTGCCCTGCGCGCTCGCGCAGGCCGGCGAAGAGGCGGACGGTGACGCGCATCCGCGTGAGTGTGCCTGGCGGCCATACTGGGCCGATGGGCATGTTCTTCCACGACCGCGGCGGCCCGCCACCCGAGCGGCCGGCGGATCCGGGCGTGCGCCGGGCGAACATGCGCCGGATCGGGCCGCTCTTCAAGCCGTACCGGCGGCGGCTGTCGGTCCTGCTCGGCCTCATCGTCGTGAGCGCCGGCCTCGGCGTCCTGCCCGCGTTCCTGCTCAAGCATGTGATCGTCGCGATCGCCCGCCACGACACGAGAGCTGTCTCGTTCAACGCCGGCGGGATGATCGTGATCGCGGTCGTCTCCGGAGCCCTGGGCGTGGTCCAGACACTGCTCTCGAACCAGGTCGGCCAGCGCGTCATGCACGACCTCCGCGCCGCTGTCTTCCGCCACCTGCAGCGGCTCTCGCTCGCCTTCTTCACGCGCACGCGCACGGGCGAGGTGCAGTCGCGCATCAACAACGATATCGGCGGCGTCCAGAACGTCGTCACGAACACGGCGACGAGCATCACGCAGAGCGCCACGACGGTGGTCGCCACGATGGTCGGCATGCTGCTCCTGAACTGGGAGTTGGCGCTCTTCGCGTTCGCCCTGATCCCGCTGTTCGCCGTGCTCACGCGCCGGGTCGGCCAGGAGCGGCGGCGGATCGCGAAGAGCACGCAGGAGTCGCTCGCGGACATCTCCAGCCTCGTCCAGGAGTCCCTCTCCGTCAGCGGGATCCTGCTCGGCAAGACGATGGGACGCGGCGACGAGCTCGCCGACCGCTTCGCGTCCGAGTCGCTGCGCCTCGCCGACCTCGAGGTGCGGCAGCGGATGGCCGGCCGCTGGGTGATGGCCTCGATCCAGACGAGCTTCTCGATCATGCCGGCCGCCGTCTACTGGCTCGGCGGCACCGTTTTCAGCCATTCGATCTCGATCGCGACGATCGTCGCCTTCACCACCCTGCAGACGCGTCTCTTCTTCCCGGTCGGCTCGCTGCTCGGCGTCG
The DNA here is from genome assembly GCA_039583515.1 of Gaiellaceae bacterium. GTDB lineage: Bacteria > Actinomycetota > Thermoleophilia > Gaiellales > Gaiellaceae > Palsa-739. Next base: position 5,008 of record JAVKST010000127.1, read on the forward strand.
GTCTCGACATCCAGACGTCGCTCGCGCTCTTCGACCGGATCTTCGAGTACCTCGACGCGCCGGTCGACATCGCCGAGCGAGAGGATGCGATCTCGCTGGCCGCGGCGCGTGCGGGCGACGTCGTCTTCGACTCGGTCTGGTTCCGCTACGAGGCCGGCGAGTGGACGCTTCAGGACGTGAGCTTCGTCGTGCCCGCCGGCACCACAACGGCGCTGGTCGGCGAGACCGGCTCGGGAAAGACCACTCTCGGCTACCTCGCCGCGCGGCTCTACGACGCCGACCGCGGCTCCGTCTCGATCGGCGGCGTCGACGTGCGCCGCCTCTCCTTCGACGCGCTCGCGAGCCTCGTAGGCGTCGTCTCGCAGGAGACGTACCTCTTCCACGCGTCGGTGCGCGAGAACCTCCGCTTCGCGAAGCCGGACGCGACCGACGAGGAGCTCTACGCGGCGGCGGAGGCGGCGCGGATCCACCACGTGATCGCGGCGCTGCCGGAGGGCTACGACACCGTGGTCGGCGAGCGCGGCTACCGCTTCTCGGGCGGCGAGAAGCAGCGGATCGCGATCGCCCGCACCATCCTCCGCAACCCGCCGATCCTCGTTCTCGACGAGGCGACCTCCTCCCTCGACACCGGGACCGAGCGGCTCGTGCAGGAGGCGCTCGACCGGCTCTCCGAGGGGCGGACGACGATCGCGATCGCCCACCGGCTCTCGACGGTCCGCGACGCCGAACAGATCGTCGTCCTCGACCACGGCCGGGCCGTCGAGCGCGGCGGCCACGAGGACCTGCTCGCGGCCGGCGGCCGCTACGCCGCGCTCGTCAACCGGGACGCCGAGCTCGAGCCGCCCGCCCTCGTCTGAGCCGACGTACGATCCGACCATGGCCGCGACCGACGACCGGCGCACCGAGTCGGGCATCGAGGTGAAGCCGGTCTACACGGCCGCCGACGCGCCGCGCGAGCTCGAGCCGCCGGGCGAGTACCCGTTCACGCGCGGCCCCTATCCGGACATGTACCGCGGGCGGCCGTGGACGATCCGCCAGTACGCGGGCTTCGCCTCGGCGGAGGAGTCGAACGCGCGGTACCGATACCTGCTCGAGCGAGGGCAGACCGGCCTCTCGATCGCGTTCGACCTGCCGACGCAGCTCGGCTACGACTCCGACGACCCGCGCGCGCTCGGCGAGGTGGGGCGGACGGGCGTGGCGATCGACTCGCTCGCCGACATGGAGATCCTCCTCGCCGGCATCCCGCTCGGCGAGGTGTCGACGTCGATGACCATCAACGCCCCGGCGTCGCTGCTCCTGCTCCTCTACGAGCTCGTCGCGGAAGGGCAGGGCGTCGCGGCGTCGGAGCTGCGGGGCACGGTCCAGAACGACATCCTCAAGGAGTACATCGCGCGCGGGAACTACATCTTCCCGCCGCGCCCCTCGATGCGGCTGACCACCGACCTCTTCGCGTACTGCGCCCAGCGCATCCCGCGCTGGAACACGATCTCGATCAGCGGCTACCACATCCGCGAGGCGGGCTCGACCGCCGTGCAGGAGCTCGCCTTCACGCTCGCGAACGGGATCGCCTACTGCCAGGCGGCGGTCGAGGCGGGGCTGTCGCCGGAGGAGTTCGGCGCCCGGCTGTCCTTCTTCTTCAACGCGCACAACCACTTCTTCCAGGAGGTGGCGAAGTTCCGCGCCGCGCGCCGGCTGTGGGGCGTGATCATGCGCGAGCGCTTCGGCGCGACGAACCCGAAGGCGCTCGCGCTCCGCTTCCACGCGCAGACGGGCGGCTCGACGCTCACGGCGCAGCAGCCGGAGAACAACATCGTGCGCGTCGCGATCCAGGCGCTCTCGGCGGTCGCGGGCGGCGCGCAGAGCCTGCACACGAACGCCTACGACGAGGCGCTCGCGCTGCCGACCGAGCACGCTGCGCGGATCGCGCTGCGGACGCAGCAGATCCTCGCCGCCGAGGGAGGGACGACCGACACGGCCGACCCGCTCGGCGGCTCGTACTTCGTCGAGGCGCTGACCGACGAGCTCGAGGCGCGGGCGTGGGAGCTGATCGAGCGCGTGGACGAGCTCGGCGGCGCGGTCGCGGCGGTCGAGGCCGGCTTCGTCCAGGACGAGATCGAGCGGGCGGCCTTCGAGTTCCAGCGGCAGGTGGAGGCCGCGGAGCGCGTGATCGTCGGAGTCAATGCGTTCGAGGAGGAGTCGGACGAGCGCGTCGAGCTGCTGCGCATCGATCCCGCGGCCGAGCGGCGGCAGCTCGAGCGGACGGCGCGCGTGCGCGCCGAGCGGAACGCGGACGAGGCGGCCGCGGCGATCGCAGCGGTGCGGGAGACGGCGCGCGGGGAGGCGAACATGCTGCCTCCGATGCGGGAGGCGCTTCGCGCGCGCTGCACGGTCGGCGAGATCTGCGAGACGCTGCGCGAGGAGTGGGGGATGTACGACGCCCTCCGCGCGCGAGCCTGACCGGGCTCGCCGCGATCAGCTCGCGGCGGCGACGCCGTCGAGAGCTCGTCGAGCGTCAGCCCCGCGCCCTCTGCCTGGAGCTCGCGCACGCGCGCGGCGCCGAGCACGTCCAACGTCCTCGGTTACGGCGCCACCTACGTGCCCGCCCCGCCCGTCC
>JAVKST010000128.1:0-7607 GCA_039583515.1 Gaiellaceae bacterium
CACGTGGACGCGCTTGACCTGCAGGCCGAGCCGCAGGTTCTTCACCGCCACGCGCTGGTTGCTGTTGACGGTCCGGATGACCGTCTTCATGACCTTGCCCTTCGCGTTCACGAGACGGATCTGGATCCTGGCCGTCTTCGTGGACGAAAGGACCTTCACGTACAGGACGCGGCCATGGCGGGTCAGCACGAGCTGAACCAGCTTGAGCCGCGCCGTCTTCTTCACGGCGTGCTTGTACGACGGGCCGAGCGTGGTCACCGAGGACGGCGACGACTGCGCGCCGACAACTGCGCCGGTGCTGGTCGTGCCGCTGGTGCCGGTGGTGCCGGTGGTGCCGGTCGTCCCGGTGGTGCCGGTCGTCCCGGTGGTGCCGGTGGTGCCGGTGGTGCCGGTGGTGCCGGTGGTGCCGGTGGTGCCGGTCGTCCCGGTCGTCCCGGTCGTGCCGGTGGTGCCGGTCGTCCCGGTCGTGCCTGCCCCGGCGGTCGAGCCGCACGGGCCGGGCGTGCTCGACCCGCTGCCGTAGACGATGCAGGCATCACGCACGATCTTCTCGCCCACGAACAGGGCGCTGATGTCGATCGTGCCCTGGCTCACGAGGAGATCGGCCTGTGCCGATGCCGGCATGCCCGGGCCGCCGCCGCTGAGCGTCACGCAGATGTCGTTGCCCTGCGGTAGGCCCGAGATCGCGCCGTTGGCGTAGTTGAACCAGGTTCCATCCCCAGCGCTTCCCTGGGAGTTGAGGCAGACCTGCTCGCCGTTCATGTTGGAGCCGCTGCCGTCGATGTCCTGGGCCGTCACCGTGCAGATGTAGCCGACGACGCTGCCGTTGGGGTTCCGCTCGGCGACGCAGGAGACCGTCTTCTGGAACAGGTTGGCGATGGCCTTCGTGATCGTCCCCACGGCCGGGATGTCCGTGCCGATCGGCTGGAACGGATACTCCGCCGCGGCGGTGATCGTCTGGTTCGGGAAGGGCACGCCCTCCAGGTCGCAGCCGCCCTTACCGTTGTTGTTGGCGGAGTTCGCGAAGAAGTCCGCGTTGTAGCCAGGCTGCCACTGAGCGCGAGCCTCCCCGTGCTCGTCGGTGAACTCGACGATCTGCGTCGGCCCATTGTTCGTCAGCCTGTCGCCATTGATGGTGGTGTCGCTGTTGCCCAGGTCCGAGTTCAGCAGACAGCCGGAATCGCTGCCCACGGCGTTCGTCCGGACCTGCGCGATCTCCCAGTTCTGGTACAGGCCGTACCAGCCGAAGCCCGCGAAGTTGTTCGGCTGACCGGTGTCCTGGGTGTAGACCGGGCCATCGATCCCTGAAGCGGCCCCGAACGGATCGCGCGAGGTCGCCGGGATGTACTGCGCGTAGTACGGCGCGTAGAGGACGTGCGGGTCGTTCTCGCCCGTGCCCTGCGCAATGCAGTCCCCGGTCTGGCCAGCGGCCTCTTCCGAGCTGGCGACCTGGTTCGTCGGGTCGAAGTTGGCGTTGTAGACGTTGTCCTTGTCGTTCAGGCAGGAGTTGTCGAAGTAGCCCATCCCGCCCGACGTGTTGAACACGATCTTCAGCGCCGGCATCGGGGCGTCGTTCGCGTTCAGCCGGCCGTCGCTCAGCAGCGTGCTGGCGTAGGACGGATCGAACGGGCCCGCGTTGCCGTTCGTGAGGTCGCCGAAGACCCGCGAGAACAAGTCTTCGCCGCCGGTGCAGTTGTCGACCTGGTCGATGAGCGGATCGCTGGTGCTGCCCGGACACGCGTCCTGGGAGACGTGAACATCCGCCGAGTCGGGCACGCCGAGCGGCCCGGACGAATCGTGGATGTCCCAGAACGCCGACGCCGGGACGCCGTAGAACGAGCTGGACGGATCCGTGGTCAGACCGTCACCGGTCGAGGCCATGGCGTTCGCCCACATCGCCCAGTCGTCCGGCATGACCAGCGTCGCGGGCAGGCCCCAGTCCGCCTGGAACTCCGCGTTCAGCGGGATCGAGCCGGTCACCTGCACGTTGGCCGAGTTGCCCGGCGTCGTGCCCGGGGTCTCGGGGCCGACCGTGCCGGCGTTCGTCATGTTGACGGTGTTGATCGCCATCCAGCCGATCATGAAGTCGTGCTGGCCGAGGATGACGCCGTTGTAGTCGACCGTCAGCTTGATCCTGACGATGCCGGGCTTGTTCGAGATCCACGTGCCCCGCACGCAGATCCGGTCGTTGGCCTCGTCGAAGAAGACGTTGCCAGTGCCCGTGACCGCCTTCGGCCCGTCGAACGAGTTCTCCTGCGGGCCGCTGTAGTCGAAGACCGTCATGTTGACGTCGAAGCCGCCGTGGTCGCCCTCGAACGAATTCGTCGCCGTGTTCACTGACAGGCCGAACCCTTCCGGATTGGGTGACGAGTTCTGGTCGTACGGGATGCACTTGACCAGGCGCACCTCTTCGCCGCGCCAGGCCAGGTACGGCACGTTCGTGGCCAGCGGATCGAACGGCCCCTGGTTGGCGGGAAGCCCGCTCAGATCCGTCGCCGTCGCCCCTGTCACGCTGCCCTGTGCGCTTGCGCCCCCGACGAACAGGGCCCCAAACGCCAGGAGGGCGATGCCTGTAACGAGGCCCAACCTCAGCCTCGTTGAGCCACCTCTCCCGATTTTCATTACCTCCCCCTCGCTTCAGATGAGTGTTTCGGATGTTCGTGTATTGCGAGGACTACTTGTCTGTCAGACCCCTTGGTACAACCGCCTGTCAGACCCCCTGTGCCTCCTCCTCCCCACTCGACGCCCGAATCGGCCGGGACACCGGCACCGCCGGCGGTGCCGGCGAGGCCACGGTGTTCTACAAGGTCGGGCGCGCGAATGCAACCTCTGGCACGACTCCTGTCCAAAGGGGGAGGTCCGCTGGGCGCCGGCCGGAACAGGGCGTAGACTCCCGGGCGCGTGAGGAACTGGGTCGGTTTCCTTCTGCTGGCCGCAGCCGTGCTCGCCACGGCCGGCTCCGCCCTGGCCGTGTCGCCCAACGACGCGGACTGGAACCTTTCCTGGCCGCAGCAGAACGTCCGGATGCCGCTCGCGTGGAACCTCTCCACCGGCAACCGGCACGTGAAGATCGCCGTGGTCGACACCGGCGTCGATCCGGCCGTCGCGGATCTCGAGGGCGCACTCGTGCCGGGCTGGGACTTCGTCTCGGGCGGCTACACGAACGTCGACACCGAGGGGCACGGGACGCTGGTCGCGAGCATCATCGCCGCCCGCGGCAACAACGGCATCGGGATCGCGGGCTACTGCTGGACCTGCAAGGTGATGCCGGTGCGCGTGTCGGCCAACGGCGAGTTCGACGCAGGGCTCGCGGCGGACGGGATCAGGTGGGCCGCCGACCACGGCGCGCGCATCATCTCGATCAGCTTCAGCGGCGAGGCCGGGTCGCCGCCCGACCAGGCGATCGCGGCCGCGATCGCCTACGCCGCGCAGAAGGGAGTGCTCGTGCTCGCGTCGGCGGGCAACACCGGCAGCTCGGGCTACACGTACCCGGCTGCCGATCCCGGCGCATACGCCGTCGCCGGGACGAACAAGTTCAACAAGCTCTCGCCGTGGTCGACCAGGGGCTCGTGGGTCCACATCGCGGCCCCCGGCTGCCAGCTCGCGCTCTGGCGCGGCCCCGGGGCGATCGAGCCGTGCGGGACATCCGTGGCCGCACCGGCGGTCGCCGGCATCGCCGGGCTGATGCTCAGCGTCAACCCCAGCTTGACCCCTCCCCAGATCGTCTCCCTGCTCGAGCACACGTCGAGCCCCGTCGCGGGCATCGGCGGCGGGCGCATCAACGCCTATGCGGCCCTGCTGGCAGCCGGAGCGAGCGCCTCCCTCCGCGCCGGCGCGCAGCCCGTCCGCCTGAGCCGCAACCTGCGGGGGCACTGGCACCTCGGCCTGACGGTCCAGGGGCGCCGCCTGGCGGCGACGCTCCGCTCTCCCAAGGCGCGCAGCTGCTCGTTGACCCTCGCGTCGGCCAGCTCGGTCTGGCTGGCGGGAACGCGGGGGAACAGCGCCGACGCCCTGGCCGCGAGGGTCCCCTCCGGCAAGTACCGGCTCGACATCTGGTGCAGGTCCCACCGCGCGAGCCCGGCCTCGCTGACAGTGCGCGCGTTCTCGCGCTAGCCGCGTGACGCCGGCCCGGTAGGTACTAGGCAGAGCAGGGCGCGCGGCCCGAGAGGCGGCGCTCGAAGAGGCGGCGCGCAGCCTGCGTGCGGTTCGAGACGCCGAGCTTCTTGTAGGCGTTGGCGAGGTGGTACTTCACCGTCCAGCGCGTGATCCAGAGCCGCTCGGCGATCTGGGCGTTCGTGTAGCCGCGCGCCGCGAGCGTGACGATCTCGAGCTCCCGTTGCGTCAGCGCCGGAACAGCGACTTCCCCGTTGGCCACGGGGCGGCGCTCGCCCTTCAGGCACGCCCGCACCGTCTCGACCACCTTCGCGGCGGACGAGGCCTTGGGCAGGTACGCCTCGGCGCGGGCGCTGGCGGCGGCGCTGAGGTGGAAGCCGTTGTCGTCCGACGCGAAGACGATGAGGCGCAGGCCCGGCCGGCGCTCGCGCGCGCGTCCCAGGAGCTCGAGCGCCTCCATCTCCGAGTTCGCCAGCACGAGCGGCGCGATCAACGCGTCCGGCTGCTTCGAGCGAACGAGCTCGAGGGCCGTCTCGGGAGAGACTGCCTTGCCGACGACCCGGATCCCGCTCTCGGAGAGGATCCTCTCGATCGCGTCCACCCAGATCGGGTGCTCGTCGAGGATCACGACCTCGCCGAGCGTCCTCTCTGCGCGCCGCGTGTTCGCCGCCGCGCTACCCACGTCCGCAGACCACCCTTCCCTTGTCTCCCGTCGAAGTATCCGGCGGCCTGCCCAAATGGCTATCCCTGGGAAGAGTGATTGGGGTTTTTCGCCGCTAACCGGCCGAAGCGCTAAAGGGATGCCGCGAAGGAGCCGACCTGTACGTCGTGCCCCTTCCGCTTCCACCCTGCCGCCGCCTCGCGCCCCTGGGGATGCTGATCGCCCTCCTGGCCCTCTCGGCGCCTGCGGCCACCCCCGCCGCGCCCGGCGACGTCCACCGGGCAGGCCGCTACGTCAGCCTTCTCGTCGCCGTCGACCGGAGCGGGGAGGCCGGAGCCGTCACGCGGAGCGTCGAGAGGCTCGGCGGCCGCTCCGTGCGCGTGCTCCTCGGGCCGCGGCTGCTCGCCGTCCGGGTGCCGCGCCGCGAGGCCGCGGCCGTCCGCCGCGGCCTGGCGCGGACGCCGGGCGTCCGCTTCGTCGAGCGCAACCACGTGGTCGCGCAGGTCGCGGCCGCTCCCAGCTCGGTGCAGGCGGTTCCGACCGACCCGCTCTGGCCGAACCAGTGGGGCGCGGCGCTGATCGGCGCGCCCACGGCGTGGGCGGTGACGATGGGCTCGCCGAAGGTCGTGATCGCCGTGCTGGACACGGGCGTCGACCTCTCGCAGCCCGACCTGCAGGGCGCCCTCGTGCCGGGCTACAACGTCGTGGCGGGCGACTCCGACCCGAGCGACGACAACGGCCACGGGACGAGCACGGCCGGCATCGTCGGCGCGCGCGCGGACAACGGCGTCGGCATCTCCGGCGTCTGCCCCCGCTGCTCCGTCATGCCGGTGAAGGTCGTCGCCTCGAACGGGACCGCGACCTCACTCGACGTCGCTACGGGCATCGCCTGGGCGACGGATCACGGCGCCTCGATCATCAGCCTCAGCCTCGGCGGCGCCCAGAGCGACGCGATCGCCGCCGCCGTCCAGTACGCGGAGAGCAAGGGCGTTCTCGTCGTCGCCGCCGCCGGCAACAACGGGAACTCGCAGCCGTTCTATCCCGCTGCCGATCCGGGCGTCCTCAGCGTCGCCGGGACCGACGCGAACGACCAGCTCTACCCGTGGTCGAACTACGGCAGCTGGGTGTCGGTCGCCGCTCCGGGCTGCGACACGGCGACGCTCAGAGGCGGTAGCTTCGGCGAGTTCTGCGGAACCTCCGCGAGCACGCCCGTCGTCGCCGGCCTCGCCGGCCTGGCCCGCTCCTACTCGCCGACCTCGCCCGCCGAGGCGGTCGAGCAGGCGATCGTCTCCAGCGCCCACCCCGTCGCCGGCGTCGCCGGCGGCCGCGTCAGCGCGGTCGGCACGCTCGCCGCGCTCGGGGCGACCTTCCAGCCCCAGACCGCGCCGGCAGCCGCCCCCGTGCTGCCGGCCGCGAAGCCTGCGGACGGCAGCCGGACGGTCGCGAGCACGCCGGTCGCGACCCATCCGGACACCCGCGTGAAGCAGCGCGCCCTCCGCTCGCACTGGCACCTCGGGCTTCTCGTCCGGGCCGGCCGCGTAGCCGCGACGCTGCGCTCGCCGAAGGCACGGTCCTGCACCCTCAGGCTCGTCCCCGCAGGCAGGGGCCGGCTCTCGAGCCGGCGCCTGACGGGCGCCTCGCTGGTGGCAAAGGTGTCCGCGGGCAAGTACCGGCTCGACGTCGCCTGCAAGTCGCCGCGGCCGCGCCCGGCGTCGCTCACGCTGCGCGCGCTCTTCCGCAAGCTGCGTCACCGCTCGTACCCGCCGCCGCGGGTGGTCGGGCGGCGAGGCACGCTGTCGGTGGAAAACATCCGCAAACCGTCGTAAGGTTCGGGGCCGTGCGTCGGAGCCTGCTTCTCCTTGGCGCAGCCGCAGTCGGGTCGGTGCTCCTGCTGGCCGGCACGGCCGTCGCCGGACAGCCCCGCTTGAGGCTGACCGTCACGCCGCGGACGACGACGTCCGCGACGACGGCCGTCTTCAGGTGGACGACGAGCCTGGGCTCGGGGCGCACGGTCTGCCGCCTGAGCTGGAGCGCACTGCCGGACGGCTCGGATCAGGCCTGGAGTGTCCTGCACAGGTTCGGCCGCTGCCGGTCGCCGAGGACGTTCGCGCACCTCCCCGTCGGGCGTTACGCGTTCACGCTCCTCGCTCGCAGCCGTCGAGGGCAGGACCGTCGGCGGACCTACATCTGGGAAGTCCTTCCGCCTGCGGCGGTCTCGTCGTCGTCTCCGTCCTGGAACGCAACCCAGACCGCCACCACCCCCACCCCCACGACCACGACCACCCCCACGACCACGACCGCGGCGACGACCACGACGACGACCACCACCACCACCACCACCACGAGCACGACGCCGTCCCCGCCGCCCCCCTCGGGGTCGCCTCCACCCAGCAGCACCGCCTGCACGCAGTCGCCGTACAAGTATCTCTGGCCGGTCCACCCGGAGATCTCGAGCGCGGAGCAGCAGTTCGTCGACCTCGTCAATCAGGCGAGGCAGTCGCTCGGCCTGGCGAGCCTAAGCCTCAACTCGAGGCTGAGTCTTGCGGCCGACAGCCACTCGTACTGGCAGGACGTGGCCTTCGGCTACCACGGGCTCACCCACGTGCCCGGGTGCAACGGCAGCGATCCGTTCCAGCGCATGGCGGATGCCGGCTTCAACGGCAACTGGGAAGGCGAGGTCACGCTCGTGAGCTATCCGCCCGCGTCGGCGCAGACGGCGTTCAGCATGTTCAAGAACAGCCCGGAGCACTGGGCGCTCCTCACGAGCCCCAACTTCACGCAGATCGGCGTCGGCGAGAGCGCCTACCACTGGACCGGCGACCTCGGCTCCTAG
>JAVKST010000129.1:0-7602 GCA_039583515.1 Gaiellaceae bacterium
CATGAAGCCCGTGCAGCCGGCCGAGAGGTCGTAGGCCGCGGCGTCGGCCGCGCCGAGACGGTCGGCCAGGAGGGCCGACGTCGAGGGGAACATCATGTCCGGCGTCACCGTGGCCACGACGAGCAGGTCCACGTCCTTCCCGTCGAGACCCGCCTGCTCGAGCGCTTGCTCCGCCGCCGGCAACGCGAGGTCGGACAGCGCCTGCGTCTCGGCCGCTATCCGCCGCTCGCGGATGCCGGTGCGCTCGACGATCCACTCGTCCGAGGTGTCGACGTACTGCGCGAGCTCGTCGTTCGTGATCACCCGCTCCGGCGCGTAGGCGCCGAGGCCCGTCACGGAGATGTGCGCGTCGCTGCGAGCTGCGCCGATCACCGGCCCGCCTCGCCGACGAAGACGGTGAGCGTCGCCTCGACCGCGACGTCGCCGCCCACGCTCGCGCGGCCCTCTCCCTTCGCGATCGGACCGCGGACGCGGGCGAAGTCGCATTCCAGGTCGAGCACGTCCCCCGGCTCCACGACGCGCTTGAACCGGCAGCCGTCGATGCCGGCGAAGAACGGGATCTTGCCCCGGTTGCCGTCGGCCGCGAGCACGGCGACGGCGCCGCACTGCGCGATCGCCTCCAGCGTGAGGACGCCCGGCATCACCGGCCGGTCGGGAAAGTGGCCGGGAAACCACCAGCCGTCCGCGGGAACCGTGAGCCGTCCGCGCACGCGCCGGCCCGGCTCCAGCTCGACGATCTCGTCGACGAGCAGGAACGGCGGCCGGTGCGGGATGATCGACTCGATCGCGTCCCGGCCGAACGGGGGCGCCGGCACGCTCACGCGATGTCGCGAGCTTCGAGCCGTTCCCGCAGCCTGTTACGCCCGCGGTGGGCGTGGCATTTCGCAGTGCCGACCGGGATGCCGGCGGCGGATGCGATCTCCTCGAACGTGTACCCCAGGGCGTCCCGGAGCACGATCACCTGCGCCTGCGCCCGGGAGATGCCGGCGAGCGAGTCGCAGAGCTCACGGCGGAGTTCCGCGATTCGCGCGCCGCGTGCCGGGTCGTGGTCGGCGCTGAGGCCGAGCTCGTCCGACAGCGGATCGTGGACGCGCGCCTTCCGCCGCTCGGCGGCGTCGTGGCACGTGTTCACGACGAGGCGGTACAGCCAGGTCCCGAACTGCGACTCGCCCCGGAACTGCGGCAGCCGGAGGCAGAGCTTCGCGAGGGCATCCTGCGCCGCATCGCGGGCGTCCTCAGGGTCGCGCAGCAGATGCCGTGCGACCCGCTCGACGCGTGGCGCGTGGCGCGTGCACAGAGCCTCGAGCGCGCGTCCGTCGCCGCCTTTCGCGCGGGTGACGAGGATCGGGTCGCTGAGGCTCTCGTAGGCGAGCGAGGACTGCCGGCGCAACGGCTGGCGGATCGACGTCACGGCCGCACTAGTCTAAGCGGGCGTGTCGGACCTGGACCCGGAGGTCGTGCTGCCGCTGCTGCGCGGGCGACTGGGCCGGCCCTTCCGCTTCGTCGCGACGACGGAGTCGACGCAACGGCTTCTGGCCGAGGACGATCCCGAGGGGGCGACCGTCGCCTCCGACCTCCAGACCGCCGGACGCGGCAGGCTCGGCCGCGTCTGGCTGGCACCGGCAGGGAAGGCGATCCTCTTCTCCGTCCTGCTGCGACCGCGGACGCCGATGCCGCTCTGGCCGGAGCTCTCGCTCGTCGCGGGAGAGGCGGTGGCGGTGGCGGTGCGGCGGGAGACCGGGGTTGCCGCCGCCCTCGGCCATCCGAACGACGTGCTCGTCGAGCGGCGCAAGCTCGTAGGCGTCCTGCCGGAGGCGGCACGGGGCCGGGTCGTCCTCGGCGTCGGCGTCAACGTCAACCAGACGGCCGAGGAGCTGCCCGCCGACGCGCCGAAGCCGCCGACGTCGCTGCGGCTCGAGACCGGGCGCGAGTGGCCCCGCGCGCCGCTGCTGGCCGCGATCCTGCTCGAGCTCGAGCACGGCTACGACGTGTGGCAGGAGCTCCACGCCACGCGTTGAGGGCGGCTAGCGGTGGGCGGTGCGCTGCTCGCGGAAACGGCACGCGGCCTCGATCGCCGCGCCGAGGTTGAGACCCTTGTCCTTCGCCTGCTTGATCAGCATCACGGTCTCGAGCGCGTCGATGTCGTAGATCCGCTGCTTCTTGCCCTTGGTCGGGATCTGCGCCTTGTTCGTCCAGTAGTCGAGCTGCATCTTCGAGATGCCTGCGATCTGGCAGACCTGGCCGAGATAGAGCTCGACCTTGTCGAGATGCTCCGCCAGGTTTATGGGTTCGAGGAGGTCGACTTGCCGGCTGATCGCCATATTGTCCTTGTCGGGGTGGACGACGAAGACCGCGACTTGCGAGTTATAGAACGCTTGGTCGTGCTTGGGAAGAGCAGGCTGCGAGACCTGCCGCAGCTTCACTCCTCGCCCGCATGCCCGGCGCTCTCGAGAGGATCTTCGTCGGCCCCGTTCGCACCCTCCGGCTCGACGACCGGCGCGAGCGCCGACACCGTCTCGTCGTCCCCGCGCAGGCGCATCACGATCACGCCCTGGGTCGAGCGGCCGAGCCGCTTGACCTCCTCGACGGGCATCCGAATCACCGTGCCGCCGGTGGAGATGAGCATCACCTGGTAGCCGTCGCGGACGACCCGTGAGCCCACGAGGTAGCCGCGCGCCTCGTTCAGCTGCACGGTCTTGACGCCCATGCCGCCACGGCCCTTGACGGGATACTCCGAGACACGCGTCCGCTTGCCGTAGCCGTTCTCGGTCACCACGAGCAGGTCGGCGTCGTCCTCGGCGATGTTGATCGAGATCACCTCGTCGCCGGCCCGGAGCTTCATCCCCGCGACGCCCGACGTGTCGCGCCCCATCGCGCGGACGTCGGACTCGTGGAAGCGGATCGCCTGGCCCTTCTTCGAGACCATCAGCACGTCGTCGTCGCCGCAGGAGTGACGGACGCCGACGAGCTCGTCGCCGCCGCGCATCTTGATCGCGATGATCCCGTCCGCCTTGAGCGGCGTGTTGTACGCGGCGAGCTCGGTCTTCTTGACGACCCCCTTCTTCGTCGCGAAGACGAGATACTTCGCCTCCTCGAAGTCGCGCGTCTGGATCACGGCCCGCACCTGTTCGTCCTGCCGGAACGGCAGCAGGTTGACGATCGCGCGACCCTTCGACTGGCGGGAGCCCAGCGGCAGCTCGTGCACCTTGAGCCGGTAGACCTTGCCGACGTTCGTGAAGAAGAGGATGTAGTCGTGGGTGGAGGCGACGAAGAGGTGCTCGATGTAGTCCTCGTCCTTCAGCTCCATCCCCATCACGCCGATGCCGCCGCGACGCTGCTCGCGGTAGGTCGTCACCGGGAGCCGCTTGATGTAGCCGGAGCGAGTGATCGCGATCACCATGTCCTCTTCCGCGATCAGGTCCTCGAGCTCGAGCTCTTCCTCGGCGGCCACGATCTCAGTCCGCCGCTCGTCGTTGCGGCCGTAGATCTGCTTGATCTCGAGCAGCTCCTCGCGAATCAGGGAGTCGATCCGCGCCGGGTCGCTGAGGATCGACCGCAGCTCGGCGATCCGCTCGCCCAGATCGCGGTGCTCGTCCTCGACCTCCCTGCGCGCCAGCCCCGTGAGGCGCGACAGCCGCATCTCGAGGATCGCGTCGGCCTGGATCTCGGTGAGCGAGAAGCGCTCGATCAGCTGCTCCCGCGCCTCGTCTCTGTCGGCCGCGGCGCGGATCAGCGCGACGATCGCGTCGATGTTGTCGAGCGCGACCAGGTAGCCCTCGAGGACGTGCGCCCGGGCCTCCGCCTTGTGCAGCTCGTCCTTCGAGCGGCGGGTGACGACCTCGCGCTGGAACTCGAGGTAGTGGCGGACGAGCTCGAGCAGCGACAGCGTCCGCGGCACGCCGTCGACGAGCGCGACGGCGTTGTAGCCGAACGTCGACTGGAGGGACGTGTGCTTGAAGAGCTTGTTGAGTGCCACCTGGGGGACGGCGTCGCGCTTGAGCTCGATCTGGATGCGCATGCCGGTCCGGTCGGAGTGGTCGGCGAGGTCGCTGATCTCCGTCAGCACCTTGTCCTGCACGAGGTCGGCGATCTTCCGGATCACGCCGGTATCGCCGCCCTTCTTCACGCCGTACGGCAGCTCCGTGACCACGATCGCCGACTTGCCGCCGCGCAGCTCCTCGATGTGCGCCCGCGCGCGCATGACGACGCGTCCACGCCCGGTGCGGTAGGCATCGCGGATGCCGCTGCGCCCGACGATGAAGGCTCCCGTGGGGAAGTCCGGGCCCTTCACGTGCTTCATCAGCCCCTCGACGTTGGTCTCCGGGTCGTCGATGAGCGCGACGATCGCGTCGATCGCCTCGCCCAGATGGTGCGGAGGCATGTTCGTGGCCATGCCGACTGCGATCCCCGCCGAGCCGTTGACGAGCAGGTTCGGGAAGCGCGACGGGAGGACGAGCGGCTCGCGGCGCGACTCGTCGTAGTTCGGGCCGAAGTCGACCGTGTTCGCGTCGATGTCGCGCAGCAGCTCCGTCGCGATCCGCGATAGGCGCGCCTCCGTGTAGCGCATCGCGGCCGGCGGGTCGTCGTCGATCGAGCCGAAGTTCCCCTGCCCGTCGACGAGCGGGTAGCGCAACGAGAACGGCTGCGCCATCCGGACGAGCGTGTCGTAGATGGCCTGGTCGCCGTGCGGGTGGTACCGGCCCATGACGTCGCCGACGGTCGAGGCGGCTTTCTTGTACGGCCGGTTCGGCTGCAGGCCCGCGTCGTGCATGCCGTACAGCACGCGCCGGTGCACGGGCTTGAGCCCGTCGCGAACGTCGGGTAGCGCGCGTCCGACGATGACGGACATGGCGTAGTCGAGGTAGCTCGAGCGCATCTCCTGCTCGAGCTCGCGCGGCTCGATCCTGCCGGGCCCCAGAGCTCCCGTCTCGACCTCAGACATCCCGGCTCCTAGACGTCGAGGACCTTGACGTCGCGCGCGTTCTCCTCGATGAAGATTCGCCGCGGCTCGACCTGGTCGCCCATCAGCATCGAGAAGAGCTGGTCGGCGGCGTGCGCGTCCTCGACGTCGACCCGGATCAGCAGCCGCTTCGCCGGATCCATCGTCGTCTCCCACAGCTGGTCGGCGTTCATCTCGCCGAGGCCCTTGAAGCGAGAAAGCTGGATCCCGACCTCCTTCGCGAGGTCGAGCGCACCGCCCCGAAGCTCCGAGAACGTCTCGGCCACCGCGTCCTTCTTGCCGAGCCGCAGCTGGAACGGCGGCGGGCCCATCACGTCGACGAGCTTCCCGTAGGCGGTGCGGAGGTTGGCGTAGATCGGCGAGGAGAGGAGATCCGCGCCGAGCCGCACCGTCTGCGTGGCCGAGGTCGACTCCTCGACGACGCGCACCTGCAGGCCCGCCTCGTCGCGCTCGAGCACCGACAGCGTGTAGCCGTTCGCGGGCAGCTGGGCAATCGCCTTCTCGACGGCCGCCGGCGTGTGCGCGTCGAGCTCGACCAGCCGGTGCGACACCGCGAGATCGGCGGCGTGATGCCCGTAGTCGGCGCGCAGCCGGGCCGACCAGCCCTCGAACTCGGCGAGCGCGGCCGTGAACCGCTTCCACCGCGCCTCGGTCAGCTTCACCTGCTCGCCGGACCGGTCGTGCACGTCGAGCTCGCCGAAGCGCTCGCGCACGAGCAGCTCCTCGAGCTGCGCTTCCTTCTCGAAGTAGAACTCCTGGTTGCCGAGCTTGACCTTGTAGAGCGGCGGAACCGCGATGTGGACATGGCCGCTCTCGAACAGCTCCCGCATGTGGCGGTAGAGGAACGTGAGGACGAGCGTCCGGATGTGCGCGCCGTCGACGTCGGCGTCGGTCATGACGATGATCCGGTGGTAGCGGAGGCTGGAGAGGTCGAACTCGTCGCCGATGCCTGTGCCGATCGCGGTGATCATCGCCTGGATCTCGTTGTTCGAGAGCACCTTGTTGATGCGGTTCTTCTCGCTGTTGATGATCTTCCCGCGCAGTGGCAGGATCGCCTGGTACGTGCGGTCGCGGCCCTGCTTCGCGGGCCCGCCGGCGGAGTCCCCCTCGACGATGAACAGCTCGGTCGACTCGGGATCGCGGCTCGAGCAGTCGGCGAGCTTGCCCGGCAGCGACGAGCTGTCGAGCGCGGACTTGCGCCGCGTCAGCTCGCGCGCCTTGCGCGCG
This sequence comes from Gaiellaceae bacterium, assembly GCA_039583515.1. Classification (GTDB taxonomy): domain Bacteria; phylum Actinomycetota; class Thermoleophilia; order Gaiellales; family Gaiellaceae; genus Palsa-739. Next base: position 6,188 of record JAVKST010000129.1, read on the forward strand.
GCGAGCCGGGCGCGCATCGCAGCGATCGCCTTGTTGCAGATCGCCCGCGCGTCCTGCGGGTTCTCCTCGAGGAACTGCGAGAGCGACGAGTTGACGGTCGTCTGGACGAGGCCCTCGATGCCGGGGTTGCCGAGCTTGGTCTTCGTCTGCCCCTCGAACTGCGGGTTGCGCAGCTTGACGGAGACCACGGCGGCGAGTCCCTCGCGCACGTCCTCGCCCTCGAGCTTCTCCTCCTTCTTCAGGAGCTTGAGATCCTGCGCCTTGCGGTTGAGCGTGCTCGTGAGCGCACTGCGGAAGCCGGACAGATGCGAGCCGCCCTCGACGGTGTTGATGTTGTTCGCAAACGTGAAGACCGACTCCTGGTACGAGCCGTTCCACTGCATCGCAACCTCCACCGAGCCCTGGCCGGTCTCGCCCTCGAAGTAGACGATGTGGCGGTGGATCGCGTCCTTCGCCTCGTTGATGTACGAGACGAAGTCGCGGATGCCGCCCTCGTAGCGGAACTCGGCCGTCTTCCCCTCGGCCCGCTCGTCGGTGAGCTTGATGTAGAGGCCCTTGGTGAGGAACGCCGTCTCGCGCAGGCGCTGCGTGACCGTGGCGGCCTCGACCTCGAGCTGCTCGAAGACCTCGGAGTCGGGGAGGAACGTGATCGTCGTGCCGGTCGGCTCGTCCTTCTCGAGCTTCCCGACGACCTCCATGTCCGCGACCGGCACGCCGCGCTCGAACTCCTGGCGGTAGATCTTCCCGTCGCGTCGCACCTCGGCGGCGAGCCGCTCGGAAAGAGCGTTGACGACCGAGACGCCGACGCCGTGCAGGCCGCCGGAGACCTTGTAGCCGTCGCCGCCGAACTTGCCGCCGGCATGCAGCTTCGTGAGCACGACCGTGAGCGCGGGCAGCCCCTGCTCGAGCATGACGTCCACGGGGATCCCGGCGCCCCAGTCGCGCACGGTCACGGAATGATCCGGGTGAAGCGCGACCTCGATGCGGTCGTTGCGTCCCGCGAGGGCCTCGTCGACCGAGTTGTCGACCACCTCGTAGATCAGGTGGTGGAGGCCGCGGACGCCGGTCGAGCCGATGTACATGCCCGGCCGCAGCCGGACCGGCTCGAGGCCCTCGAGGACCGTGATGTCCGTTGCGGTGTAGTTCGTTTCAGCCATGAAAAAAGCCCTGCAAATTCCGCATTTGCGGGCGCGACGAAGTGTATCAGACCGGGCGGTCGCCCGGAGCGCGGGCGAGCGCCGCGCGTATCGCTTTTGCAACCGATTCGCGCAGGTCCGGATCGGCGATGGAGGCGGCGAGCCCGGCTGCGTCGCGCGCCTGCTCCGGCGTGGGCTCGGGTGGCGCGGGCGCGGGCGCGGGCGCGGGGTCGGGCAACGGCCCCGGCTGGAAGCGCAGACGCGGGCGCCCCGGCAGCC
>JAVKST010000130.1:0-7571 GCA_039583515.1 Gaiellaceae bacterium
AGCACCACGAGGAGCTCCTGCCGGCCGCTCGACGGGAAGCGGCTCTGCCGCTTCTCGTTCAGCGAGACCGTGCCGTCGGCGCCGGTGGCGGCCTGCGCTCCTCCGAACTGCTCGTACGGGATCGGAGTCGCGAACACCGTCGCACCCTGCACCGGCCGGCCGCCGCACGCGGTCACCTGGAAGCGGAGCTGGATCGAGCCGGTCGAGCGCGTGAGACGGCTCGGAGCGATCGACTGCGGCGCGATCGAGAGCCGCGCGGGCGGCGCGAGGTCGGCGATCTGGATCACCCCGGTGCCGCTCGGGCAACCGGCCACCGCTGGAACCACCGCGGTCGCGTCCGAGGTCGCGGTCGTCGAGCCGGACGCGTTCGTCGCCGTCACCGCGACGCGCAGCGTCTTGCCGGTGTCGCCGCTCGTGACGGTGTAGCCGGGGTTCGTCGCGCCGCTGACGGCGGCGCAGCCGCTGCCGTTCTCGTCGCAGCGGCTCCAGGCGTAGGCGTACGAGGTGGGGCTGTTCCCCCAGCCGCCCTCGTCAGCGGTCAGCGTGGAGCCGAGCTGCGGCGTGCCGGAGACGGCCGGAAGGGCAGTGTTCTTCGGCGCCGCCGCGTTCGACACGACCGCGGTCTGCGCCGAGGTGACGCTGGTCGAGCCGCCGGCGTTGGCGGCCGTGACGGTGACCCTGAGCGTGTGGCCGACGTCGGCGGTCGCCACGGCGTACGTCTTGCCGGTTGCGCCGCCGATCGGCGAGCAGTTGGCGCCGCTCGCATCGCAGCTGCTCCAGGCATAGGTGTAGGCCGTCGGGCTGCCGCTCCACGTGCCCTGGCTCGCCGTCAGCGTCTCTCCGTCCTGCGGCGTGCCGCTGATCCAGGGAGCGGAAGTGTTCCCGGGCGCTGCCGTGGCCGCGTGGCCGGTGGCCGGCTCGCCGAAGACGGCCCCGAACGCGACCGCGCCCGTGACCATCGCGACTGCCGCCGCAATCTTCTTGCGTGTCATGTAACCCCCTCGGAATACGATGTACTGGGCGGGTCAGTATTGCCGAACCCGTGTCAGGTTCGGGTAAAAGGGGATCGAGCGCCTACCGATGCCCGAAGTGGTGCGCGCGCGGGAGGGCCGCATGGACGTCGGCGCCGTCCGTCAGCTGCCGCGCGAGCGGCGCGAGCGAGACGAGCTCGCGGACGAGGACGTTCCGGTTCCGGTCCGAGTGCTCGTAGCGGCCGCGCACGAGCAGCAGGGGCTCGCCGCGCACGACGGCGCGGAACCGCTCGTACACCTGCGACGCGACGACGAGGTTGACCTGCGCGACCTCGTCCTCGAGCAGCATGAAGACGACGCCGTTCGCCGTCGCCGGCCGCTGCCGCGCCACGACCAGCCCCGCGAGCTGCACCTCCGCGCGGTGCGGCCGCTCCCGTAGCTCGACGCTCGAGAGCGTCCCCGGCGGCAGGTGCGGCCGCAGCAGCTCGAGCGGGTGGACGCCGACCGAGAGCCCGGTCGTCCGGTAGTCGGCGAGCATCCGGTCCCACACCGTCGGCTCGGGCAGCTCGGGCGTCGCCGCGGTCGGGTCGAGCGGAAGCGCGAGCTGCTTCACCTCTCCGCCCGTCCCCGGCACGCTCATCGGCCGCGGGACGAGCCCGAGCTGCCAGAGCAGCTCGCGGCGGCGCAGCCCGAAGCAGTCGCACGCGCCCGATTCGACGAGCGCGCGCAGCTCGTCCTCGCGCAGCCCCGTCCGCTGCGCGAGGTCCCGGATCGACGAGTACGGCCGGCCCGCCGCGACGACCTCCGCGTCGTCCTCCCCCACGCCGGCGACGTACTTCAACCCCACACGGACGGCGCCGTCCTCCAACGCGCAGCCGGCGTCGCTGCGGTTCACGTCCGGCGGGCGCGTCTCCACCCCGCGCCGCTGACCGTCGCGGACGAGCGTCGCCGGCGGGTAGAAGCCCATCGGCTGTGCGTTGAGCAGCGCGGCGAGGAACTCGGGCGCGTAGTGGTGCCGCAGCCACGCCGACTGGTACGCGAGCAGCCCGAACGCGGCTGCGTGCGACTTCGGGAAGCCGAAGCCGGAGAACGCGACGAGCTTGTCATAGAGCTCGTGCGCCTTCGGCTCGTCGACGCCCCTCTCCTCCGCGCCCGCCACGAACCGCTCGCGCCACGCTTCGAGCGCGGCGTGCGACCGCTTCCGGCTCATCGCCCGCCGCAGCCCTTCCGCCCCGCCGACGGTGAAGCCGGCGAGGTGGACGGCGACGTCGAGCACCTGGTCCTGGAAGACGACCACGCCCAGCGTCTCGCGCAGCGGCTCCTCGAGCAGCGGATGGTCGGCCGGTGCGCGGTAGTGCGGGTCGTCGCGCAGCTTCTGCCGCCGCTCGACATACGGGTGGACGGCCTTCCCCTGGATCGGCCCCGGCCGCACGAGCGCGACCTGCACCGTGATGTCGTGGAGGTTCTCGGGCCGCGTGCGGAGGATCACCTGCATCTGCGCCCGGCTCTCGATCTGGAAGCAGCCGACGGTGTCGGCGCGCTGGATCTCGGCGAACACGGCCGGGTCGTCGAGGGCGATGCGCGAGAGGTCGATCCGCTCGCCGCGCGTGCGAGCGATCAGGTCGACGCACTCCTCGACCGCCGACAGCATCCCGAGGCCGAGCAGGTCGATCTTGAGGAAGCCCGCGTCGGCGCAGGAGTCCTTGTCCCACTGGCACATCTGCCGTCCGGCCATCGCCGCCGGCTGCACCGGCACGAGCTCGACGAGCGGCCGCGACGAGATCACCATCCCGCCCGGGTGCTGGGAGATGTGCCGCGGCAGGCCGGCGATCTCCGCGCAGAGCGCCCCGAACGCGCGCCAGCGCGGCGAGCGGAGCTTCGTCGCCGCGTCGGGCAGCGCCTCGATCTCGTCCGCGACCCGCTGCGCGTTCCAGCCGTCCGTCAGCCGTGCGAGGCGCTCGAGGTCGGCGTACGGGAGGCCGAGCGCCTTGCCGACGTCGCGGATCGCGCCGCGCGAGCGGTACGTCGCGAAGCTCGCGACGAGTGCGGCGTGCTCCGCCCCATAGCGCTCGACGACGCGGACGATCAGCTTCTCGCGGATGTCGCGCGGGAAGTCGAGGTCGATGTCGGGGACAGACGCGAGCTCGCGGTTGAGGAAGCGGCCGAGCGAGAGGTTGGCGGCGACCGGGTCGACGTGCGAGAGCCCGGTCAGGTAGCAGACGAGCGAGCCGACCGAGGAGCCGCGCCCGCGCCCCGGCGGCAGGACGTGCCGCATCGATCCTCGCCCGCGCACCTCGAGCGCGACCTCGCGCGCGAGCTCGAGCACCTCCCAGTGGAGCAGGAAGAAGCCCGAGAGGCCGAGCTCGTCGATCAGCGCCAGCTCCTCGCCCAGCCGCCGGCGGACGCGCCGCTCGTGGCCGTTCAGGCCGGAGTAGCGCTCCGCGAAGGCGCGCTCGCAGACGCGCCGTAGCTGGACGGAAGCGGGCTCGGCCTCGTCGGAGAAGTCGGGATAGCGGTAGCCGAGCTCCTCCGTCAGGTCGAACTCGAGCCGAGACGCGAGTTCCCTCGTGCGAAAGACTGCTTCGCGGTCGTCGGGGAAGCGGTCGAGCAGCTCCGCCGGCGGCAGGAGGACGGCCTCGTGGTTGCCGCGCCGTTCACGCTCACAGCCCTCGAGCGAGGCGCGGCAGCGGACGGCGACGAGCACGTCCTGGAGCGCGGCGCGGGCACGGTCGTGCGCGTGCACGTCGCCGGTGGCGACCGTCTGCACGCCGAGCGTCTCCGCGAGCTCGCGCAGCCGGACGTTGCGGCGCGCGTCGCCGCGCTCGAACGGACGCTGCAGCTCGACGTAGAAGCGGTCGCGGCCGAACGCCCGCGCGAGCCGCGCCGCGGCGTTCGGGTCGCGGACGGCGAGACCGTCGCGCGCGCAGCCGGAGAGGCAGACGAGGCCCTCGTTCAGCTCCTCGAGCAGCGCCTGCTCCAGCCGCGGCGGCAACGGCTCGGCACCCTCCTTCGGCCGAGTCCCCGCGTGCGCCGCCGTCAGCAGCCGGCAGAGGTTCGCGTACCCGCGCGCGCTCTCGACGAGCAGCGTCGCGTGGGCGCCGGTCTCCAGCGTGACCTCCGCCCCGGTGATCGGCCGCACGCCGAGGTGCTTCGCCGCGTGCGCGAACTCGAGCGAGCCGTAGACGCCGTCGTGGTCGGTGAGCGCGAGCGCCTCGTAGCCGAGCTCCGCCGCGCGCGCCGCGAGCTCCTCCGGCTGCGACGCGCCGTCGAGGAACGAGTACGCGGAGTGCGCGTGCAGCTCGACGTAGGTCATGATCCGCGGCGATGGCCGAGGTACAACGCCATGTCCGCAGTCTAGGCGAACGTATGTTCGCCTGCTACGGATGGTGCACGAGGAGCCAGAGCGGCTTCTCGCGCGGGCCCAGCGGGATGTAGTCCATCCCGTCCGGGGTGTTGAGGTAGCCGGGCCGCGTTCCCGCCGTGCCGCGATGGCCGTACTGCCAGACGATCCGGCGCGTCCTCCGGTCGACGATGACGACGCGGTGGTCGTAGTCGTCGTTGATCGCCACGTCCCCGTTCGGGAGCATGAACGCGAGCGACGGATGGTCGAGCTCGCCCCAGCCCGACATCGGCTCGTAGCGCCAGAGCACCTGTCCGTGCCGATCGAGGATCAGCACGGCGCCGGGGCTGGCGTAGTCGGCGAGCAGGATCCTGCCGCCCGGGAGCGGCTGCGGGTCGGACGGGTACGCGACGGGCGCCTGGAACGACGAGCGGAGCTTCCCGCTCTTGCTGAAGTCGTCGATCCACGAGCCGTTGATCTCCGAGACGAGGACGCCGCCGTCCGGCAGCGGGGTGTCCCCGTTGACCGCGCCGAGCGTCCGCGGCGGGTCGTGGACGCAGACGCCGGTGCGGCCGATCTGCCGCACGATCCGGTGCTTGCGGATGAAGAGGATCCGGCAGTTGTACGCGTCCGCGACGGTCATCGTCCCGTCGGGCAGCACGTACGCGTCGTCGGGCCAGTCGAGTTCGTTGCGGCCGCCGCCCTTCACGCCGGGTGTGCCGTACAGCCGGGTCACGCGGTGCGTCTTGACGTCGATCGAGAGGATGTCCTGGTTGTCCTCCTCGTTCGAGACGAGGGCGGTGCCGCCGGGCTCGACGAACGTGTCGTCGTCGAAGACGACGTGCCGGCCGAGCTTCCGGTCCTGCGCCGTCGGGAAGCGCCAGAGGATGCGACGCTTTGCGTCGACGAGCAGGATCCGGTCGTTGCCGCGATCGGCGATCAGCAGCGCTCCCGGCAGCGGCCCCGGGGTCGTGACGACGCGGTTCGGGTTCGGCGTCGTGGTGGTCGTCGCGGCGGCGCGATTTCCGGGACTCCGTCCCCGGTGCGTGAGCGCGCCCACGAGGGCGATCGCCGCGAGCACGGCGAGGAGAACTGCGACGCGGGACCGCATTCACGCGACCCTATCGGCACGGGCGTGAGCCACACGTGAGGCTGCGGCTAGCCTCCGCCGATGGACGGCCCCGGCCGCCGTGAGCGCCTCGTGCGCGCGCGTCTCTGCCTCGTCGTCGAGGCCCGTCCGCACGGCGAGGATCCGCGGCCGGTGCTCGATCCCGCCCTGCGCGGCGGCGTCGACGTCGTCCAGCTGCGCGACAAGGAGCTCGACGACGAGGCGCTCGTCGCGGCCGCCGACCGGTTTCGCGCCGCCTGCGACGGGCACGGCGCGCTGTTCGTCCTCAACGACCGGCCCGAGCTCGTCGAGCGGTGCGGCGCCGACGGCGTCCACGTCGGGCAGGCGGACATGCCGCCGGACGAGGCGCGCGCGCTGATCGGCCCGGAGCGGATCCTCGGCGTCTCGACCCACACGCGCGCGGAGATGCTCGCGCTTCGCGGGGCGGACTACGCCGGCGTCGGCACGATCTTCGCGACACCGACGAAGACGGACGACGAGGTCGCCGGGCTCGGGCTCGTCCGCCTCGCGGCCGAGACGCTGAGGATCCCGTGGTTCGCGATCGGCGGGATCGAGGTCGGGAACGTGGCCGAGGTCGCCGCGGCCGGCGCCTGGGGCGTCGCCGTCGTCCGGGCGATCCGGGACGCGGACGACCCGGAGGCCGCGGCGCGCGAGCTGCGGCGGGGGCTAGACCGGGAGCAGTAGCTCGATCTGGTCGTGGCGGCGATAGTCGAAGGTCTCGTCGCCCTCCCGCACCTCGACGCAGGCTCGGTAGTCGTTCGCCACGGAGTCGAAGGCGCCGTAGAAGTGCCTCCCGCGCAGCGGGACGACCGCCTCGAGCTCGTCCCAGGCACGGCGGATGTGCTCGAGCCCGTCCGGAACGCGGACGAACTGCACCGGGATCTCCTCCCGCTCGAGCTCGACGAACTCGCTCATGCGCCCCGCTGGGTATACCACCCTCCACCGGCGCCGTCGTGGAAGACGACGGTGTTCTCGCCGCTCCCGAGCACGACCTCGAAGTAGCGGCGCACGACGGGCTCCTCCGTCCACCACCGGTCGACGACTCGCCACTCCTCGCGCACGAGCGCCACGCCTCGATGGTTGACGACGCGCGGCGTGCCGTCCGCGTGCGCGTCGACGCGGGCGGCGAGCGGCGCGTTGAACCGCGCTACTCGTCCTTCGGCACGAGCAGCGCCCGCGACTCCGGGACGCGCGACCATGGTGCGACCTCCAGGACGGTGCAGACGGAGCCGGAGCCGGTGCTCGCGCGTACCTGGCGGAGCCCGTCGCGCAGCCGCGCCCGGTCCTCGCCTCCGGCGGCGAGCAGCTCGAGCTGGCGCCCCGTCGGCTCGGTCAGCTCGACGAGCTCGACGCGAAGCTCGACGACGGGCGACGGCAGATCCGTGAGACGCGGCGCGAGCGCCACGCGGATGCGGTCGGCATCCGCGGTCGGCTCCCGCAGGGTGAGCGAGCGCCGCCACGAGCCGCCTCCCGCCAGACGAGCCGCGAGCGCGACCTTGCGGACGAAGCGGTCGCGGCGCTCGGGTCGCGCGAGCGCCTGTTCGACGAGTCGGGCGAGGGCCCGTCGCAGCGTGAGCTCGTTCGCAACCGCCTCCGGGAACTCGAGCGAGACGGCGACATCTGCGGGCGGGCGCCGGCCGCGCACGCGCGCGGCCGTCCCGCCCCTCGCCAGACCCCACGCGCGCCGGCCGTCCGGCCCCAAACGTTCGGACACGGCGCCGCCGGGCAGCCCGGCAAGCTGTCCGAGCTTCCGCACGCCGAGCGCCTCGAGCTCCTCGTAGCGGCGGCGCTCGAGCGGCAGGAGCGTCAACGGCAGCGGAGCGAGGAACTGCGAGAGCTCCTCGTCCCGCACGACCACTACCTGCCCGGGCCGCGCAACCGAGGCTGCCGCGAGCGCTGCGAAGCGGCGGGTCGCAGCGCCGATCCGTGCGTCCCACTCGCTGCGGACGGCGCCGAGCGCTCGCTGCAGCGCAGGCTCGAGTCCGCCGTACAGCCGCTCGACGCCGCGCGTCTCGAAGTACGCGATGGCTGTAAACGTCGTCGGCCAAGCCGACGACGCCCGGCCGGAAGACCGAGCGCCTGCGGCGCTCGGCGGGCCGAGGGATGCGGGCTCGACGGCGAAGCCGGCATC
>JAVKST010000131.1:0-7509 GCA_039583515.1 Gaiellaceae bacterium
TCGCACGAGCTCGCCGTCGTGATTCCGGTCGACATGCCGCTCCTGAACGCCGACGCGCTCCGCGCGCTCGTGGCTGCGTGCCGCGACGCCGCCGTCGCGCAGGCGGGACCGCTCCCGTGCGCGATCGCCGGACGTGCGTTGCCGGCGTTCGAGACCGGCGAGCGTCGCCTCCGTACGGTCCTCGGGCGCCTCGACACGGCGCTGGTCGAGCTCGACGAGCGCCTGCTGGCGAACGTGAACACGCCGGCCGACCTCGAGCGGCTGGGACGGACTACGAACGCGTGAGGACGGAGGAGCGTTCCGCGCCGGTGCCGAGCAGCGCCACCTCGACGCCGAGCTCGCGCTCGACCAGCTCGACGTAGGCGCGCGCAGCATCCGGAAGCTCTTCGGGAGAGCCGCAGCCGTCGAGTGGCTCGCTCCAGCCCGGAAGCACCTCGTAGACGGGCGCGGCGGCATGGAAGTCGCTCTGGTGCGCCGGGAAGTCGGCGGTCTCCCGGCCGTCCGGCGTGCGGTAGCGCACGCACACCGGCAGCTCGCCGAAGTGCGAGAGCACGTCGAGCTTCGTCAGCGCGAGCTGGTCGATCCCGTTCACGCGCACGGCGTAGCGGAGCGCGACGAGGTCGAGCCAGCCGCAGCGGCGCTCACGCCCGGTGACGGTGCCGTACTCGTGGCCGAGCTCGCGCATGCGCGCCTGGTCCGGGCCCGCGATCTCGGACGGGAACGGCCCCTCGCCGACGCGGGTCACGTATGCCTTCGCGACGCCGAGCACGCGGTCGATCCGGCGCGGGCCGATCCCGACTCCCGTGGCCGCGCTCGCGGCGACCGGGTTCGACGAGGTGACGAAGGGATAGGTGCCGTGGTCGAGGTCGAGCAGCGTCGCCTGCGCGCCCTCGAATAGCAGCTCCTTGCCGTCGCGCAGCGCCGCGTCGACGTAGAGCGACGTGTCCGCGACGTACGGTCGCAGGCGCTGCGCGTAGCCCTCGTACTGCGCGGCGACCGTCTCGAGGTCGAACGGCTCGGCCTCGTACACCCGCTCGAGCCAGAGGTTCTTCTCCGCGAGCGCGGCCTCGATCTTCTGGCGGAGGATCTTCGGGTCGAGGATGTCCTGGACGCGGATGCCGAGCCGCATCGCCTTGTCGGCGTAGCAGGGGCCGATGCCGCGCCTCGTCGTCCCGATCGCAAGCTTCCCGAGCCGCCGCTCGCTCGCCTGGTCGATCGCGACGTGCCACGGCATGATCAGGTGGGCGTTGCCCGAGAGGTAGACCTCGCCACGGTCTCCGAGCTCGTCGAGCTCGGCGATCAGCACCTCCGGGTCGACGACGCAGCCGTTGCCGATCACGCACGGCTTGCCGCGCACGATGCCGCTCGGCAACGCGCGGATCTTGTACGTCTCGTCGCCGACGACGATCGTGTGCCCGGCGTTGGGGCCGCCCTGGTAGCGGCAGACGACGTCGGAGTTCTGCGCGAGCAGGTCGACGATCTTCCCCTTCCCCTCGTCACCCCACTGCGCGCCGACGATGACGGTGGCCGGCACGCGGCGAAGTGTGCCTGACCGGCTTTCAGCTCGTAACGAGCAGCACGGCGACGACCGCCGCGTAGCCGAGGATGACGAGCGCTCCGGTCCAGCGCTGCAGACCGCGGCGGATGTACGCGAAGAGGAGGGCAGCCACCGTCAGCACCGCGTAGGCGGCGGCGAGGAACGTCACGGAGCCCGAGGGAGCGCCGAGCCCGAACAGGCTGGCGGGGACGAGCAGGCCGGCCACGACGTTGATCGCGTTGCTGTTGAGCGCCGTGCTGAGGACGACCGCTCCCCTCCCGTGTGCGGCGAAGTAGACGGCCGCGACCGCGTTCGGGATGCTCGTCACGCCCGCGAGGACGAGACCGCCGACGACGATCCCGGGGACCGCGTGGCGCGCGCCGAGGCTGGTGGCGGTCCGCTCCATCGCCACGCTGGCGGCGACCACCACGACCACGGCGGCGGCGGCGATCGCGAAGTCGGCGCCGCGTGCGCGGCGCGGGTGCAGCGCGACCTCGAGCTCGAGCTCCTCCTCGCGTACCGCGTTCGCGAGCCACCTGGCCCACCGTGCGGGAAGCCGGATACGCATGAGTCGCGCCCGTCCGAACCCGAGAGCGCCGAGATACGGCAGGAAGACGACGAGCACGCCGGCGAGAGCGGCGACGGGCGGAACGGCTCCGACGACCACGGCCACGCTTGCCAGCGCGATCCACGTCGCCAGCAGGCCGCTGAGCAGCACCACCCGCCGGTGCACGTCGATTCTTCCGGCGACGACGGCGGAGAGGCCGAGCAGCGCAGCGAGGTTGAAGACGCTCGATCCGATCGTGACTCCGGCGCCGACGCTGTGGTCGTGCCTGACGAGCGCGGCCGTCGCGGCCGTGATCTCGGGCGCGTCCGCCGCGAGCGCCGTCACCATCCCGAGCAGGGCCTCCGAGAGGCCCAGGCGCGCACCGATACGGCCGAGCCTGGAGACGAGCAGCCAGCTCGAGGCGAGGCTGATCGCGCCGGCGGCCACGAACAGCACGGCGAGCGAGAGGTCAGACATGGTTCTCTCTCGCGGTGCTGGACAGTCGGCGGCTCCCTTCGAAGGGCACGCCGACCAGGCTTCCCGGCACTCCGGCGACGAAGTCTAGTCGAGTCGCCCGGCCGGCTCAGCCCGGCGAAGGGGTCGCGGCCGAGCTCGATTCGCTTCGTCCGCGCGATCCGCGGGCGATTCCCCTCGGCGGCGAGTGCTACGCGGCCTGGCGCTCCCGGTAGTCCTGCCTCGCGTCGACTGCGACGTCGCGGGCCAGGCGGCGCAGACGGCTCGCCGTGGCCGCGCCGACGCGGGCGGCGAGCTCGGGCCAGTCGTGGTTCGTCGTGACGACCACCAGCCCGCGCTGCTGCTCGCGCTGGTTGATCAGGTTGTAGATCCGGTCGCGGGCCCAGCTCGACCACGCCTCGGCGCCGAGGTCGTCCAGGACGACGATGTCGTAACCGCTCGGGTTCGGCGGCGGCTCGCCGTCGCCGAAGCTCTCGCGGAGGGCGTTCAGCCAGTCGGGCACGTTGAGGAAGAGCGCGGTCTTCTCCCCGTCGCCCCAGACCGCGTCCCGGAGGACGGCGACTGCGAGGTGCGTCTTCCCGGCGCCAGGGTTTCCGCGCAGGAGAAGACCCTGGTGCAGCCCGGTGCCCGCGCGGAACTCCTTCGCCCATTGCCTGCAGACCGCCAGCGCCGTCCGCGTGTCGGGGACGGGCTCGAAGCTCTCGAACGTGCACCCGTCGTAGGCCGGCGGGACACGGACGCGCGCCCAGTGGGCTTCCGCTCGACGCTGCCCGTCGCGCACCTTCTCGCCTTCGCGGCAGAGGGCGCAGTAGCGCTCGGCCGCGAAGGTCTGCCCGAGCAGCACGACCTGCTCGGTCTCGAACGCGCGGCCGCAGCCCAGGCAGGTGCTACAGGTTGGTGAACTTGACATAGCGCCCGATGAAGTTGACCTCGAAGGAGTCGGTCGCGCCGTTCCGGTGCTTCGCGATGATCACCTCGGCCTTGCCCTGCTTGTCGGGATCCGTCTGGTCGCGGTCGTAGTACTCCTCGCGGTAGAGGAACATGACGACGTCGGCGTCCTGCTCGATCGACCCGGACTCGCGCAGGTCGGAGAGAACGGGGCGCTTGTCGTGGCGCTGCTCCGGTGAGCGGTTGAGCTGCGAGAGCGCCACGACCGGGACGTCGAGGTCCTTGGCCAGCGCCTTCAGGTCGCGCGAGATCTTCGAGACCTCCTGCAGGCGGCTCTCCTCCCTCGTCCCCGTCGTCATCAGCTGCAGGTAGTCGACGACGATCAGGGAGAGGTTCGGCTCCCGGCGCTTCAGCGTCTGCGCCCGCGCGCGCAGCTCGAGCAGGCTGAGGCCGGGGGTGTCGTCGACGAAGAGCGGCGCACCCTCGAGCTCGGAGCACGCCTTCGTCAGGCGGCTCCAGTCGTCGCGCGTGAGGCGGCCCGTTCGGATCGCGTTCGAGTCGACCCGGCCACGCGAGCAGATCAGGCGCTGGGCGACCTCCTGGCGGGACATCTCGAGGCTGAAGAACGCGGCCGGTCTTCCGACCTCGACCGCGACATGGCTCGCGGTCTCGAGCGCGAAGCCGGACTTCCCCATCGAGGGACGCGCGGCGAGGATGACGAGGTTCGCCGGCTGCAGGCCAGCCGTGATCCGGTCGAGCTCCTTGAAGCCGGTCGGCAGGCCGGTGACCTCGGCGCCCGACTCGTACAGGTGGCTGATCCGCTCGAACGCCTCGACCAGCGTGTCCTTGAAGAGCACGAGCTCGCCCTGGGCGCGGCGCTCGGCGAGCTCGAAGACGAGCTGCTCCGCGCGCGCGACGAGCTCCGTCGGCTCACCCTCGCGTTCCCATCCGAGCTGGGCGATCTCGCCACCGGCGCGGATCAGCCCTCGTAGCGTCGCGTTCTCGCGAACGATCTCGGCGTAGTGGCGTGCGTTGGCGGTGGCCGGGACGAGCCGCGCGAGCTCGTGGAGCCGCACCCGGCCGCCGATCGCCTCCAGCTCGCCGCGTTGCTCGAGCTCGTTGGTGAGGGTGATCGCGTCGACCGGCTCGTTCTGTCCGTACAGGTGAAGCGCCGCGCGGTAGATCTTCGCGTGCGACTCGCGGTAGAAGTCGCCGGCATCGAGGATCTCGCCGACCGCCGCGATCGCGCCCGGCGAGATCATCATGGCGCCGAGGACGGACTCCTCTGCCTCGAGGTTCTGCGGCGGGACGGCGTTGTCGGGCGGTGCGGTCGAGCTGACGGGGGCGAGCGCCATCGACGACGATTCCAGCACTCGCCGAGGCGGGTCGCTAGGCGTGGAAATGTCGCTTGTGAACAGGTCGTTTCTGGCCATTTGCAGGCTAAACGGCCAGTGTTGCAGGCGCATCGGACGGCGCGGCTGGGGATAGACGCACCGCTACGAGCGGGAACTTTCTGCGCTATCCACAGCCCGGGGAGGGCGCTGTGGACGTTCTCGCTCAGTTACTCCTCGGCCAGCGCGGCGTCGGCGTCCGCCCGCCACTCGGGCTCGGGCTCCGGCTCGTCGGCCGCCTCGCCGGCTTCGGCTTCCGCCTCGGGCTCCGCGCCCGCGTCGTCCTCGTCGACGGGGAGCGCCGCGAGCTCCTCGCTCGGCTCGGGCTGTGGCTCGGCCTCCCGCTGCTCGGCGCGCTCGGCCTCCTCCATCGCCGCGAGCTCCTCGTCTGAGGGAAGCTCGCCGCCTTCGGGGGCGACGAGCGTCTTCACCTCGACGCGGACGCCCTCGAAGAGGTCGATCGGGACCTCGTAGCGGCCGATCCGCTTCAGGGAGTCGCTGTCGATCTTGCGCCGGTCGACGCGGATCTTCCGCGCTCGCCAGATCTCGTCGGCGATATCGGTGGGCGTCACGGAGCCGAAGAGCGAGCCGGTCGGCCCCGCCTTCACCTCGAAGCGGAGCACCGTCTTCGACAGGACGTCGGCGATCTCGCTCGCCTGCTCGGCCGTCTTCGCCTCGTGCCGCGCCCGCTCCGCCTCCCGCTTGCGCAGCTCGGCGACGCGGGCCGCGGTCGCCTCCTGGGCGAGGCGCCGCGGCAGCAGGAAGTTCCGCGCATAGCCGCGCGCGACCGAGACGACTTCGCCGCGCAGGCCGACGTGCTCGACGTCCGAGAGGAGGATGACCTCCATCAGCGCTCGCCGCGGTCGCCCCGGTCTCCGCGGTCTCCGCGGTCTCCGCGGTCGCGCCGGCCGCCTCCGCCGCGCTCCTCGGAGCCCTCTGCCACGTACGGCAGCAGCGCCATCTCGCGGGCGCGCTTGACCGCCTGCGCGACCTGCACCTGGTGCCGCCGGCAGGCGCCGGTGATGCGGCGGCTGCGGATCTTCCCCTTCTCGGAGATGTAGCGGCGCAGCTGGGTGATGTTCTTGTAGTCGATCTCCGCGATGTGCTCCTTGCAGAAGAAGCAGTTGCGGCGCTTGATCTGCCCGGCGAACCCGCCGGGACGTTTGCGCGTCTGCGTTCTCTCTCTTGCCATTCCTCTCCTAGAACGGGATGTCGTCGTCGGTCGCCGCCGGGAAGTCGGCGCTCTCCTGCGCCCCTGCCGGGACGAACTGGTTGCCGCCGGCGCCGCCGGCTTCGCCGTCGCCGCGGCCGCCGAGGAACTGGACGGACTCGGCGACGATCTCGACCGATTCCCGCTTGCCGCCGCCGTCCTTGGCCTCCCACTCACGCCAGTCCAGCCGCCCGTCGATCGCGACCGGCCGGCCCTTCGACAGGTACTGCGCGCAGCTCTCGGCCTGGTTGCCGAAGACGGAGACGCTGAAGTAGTTCGGCTTGTCCGTCCACTGGCCCGACTCGTCGCGGCGCCGGCTGTTGACGGCGACGCGCAGGCTGCAGACGGGCGTGCCGCCCGGCGTGTGCCGCAGCTCGGGGTCGCGCGTCAGGTTTCCGACGAGCACGACCCGGTTGATGTTCGCTGCCATCCGCTCCTCACTCCTCCTCTGGATCTTCCGGCCGGACGTCTCCGGCTCCGTCGGCCGCGCTTCCAGCCTCGTCCGAACTCGCGTTCGGGTCAGCGTACTCGTCGTCGCCGACGGCGGCCGGCGCCGGAGCGGAGGCGTCGTCGCGCGGCGCGGTCGTGCGCGAGCCGGCGATGTGGCGAGTCGCCATGTGGCGCAGGACGGCGTCGTCGATCTTGAGCACGCGGGACACCTCGTCGAGCGTCTCGGCAGGCGCGTCGAAGACGACGAGGTGGTAGACGCCCTCCTCCTTGTGCGCGATGGGGTATGCCAGGCGCCGCCGGCCCCAGGGGTCATGGCTCTGCCACGCGCCGCCGCCCTTCTCGACGAGGTCGCGCGTGCGCGCGACGATCTCGTCCTGGCGCGCCTCGGCCTGCTCGGTGTCCAGCAGCAGCAGGATCTCGTAGGTCGTCATGTCCCGATTCCTCCCTTCCCATGGTCTCGACGTCGGCCCCGACTGCCGGCGCCGCTCGGGACGGAACGGCGCGATGACGGGGCAGGAAGCGGCGGCCACTGTAGCATCGCGTTCGACATGCGCCGCCTCCACGCGTGGATCACGGGAGCCGCCGGCGGCGTCGCTGCGTACCGGATCTTCCGGCGCCGGCGGGAGGTCGGGGCCGAGCCGGTCGTCGAGCCGCCGCCCGGCCCGGACCCGCGCGCCGAGGAGCTGCGCGCGAAGCTGGCCGAGACTCGCCCGGAGGACACTGCTCCGGGCACCGCGGAGCCCGAGGCCGCCGCCGCGGAGTCGCCGGAGGAGCGTCGGCGGCAGGTGCACGAGCAGGCGCGCGGCGCGATCGACGAGATGCACCGGGGCGAGTAGCTCGGCCGAGGCGCCCTCGCTGCCGACGGCGCTGGTACGCGGACGAGGTCGACCCGACGGGCTCGATCCTCACGACCAAGCTGCCGAGCGCCGTCTGCACCTAGATGGTTGATCGGCAATTCACGGTGGGCGCCGTGATTGCGGGGTAGCAGGGACCGAAGTCGAGGGTGTCGAAG
>JAVKST010000132.1:0-7445 GCA_039583515.1 Gaiellaceae bacterium
TTCGTTGACACCCAGGCTGAGCCGTCGCCTGTTTTGGAGACACGAGAGCCTCCATTGCGGGCTCTTTTCGTATGGGCCGGGCAGGGATCGAACCTGCGACCTTGGGATTAAAAGTCCCCTGCTCTACCAACTGAGCTACCGGCCCGCTGGTGAGCGAGCGTAGCGCCCGTAGGATCTGCGTCGTGGCCGCCTACCCGTACGAGAGCGAGTTTCCGTCGCTCGACCTCGACCGGCCCGAGCAAGGGATCCTCCGTCTCACGCTCCGCGCGCCCGGGCGGCTGAACGCGGTGAGCGAGGCGCAGCACGGCGACCTCGCCCGCGTCTGGCAGGCGATCGCGCTCGACGAGGAGACGCGCGCGGTCCTCGTCCGCGGCGCGGACGGGGCCTTCAGCTCCGGCGGCGACCTCGACCTCGTGCTCGCGATCGCCGAGGATGCCGAGACGCGCCGCCGCATCTTCCACGAGGCGCGCGACCTGGTCTACAACATGCTCGCCTGCCCGACGCCGATCGTCTCCGCGATCACCGGGCCCGCCGTCGGCGCCGGCCTCGTCGTGGGGCTGCTCGCGGACGTCTCCCTCGCTTCGCCGAACGCCCGGATCGTCGACGGCCACACGAAGCTCGGCGTCGCGGCCGGCGACCACGCGGCGATCGTGTGGCCGCTCCTCTGCGGGATGGCGAAGGCGAAGTACCACCTGCTGCTCTGCGAGGAGGTCGACGGAGCCGAGGCGGAGCGCATCGGGCTCGTCTCCCTCTGCGTCCCGGAGGAGGAGCTGGAGGAGCGCGCGCTCGAGATCGCCGGCCGGCTGGCCGCCGGCTCGCGCGCCGCGATCTCGCACACGAAGCTGGCGCTCAACGACTGGCTCCGTTCGGCGGGGCCGATCTTCGACGCCTCGCTCGCGCTCGAGTTCATGGACATGGCGGGCGCGGACGTGCGGGAGGGCGTCGCCGCCGTGCGCGAGAAGCGGTCGCCGAGGTTCTCGGCGTGAACGAGGCGCAGCTGCGGGAGATCCTCGGCGAGCCGGCGGAGCTCGTCCGGAAGAAGATCGGCGACCGGCTGAACCCGCTGACGCGGCAGTTCGTCGAGCGCTCGCCGTTCGTCGTCGTCGCCACCGCGCGGCCCGGGGGCGGGCTCGACGTCTCGCCGCGCGGCGATCCCGCCGGCTTCGTGCGGATCCTCGACGAGCGAACGCTGCTGCTCCCCGACCGTCCGGGGAACAAGCTCGCCGACACGCTCACGAACCTGCTCGAAGACGACCGGATCGCGCTCCTTTTTCTGATTCCCGGCGTGAACGACACCTTCCGCGTCAACGGCCGAGCGCGGATCGTGGACGACCCGGAGCTGCTGGCCGCCAGCGAGGTGGAGGGGAAGGTGCCGCAGCTCGGGATCCTCGTCGAGGTCGAGGAGGCGTACACCCAGTGCCCGAAGGCGCTGCTCCGCTCGGAGCTCTGGAACCCGGAGCGCCATCTCTCGCGCGACGAGCTGCCGAGCTCCGGCGACATCCTCCGCGCGGTCGCCGATCCGGAGCTCGACGTCGAGGAGTACGAGGCAGAGCGCGCGGAGCGGTATCGGCGGCGGCAGGGCTTCTACTAGAGCCGCGCTGCCACGACTGCTCGGAGCAGCCCTAAGCCCGCTGGCGCTCCCACGCATCGAGCAGCTGCTCGACGTTGCGCCGCTGTGCCTCGCTGAACTCGAAGCCGGCGAGCAGCCGCCGCGCCTCCGCGACGTCGTCGTTCTCGACCGCAGCCTCGAGGTGCTCGCGCATCGGGATCGGCTGGCGCAGCTGCCGCCGCAGCCAGCGAAGGAGGCTGACCTGCGCCGCTTCCACGGGGAAAGTCTCGCATGGGCCGAACCGGGCATTGCGCGAACTGCGAGATTCTCGTTGCGGGTTGGCCGCTCGAGCAACTAGCCCGACTAACCGACGGGTGACCGTGGCCAGCGGCTAAAGCCGGTCATCGCATTACGCGAACCGCGACGCGCCGCGTCAAGGGGACGTGCGCCCGGGCACGCCGAAGCTCGGTTCGCGCGGCTACGACCCCAGCCACGAATACAGCTGAGACCAGTCTTCGCGTGGATCATCCTCGGCGCCGTGGCCAAGTGCGGTCGTGACGTTGAGGCTCGCGTTGGGGATCGTCCGCGCAAGCCACTGCGCGGTGCTGCGGGGGCAAGGAGGCACAGCCGGGTGTGCCGTGCAACGAAAACGCGGGGCACCTGTGAAATCGCCCCCTTCGGCACAACACAGTGTCCGGCCGTCTGCGGCGCCGACGGTCCTGCGTGGTGCGATCCGAAACCAGACATGGGGCAAACCAGCCGCTGCTCGAGGCACCTGCCATTGCGGCCACTTGACGTGCAGAGATATCTAGGATATCCTAGTGCCATGGCCAAGGTGCTTGTCTCGATGAACGAGGCATTGCTGCGTCGCGTCGACCGGATCGCCAAGTCGCGCGGCCTTTCCCGCAGCGCGTACCTCACCGAGCTTGCAGAACGAGACGCGAGCCGCGCGTCTGGCCTCGGCGCGACAAGAGCGGCGCGCCGTGCGCTCTCCCGTCTCGACAAGCTCTTCGAGGAGGGTCCGGTCGAAGAGTCGACCGCCGCCATTCGGGCGGCACGCGACGCTCGGTGATCGAAGCCGTTCTCGATGCATCGGTCGTCCTGAAGTGGTTCCGCAGTGACGGCGAACGCAACGTCGAGCAGGCACGATCGCTCCGCGCTGCTTTCGAGGCAGGAGATCTGGCTGTTTTCGCGCCCCCGCTTTTGTGTCTCGAGATCATCAACGTCGCCGGACGACGCTGGCGCTGGTCTGAGGGAGCCCTCATCCGTCTAGCTGTCGCACTCGACGAGGTGGGCTTCGAGCTGAGGGAACCGACACTCGAGCGCGTCGCAGAGTGGACAGCGCGCGGCCTTACGGCCTATGACGCTGCCTATGTCGCGTTGGCTGGCGCAGAGGCGATGCACCTGGTTACCGACGACGACCTCATCGTCAGGACGGCCCCGGCTATCGCGAGGGCTCTGGACGACGCAGGCTCGTAGGTTTGCGCGAGCGGGCTATCCCGATCACGCCCCTTTGTGCTGATTCCGTCATGCGCGGCTGCGATGCTCGATGCGATGGATGCACCGATCGCCGGTCGTGGTTACCCGCGGAGGCTGCGCGAGTTCGACGCTTGGTTCGTCGATGAGGCGGCCTGCATGGCTTACCTTGTGCGGCTGCGTGGTGTGACGGCTTCGCCTGCCCGGTGTGCGGCGGGCGCCGCTACTGGCGGATGAGCAAGGGCCGGCATCTGCGCTGCGCCGCCTGCCGGGCGGACGCGTCGGTGACGGTGGGGACGATCTTCGCCGACACGCGCCTGCCGCTTTCGACCTGGTTCGCGGCTGCCTGGTACGCGACCGGCACGAAGCACGGCGTGAGCGCGCTGTCGCTGCAACGCGTGCTCGGGCTCGGCAGCTACGAGACTGCGTGGGCGCTGCTGCACAAGCTGCGCCGCGCGATGGTGCGGCCTGGTCGCGACCGGCTCGCGGGCGAGGTCGAGGTCGACGAAAGCTACGTCGGCGGCGTCGCCGCCGGCAAACACGGCCGCGGCGCGGCGAAGAAGACGCCGGTGCTGATCGCGGTCGAGAAGCGCGGCCGCGGCATGGGCCGCGTCCGCTTCGCGCCGATCCGACGACACCAGCGGCGACAGCCTGCTGCCGGCGATCGAGGAGCTGATCGAGCCCGGCAGCGTCGTCGCGACCGACGGCCGCGCCGGCTACAACGGCGTCGCCGGCGCCGGCTTCCGCCACGACCGGCACAGCCTCTACGCCAGCGGCGATCCCGCGCACCGAGCCGGGATCGCCAGCGGCCCGCGCCGTCATCCACGAAGGGGCATGATCGGGATAGCCCGCTTGCGCAATGTCAGTTATGGGCGGTGCAGGGCTCGAACCTGCGACCTACGGCGTGTAAAGCCGTTGCTCTCCCAGCTGAGCTAACCGCCCGCTCGGGAACGGTAGCTACGGCTCGTCGTCGCGATCGGGATCGGGAGGCTGCATGTGCACGTCGCGCTCCGCGCCGGCGAGCTGCTCGCGCGCCCGGGCCTCCTCCTCTGGCGTCAGCTCGGGCTGCGGCGGCGAGGTGGGATACGTGCGGTCGGTGTCGCGTCGACCCCGCAGAGCCAGCCAGTCGAGGATCCGCTCGAACATGCTTCCGTCCTACCCGCGCACCGGCCGGAGCTACCGCTCCTCGAGCTCGAGCGCGGCCGAGTTGATGCAGTAGCGGAGCCCGGTCGGGTTCGGGCCGTCCGGGAACACGTGGCCGAGGTGGCCGCCGCAGCTCGCGCACAGCACCTCGGTGCGCAGAATCCCGTAGCTCCTGTCGCTCTCCTCCTCGACCGCGTCCTCGCTCGCGGGCGCCGAGAAGGCGGGCCAGCCGCAGCCGGAGTCGTACTTCGCGCCCGACTCGAACAGCTCCGCGCCGCAGCCGGCGCAGCGGTACGTGCCCGGCTCGAACACGTGGTCGTACTCGCCGCTGAACGGCGCCTCGGTTCCCTTCTCGCGCAGGACGTGGTACTGCTCCGGCGTAAGCTCCGCGCGCCACTCCTGCTCGGACTTCTCGATCATGGCCATGCACAAGGAATACACCACGGAGCAGGTGCGACGGATCTGTCTCGCACTGCCGGAGACGAGCGAACGCCTCAGCCACGGGGCGCCGAGCTTCTTCGTCCGAGAGAAGCGCTGCTTCGCGATGGTGCTCGACAACCATCACGACGACGGGATCTTCGGCCTCTGGGCCGCCGCTCCGCCCGGCAACCAGGAGCTGCTGGTGGCCGCATGTCCCGAGCGGTTCTTCCGGCCGCCGTACGTCGGGCATCGCGGCTGGCTCGGCGTCCGGCTCGACCGTGCCGTCGACTGGGACGAGGTCGCTGGCGTGGTCGAGGATGGGTGGGCGACCGTCGCGCCGAAGAAGGCACTGGAGGCCCTCCGCCCACGCGAGTAGCCTCGGGACGGATGTGGACGCTCGAGGACGAGCCGCCGCTCGACGAGGAGACGCGCGAGGTCGGCGTCACGCTCGCGGCCGGCGGCCCGCGCTGGGTCTCGTCCGACGGCGAGTTCGCGATCTGGTCGGCGTCGCTCGACGACGGGCGCCCGCTCACGCTGCGCGGCCCGCTCGGCCACGTCGCCGCGGGGGAGAGCCTCGTGGTGGCCGGCGCCGTCGAGCAGCACCCCCGCTACGGCTGGCAGTTCGCGGTCGAGTCCTTCCACTCGACGCTGCCGCAGTCGCCGGAAGGCGTCGCGCTCTGGCTGCGACGACGCGTGCCCGGCATCGGCCCGGCGTTCGCGCGCGCGATCGTCGAGCACTTCGGCGCCGAGCACGTATTCGGCGAGCTCGACCGCGACCCCGAGCGGCTGCGCGAGGTCCGGACGAAGGCTGGCCGCGCCATCTCGCGGCGCGCGACGGAGCGCGCGGTCGCGGCCTGGCGCGAGGTCGCGGCGATCCGCCAGGTCGAGACGTTCCTCTTCGCGCACGGGATCGGCGCCGGCCTCGCCGCGCGGCTCGTCCGCACGTACGGCGCCGGGGTGATCGCCGTCCTGGAGGACGACCCGTACCGGCTGACCGAGGTGCCCCGGATCGGCTTTCGCGTCGCCGATCGCGTCGCCCGCTCGCTCGGCATCGAGCTCGACGCGCCGCAGCGGCTGCTCGCCGGGCTCCGGTTCGTGCTCGCCGAGGCGGCCGCGGACGGGAACGTCTTCCTGCCGCTCGACGAGCTGTGGCAGGCGGCGGCGAGGCTGCTCGAGGTGCACGAGGCGGAGCCGCTCGAGGCGGCTCTCGACCGGCTTGCGCGCGAGGGCGAGGTCGTCGTGGAGCGCGAGCGCGCCTACCTCGCGGAGTTGTGGGAGGCGGAGACGCGGCTCGCTGCGGCGCTGGCGGAACGCGCCGCGGCGCCAGCGGCCGAGCTGTTCGACCCGCCGGGGCGTCCCGAGCGGCTCGAGGTCTCGGACGAGCAATGGCGGATCGTCGAGCTCGTCCGCACCTTGCCGCTCGTCCTCCTGACCGGCCTGCCCGGCGCGGGGAAGACGCACACGCAGCGCGTCGTCGTGGAGCTGGCGCGGCGCGCCGGCGTCCGGGTCCTGCTCTGCGCCCCGACCGGCAAGGCGGCGCGGCGGATGCGCGACCTGACGGGTCACGAGGCGATGACCATCCATCGCGCGCTCGGCTGGTCGCCGAGCGAGAACCGCTTCCTGCGCGACGAGGACGACCCGCTCTCGAACGACGTCGAGCTCGTGATCGTCGACGAGGCGTCGATGCTCTCGCTCGAGCTCGCGGACGCGCTCTTCCGCGCCGCCGGCGACTGCCACGTGCTGCTCGTCGGCGACACCGACCAGCTCCCCGCGATCGGCCCCGGCCGCGTCCTCGCCGACGTCGTCGAAAGCGGAGCGGTGCCGCGCGTCCACCTGACCGCGATCTACCGCCAGGCCGCGCGCTCGCTCGTCGTCCGTAGCGCGCGTCGCATCAACGAGGGCCGCCCGCCGTTCCTCTCCGTGGAGGAGGCGCGGGCCGAGCTCGGCGAGCAGGAGCTCGACGAGGACTTCTTCTGGATCTCGCGCAGCGGCCCCGAGACGCTGCGGGAGGCGGTGCTCGAGCTCGTGTGCGAGGCGCTGCCGCGCCGCGGCTTCGATCCCCGGACGGAGGTCATGACGCTCGTGCCGATGCGGCGCGGCACCGTCGGGCTGCTCGAGCTCAACGCCGAGCTCGAGCGGCGGCTCAACCCGCGGGGGACGCCGGCGGTCCGCGACCTCCGCGTCGGCTCGCGCGTCGTCCAGACCCGCAACGACTACACGCCCGACCGCGAGGTGATGAACGGCGAGGTCGCGTTCATCCGGGCCTGGGACGAGGAGGAGGGCGAGGCGCTGCTCTCCCTCGACGACGGCGAGCGCGAGATCGCCGTGCCCGAAGCCGCGCTCGACACCTACGAGCTCGCGTGGGCGCTCACGATCCACCGCGCGCAGGGATCGCAGTTCCCGGCCGTCGTGGCGCCGTGGTCGTCGCAGTACCACGTGATGCTGTCGCGGCCGCTTCTCTACACGGCGGTGACGCGGGCGCAGCGGCTCTGCGTCCTCGCCGGCGAGCAGCGGGCGCTCGCGATGGCGGTCGCGCGAGGCGAGGCGCGGACACGGCACTCGTCGCTGGCCGAGCGCCTGGGGTAGGAGCTGGCGCCGGGCCGGCGCTCGAATCAGCGTGGTTCGGCGATCGGCTCGGCGATCGGTTGTCGTTCCGCAAGTCTCATCCGGGAGTAGCCGCTCCGTCGCCTGTGGAGATCGCGCTGGGCCGGAGTTCTTCACCCCCATCCGAGGGCGAAGCCGTTTCAGTCCTTGCCGGACTCGCGAATGAACGCGAACGAATGCCCCCAACGGGATTCGAACCCGTGCTACGGCCTTGAAAGGGCCGCGACCTGGACCGCTAGTCGATGGGGGCGGC
>JAVKST010000133.1:0-7399 GCA_039583515.1 Gaiellaceae bacterium
GTCGAGCACGTCTTCGGCTCTCCGGAGCTCGGCGGCCGCAGCGTCCTCGTCCAGGGAGCCGGAGCCGTCGGCGGGGTCCTCGCGCGCGAGCTGTCGGCGGCAGGCGCACGCGTCCTCGTGAGCGACGTCGACGAGGTTCGGGCGGCCGAGACGGGCTGCGAGATCGTGCCGCCGGAGCGCGCGCTCGAGAAGGAGGTCGACGTCTACTCGCCGTGCGCGGTCGGAGGGACGCTGAGCGCCGCCACGATCCCGCGCCTCGCCTGCCGTGCCGTCGCGGGCTGCGCGAACAACCAGCTGGCGGAACCGGCCGACGCCGGGCGGCTGCGCGACCGCGGCATCCTCTACGCGCCCGACTACGTCGCGAGCGCCGGCGGGGTGATCCAGCTGATCGGGCTCGAGGACGAGGGCTGGGACGAGGCGCGGCTCGAGCACGCGCTCGCGGGGATCGGCGACACCCTGCGCGCCCTGTTCGAGGAGGCCGACGGGGCCGGTATCACGCCCGCGGCGGCTGCGGATCGCTTGGTGCGGCGCCGCCTCGCCGAAGCCGCCTAGCAGGAGCTTCCTCACCGTGCGCGTCGCTGCTAGAAGAGCTGGTTCTCCCCGCCGAAGAGGGCGGAGACCGAGTCGTCGGAGAACACGTTCATGATCGCCTCGGCCAGCAGGCCCGAGACGCTGAGGACGGTCATGTTGCCGGGCCGCTTGCGCGGATCGACGGGGACGGTGTCGGTGACGACGATGCGGTCGATCTCCGAGTCTCCGATCTGCTCGAGGGCATCGTCGGAGAAGAGTGCGTGCGTCACGAACACGTTCACCTCCGACGCTCCGTGCTCCTTGAGAGCACGCGCGCCGGCGATCAGCGTGCCGCCGGTCGTGGACACGTCGTCGCCGACGATCGCGACCCGGTCGCGCACCTTGCCCGTGACCTCCGTGATCTCGACCTGATCGGCCGAGATCCGCATCTTGTGCATGATCGCGAAGCTCGCCTCGATCATCTCGGCGAAGCGGACGGCGTGCTTGGCACGGCCGGCGTCGGGCGCGACGGCGACGATGCCGTCGCCGGTCAGGCCCAGATCGCGGAAGTGGGTCGCGAAGAGCTGCAGCGCCGTCATGTGGTCGACGGGAATCGTGAAGAAGCCCTGGATCTGGCCGGCGTGGAGGTCCATCGTGAGAACGCGGTCGACTCCGGCGAGCTGGAGCATGTCCGCGACGAGGCGGGCGGAGATCGGCTCGCGCGGCTTCGCCTTGCGATCCTGGCGCGAGTAGGGGAACCACGGGATCACGGCGGTGATCCGCTTCGCGGACGCGAGCTTCGCCGCCTGGATCATCAGCGCGAGCTCCATCAGGTTCTTGTCCACCGGCGCGCAGCCCGTCTGGACGATGAAGACGTCGCAGCCGCGGATCGACTCGAGGTAGCGGCAGTACGTCTCGTCGTTCGGGAAGGTGTTGAGGTCGACGTCGCCGAGCTCCACGCCGAGCCTCTCGGCCATCGCGGCCGCGAGCTCCCGGTGCGAGCGCCCCGAGAACACCATCAGCCGCTTCTGCGGCCCGCGCTCGATGAAATGCCCCTGCGAGGGCTGGCTCATGAGGCTCCCTTCCAGGCCGGGCAGCGTCAGCTCAGTCGCCGTCGCGCTTTCCATGCTTCTCGTAGACCCATCCTTCCTTCGTGACCTGACGGGGCGCGAAGCCCGCGAGCGAACCGGGAGGGACATCATCCGTGATGACCGCACCCGGCGCAATCCAAGCGTCGTCGCCAACCTCGACAGGCGCATCGAAGACATTGTCGACTCCGGTTCTGACGTTACGGCCGATCTTCGTCCGCGCCTTCGGGACCCCCGGCTCGTGCTTGAAGTTCGCCGTGATGTTGCCGGCGCCGACGTTCGTGCCGTCGCCGACCTCCGCGTCGCCGATGTAGGAGAGGTGCGGGATCTTCGCGCCCGCCCCGACCGAGCTCTTCTTCACCTCGACGAAGGTGCCGATCTTCGCGCGCTCGCCGACCGTCGTGCCGGGGCGGAGATGGGCGAACGGGCCGATCTCCACCCCCGCCGCGATGCGCACGTCGCCGCGGATCACCGTGAACGGGTGGACGACCACGTCCTGCCCCATCTCGACGCCCGCCTCGATCCAGGTCGAGCCGGGGTCCACGATCGTGACGCCGGCGAGCATGTGCTCCTCGTTGATCCGGTCGCGCAGGCGCGCCGCGGCGGCGGCCAGCTCGACGCGGGTGTTGATCCCCTCGGCCTCGAGCGGGTCCTCGGCGAGCTCGACCGCGCACGTCTCGCCGTCGCCGACGAGCAGCGCAAGCGTGTCCGTGACGTAGAGCTCGCCCTGGGCGTTGTGCGGCTCGAGCCGTTCGAGCACGGGCCAGAGCTTCTCGGCCCGGAAGACGTAGATGCCGGAGTTGACCTCGCGCAGCGCGAGCTCCTCCTCGGAGGCGTCCGAAGCCTCGACGATCCCCGCCAGGTGGCCGCCGCCGTCGCGGACGACGCGGCCGTACGCACGGGTGTCCTCGGGCTCGAACGACAGGAGAGTGGCGGCCGCGCCGGCCGTGCGGTGCGTCTCGAGGAGATGCAGCAGGGTGCCGGGCCTCAGCGCCGGCACGTCGCCGTTGAGGACGAGGACGTCGCCGGTGAAGCCTGCGAGCGCCTCGCGCGCGGAGCGGACGGCGTCGCCCGTGCCGAGCGGCTCCTCCTGCACGGCGACTTCGACCCCGTCGTAGAGCTCGGCCGTATCGGGGGAGGCGACGACGACGACGCGGCGGACGCCCGCGTCGCGCGCCGCCGCGATCACCCAGTCGACCATCCTGCGCCCGAGCAGCGCGTGCAGGTGCTTCGGCGTCGCGCTCTTCATGCGCGTGCCCATCCCACCGGCCATCACGACTGCTGCGAGCTCGTCGGACATGTCAGGAAAAGGTGGCTGGGGCGCCAGGATTCGAACCTGGGATCACGGGACCAAAACCCGTTGCCTTACCACTTGGCCACGCCCCAGGGCGCAAACGATTCTATCGGCGGTCGAAGAAGAGGAACGCGAGTCCCAGCACCGCGAAGGCGACGAGCCCGAGGATGACCGCCCACTTCACGATCACCGCGAGCACGACGAGCAGGAGCGCGAGCAGCTGCGAGGCGGCGAGGATCCAGAGTGCCTGGCGGACGAGCTTCGACTGGCTGTGGCGGCCGGCGGCCCAGAGCACCAGCGACACCGCCGCGAGCCCGAGCACCGTCCACTTCGTCGCCCCGTGGGAGACCGCCACGACGACGCCCTCCGCCGCCGCGATCCACAGTGCGAAGCGCGTCCGGCGGGCTTGGAGCCAGCCTCCCGGGCCGCGCTCGACGAGGTGCGCATGGCTCTCGAGCACGCGTCAACCGTACCACGCTGGCGCCGCCACCCAGGCTCGCCCGAGGCGCCGCAGAGAGCGCTTCGCGGCCTCCGCGTCGCGCTTGTCGTGGAACAGCCCGTAGAGAGCCGGTCCGGCACCGGAGACGTCCGCGCGGAAGGCTCCAGCGGCGCAGAGGTCGTCGGCGGCCGGCGAGCGCGCGAGGTCGTTCGGCGGGAGTGAGGCGAGGTCGCCCGGGCGCTCGACACGGCCGAGTGCCTCGAGCAGCGCGGCGCGTCGCTCGTCCCAGCCCGCGCCGCCGCCGCGTGCGTCGAAGTCGGCGTAGACCGAGGCGGTCGACGGCTTCACCGCGCCGCGCGGCACGAGGACGAGCACCCAGAAATCCTGCGGCAGGTCGAGCGGCGCCAGAACGCTTCCGTCTCCTTCCCCGAGCTGCGGCCCCGCGGCCAGGAAGAACGGGACGTCGGCGCCCAGGCCCGCCGCGAGCTCGCGCAGCTCGTCGGGCGGCAGCGGCTCCGGCAGCGCGCCGTTCGCCAGCCGGAGCGCGGTCGCCGCGTCCGAGCTGCCGCCACCGAGACCGGCCGCCACGGGGATCCGTTTCTCGATCCGCACGTGCCAGCGCGGCTCGGCGCCTCCGCGCTCGGCCAGGTCCTCGAGCGCCCGCCGCACGAGCGTGTCCTCGGGGAAGCCCTCGACCCGGAGCGTCGGGGCGTCGTCGAGCTCGATGCGGTCGACGAGGTCGATCCGCTGCAGGACCGTGAGCACCTCGTGCTTCCCGTCGTCCCGGAGAGGGCCGACGACGAGCGCGAGATTGATCTTCGCCGCCGCGGGCGCCCGCTTCACGCGAGCGCCTCCGTGAGCGCGACGAACTCGTCCGGCGCCAGTGCCTCGGCGCGCGTCGCCGGCGGGCGCCCGAGTGCGGCGAGCGCAGCGACGCCCTGCTCGCGCGACGCCGCGCCGGCGAGCGCGAGCGAGTTGGGGAGCGTCTTGCGCCGGTGTGCGAACGCGGCGGCGGCGACCTCCTTCACGCGCGCGAACTCGCGTGGCAGTTCCTTGCGGCGGAACGCCACCAGCGCGGAGTCGACGTTCGGCGGCGGCCGGAAGACGGTGCGCGGGACGGGGTGGAATCCCGTCCGCTCGGCGGCGAGCCGGACGAGAACCGAGACCGCCCCGTACGCCTTCGTCCGGGGCTCGGCGAACAGGCGCTCTGCGACCTCGCGCTGCACCATGACGCACCACAGGCAGACGTTCGGCAGCCCGTCGAGACTCTCGACGATCAGCGGCGTCGCGACGTTGTAGGGCAGGTTCGAGACGAGCTTCGTCGCGTTGCGCGGCAACTCGAGCGCGAGCGCGTCGCCGAACTCGAGCGAGACGTTCGAAGGCAGGTCGCGCAGCCGCGGCTCGAGCGCACGGTCGATCTCGACCGCCTGGACGTGGGCGACGCGCTCCGCGAGATAGCGCGTGAGCACGCCCTCGCCGGGGCCGATCTCGAGCACGACGTCCTCGGGCGCGAGCTCCGCCAGGCGTCCGATCACGCCGAGGATGTTCCGGTCGGCCAGGAAGTGCTGGCCGTACTCCTTCTTCACAGCCCGAAGCATCGCGCGGCGTTCCGATCGATCTGCGCCTCGAGCGCGGCTGCGTCCTCGCTCCGCGCCTGCGCGAGCGCGGCGAGCGTGTGGGCGACGTAGGCCGGCTCGTTCCGCTTGCCGCGGACGGGCTGCGGAGCGAGGTAGGGCGCGTCCGTCTCGGCGAGCAGGCGGTCGGGCGGCACCTGCGTCGCGCCGAGACGGAGGTCGACCGCCTTCGGGAAGGTGACGTTGCCGGCGAACGAGACGTACCAGCCGCGCTCGAGCGCGGCCGGGAGCAGGTGCGGCGACGAGAAGCAGTGGAGGACGACGGTGCCGTCGAAGCCGCCAAGGGCGGCCAGCGTGTCCTCGTCTGCGGCGCGTGTGTGGATCACGGCCGGCTTGCCGAGCTCGGCCGCGAGCTCGAGCTCTGCCGCGAACAGCCGCTGCTGATCCGCGCGGGGCGCATAGTCGCGGAACCAGTCGAGTCCCGTCTCCCCCACCGCGACCGCCTTCGGGTGCGTGAGCAGGTCACGAAGCTGCTCGAGCTCCGCAGCCGCGGCCTTGCCCGCCTGATGCGGGTGGATGCCGAGAATCGCGTGGACGCCGTCGTGGGCGTCCGCCAGCTCGAGGGCGCGGCGGCAGTCGGCGACGTCGGTGCCGACGGTGAGGATCCGCTCCACCCCCGCCTGCCGTGCGCGCTCGACCGCCTCGCCGGGGTCGTCGAGTGCGGTGAGGTGCGCGTGGGTGTCGATCACGCGGTCGCGGCCGGGAGGTCGACGCGCGGGAAGAGCGGCTCGGCTGCCGCGATTCCGCCGACCTCCGCGGCGACGCCGTTGCGCACGCGCTCCCACGAGAGGTCGTCGCCCTGCTCGAGCGCAGCGAGGATCCTCGGCGCCGTTTCCGGCAGGAACGCTGCGAGTGCGACCGCGAGCGCCGTCAGGCCGTCGACGAGGTTGTAGAGCACGGCGTCGAGCTGCTCCGCGTTCGCGTCGTCCTTGGCGAGCTGCCAGGGAGCTTCGGCCGAGACGTACTGGTTGAGGACGCGGACTCCGTCCCAGAGCACGTCGAGGGCGCCGGTGACGTCGAAGCGGTCGAACCGCGCCGCGACGTCGGCTGCGAGCGCGGCGAGGTCGAGCGGCGGCTCGCTCTCGACGCGCTTCAGATGCCCGTCGCGATAGCGCGCGATCATCGCCGACGTCCGCGAGAGGAGGTTGCCGAGGTCGTTGGCGAGCTCGTTCTCGTAGCGCTCGCGGATGCCGTCGATCGACGCGCTCCCGTCCTGGCCGAACGAGACGGCGCGCGCGATCCAGTAGCGGAGCGGGTCGGCGCCGTACACGTCGATCAGCTCGAGCGGGTCGACGACGTTCCCGAGCGACTTCGAGATCTTGCGCTCGTCGAGGAGGAGGTATCCGTGCACGAAGAGCTGCCGCGGCGGCTCGTAGCCGGCGGAGAGCAGCAGCGCGGGCCAGTAGACGCAGTGGAAGCGCAGGATGTCCTTCGCAAGGAGGTGATGCGCGACCGGCCAGTAGCGATCTCGCAGGTCCTCGCCCGGTCGCGCGTAGGTCAGCGCGCTCAGGTAGTTGGCGAGCGCGTCCGCCCAGACGTACGCGACCTGGCTCTCGTCCCACGGGAGCAGGATGCCCCACGGCTGCCCGGCCCGGGAGATGCTGAAGTCGCGCAGCCCGCCGGCGATGAAGGCGCGGGCTTCGTTGTAGCGGAAGTCCGGCCGCACGAAGTCGGGCCGCTCGTCGTAGAGCGCGAGCAGCCGCTCCTGGTAGGCGGAGAGCCGGAAGAACCAGTTCTTCTCCTCGATCCACTCCGGCGGGACGAGATGGTCCGGGCAGAGCCCCTCGGGTGTCAGCTCCTCCTCCGTCTTGAATGCCTCGCACCCGACGCAGTAGAGGCCGGCGTAGACGTCCTCGTAGACGTCGCCGCTGTCGTAGATGCGCTGCAGGAAGTCGCGGACGAATCGCTTGTGACCCTCGTCGCTCGTGCGGAGGAAGAAGTCGATGTCGGCGTTCAGCCGCTGCGGCAGCTCGCGCCACGGCAGGGCGATTCGATCGGCGTACTCCTGGGGCTCGAGCCCCTGCTCCTGCGCCACCCGCCAGACCTTCGTCGCGTGCTCGTCGACGCCCGTGAGGAAGAAGGTGTCAGCGCCGCGCTGCCGCTGGTGGCGGACGAGGATGTCGCCGATGGTCGTCGTGTACGCGTGACCCAAGTGCGGCGTGGAGTTGACGTAGTAGATCGGCGTCGTCAGGTAGAACCGCATCCGGCCATGATACGGAGGCGCGTGCGGCAGAATGTGGCGCCTGCTCAGGCAACAAGGCGCTCGTCGAGGCGCTCTGCGCGGCGCCGCAGCGGGATCACGACGGCTCCAGCCCCGACCTCTGGCGGCGACGCCTGAGCCGGCAGCCGCCGTCGCAGCCGCACGAGGCCGAGGAGCGACGCCAGGACGACAAGCGCCGCGCCGGCACCGAGCGCGAGCGGCACGAGCGGGGAG
>JAVKST010000134.1:0-7352 GCA_039583515.1 Gaiellaceae bacterium
CTGCGTTCGAGCAGGACAAGGGCGGCACGCATGTCGCCGCGCGTCGCGGCGCGGCTTCCCGCCGCCCCGAGACGACCGCCGGCCGCGAGCGCGATCTCCGCGTCGAGCCGGCCGAGCTCCTCGAGGTACCGCGCGGCCTGCTCGAGGTGGTAGCCGAGGATCTCGTCCAGCTCGACGAGGCTTCCGCCGTTCTCGGAGAGCCACTCCGCGAAGCGGCGGTGGAGATCTGCGCGCGTCGCCTTCGGCAGCGCGTCGTAGGCGGCGTCGCGGATCAGGAGGTGGCGGAAGCGGTACGCGTCGTCACCGGGGAGCTGGCCCCGGTCGGGCCGGACGAGCTCCTTGCGCACCAAGGCGACGAGACGCTGGTCGACGGTGCGCTCGCCGTCGGCGAGCGCAGCCACCGCGCCGCGATGGAAGGTCCGCCCCTCGACGGAGCCGTGCTCGAGCACCGACCGCTCGGCGGGGTCGAGCTGGTCGAGCCGCGCTGCGAGAAGCGCGTGAATCGTCGGCGGCACCTCGACCCGCTCGCGGCCGGAGTCGCGGACGAGGGGCGAGCATCTCCTCGAGGAAGAGCGGGTTGCCCTCCGCCACCAGCACGATCCGCTCGCGCAGCGCGTCCGGCACCCGGCCGAGCTCGGAGAGGAGCTGCTCCCTCTCGCCGGCGTCGAGCGGCTCGGGCAGGACGGTCGTCGCGTTCCACTTGCCGCCGCCCCAGGACGGCCGCCGCTCCAGGAGCTCGGGCCTCGCCATGCAGAGCAGCAGGATCGGCGCGTCACGCGAGAGCTCCGCGACGTGCTCGACGAGGTCGAGTAGCGTCTCCTCCGCCCAGTGCAGGTCGTCGAAGACGACCACCAACGACCTCGCCTGTGCCTCCTGCTCGAGCAGCTTGCGGAAACCCCAGGCGATCTCCTCCGCCGCCGCCGGCGCGTCCGCCTCGCCCAGCAGCGAACGCAGCGGCCGTGCGGCATCGCCCTCCGGCAGCGTCTCGAGCTGCTTCAGGATCTCGACGACCGGCCAGTAGGTGATCCCTTCGCCGTAGGAGAGGCAGCGGCCGCGCACCACCCGCGCCTCCAGGCTCGCGAGGAATTCGGCTGCGAGCCGCGACTTGCCGACCCCCGCGGAGCCGAGGACGGTGAAGAGCTGGCACGAGCGGTCGGCCTCGGCGCGCGCGAACGCGTCGCGCAGCCCCTGCAGCTCGCGCCGGCGGCCGACCATCGGCGTGGCGAAACGCCGCTCCAACTCGCCGGTCACCGCCAGCAGCGGATAAGCCGAGACGGGCTCCGCCTTTCCCTTCAGCTCCAGGCGGCGCTCCCGTTGACGCCGACGCGGCCGGCGATGCCCAGCTCGGGCAGCGCATCCCGCATCTCCACCGCCGCCCGGCACGCGCGCAGCGCGTCGTCCTCGTGCGCGACCGGCACCCCGAAGACCGCCATCACGGCATCGCGATGAACTTCTCGACCGACCTGCCGTGGGACTCGACGATCCCGCACATCCGCTCGAAGTAGCTTGCGAGCAGCGCCCGCAGCGCCTCCGGATCCGTCGACTCGCCCAGCGCGGTCGACCCCGTCAGGTCGCAGAAGACGACGGTCACCGTCTTCCGCACCTCCCGCGTCGGGGCAGGAGGCTCGTACGGCGCGCCGCACTTCGGACAGAAGTTCGCGTCCTCCGCCGTCTCGTGCCCGCAACTCGCGCAGATCGGCACGAGCCGAGGCTAGAGCATCGGCCGCCGAAGCGGAAGCGCGGCGTAGGATCGCCCCGTGTCCGCCCCGGAGCCGATCGACCTCCACCACCTCGGCCGCTCGCGCGTGATCGCGAGCTACCTGCTCGACACGGAGGACGGGCCGGCGCTCTTCGACTGCGGGCCCACGACGACGGTCGACGCCCTGAAGGGGGGCCTCGCCCAGCACGGCCTCGCGCTCGGCGACGTCCGGCACCTGCTGCTCAGCCACATCCACCTCGACCATGCGGGCGCGGCGGGCGTCCTCGTCCGCGAGCACCCCGCCCTCCAGGTGCACGTCTCGGAGGTCGGCGCGCCGCACCTCGTCGATCCCGAGCGGCTCGAGCGCAGCGCGCGCCGGCTCTACGGCGACGCGTTCGACTCCCTCTGGGGAGAGCTCGCGCCGCTGCCGGAGGAGAACGTCCACTCCGTCGGCGAGCGCGTGCTCGGGCTCGAGTGCTTCCCGACGCCCGGCCACGCCTCGCATCACGTCTGCTACCTCGACCCCGACGGCACGCTCTACGCCGGCGACGCCTGCGGCGTGCGCGTTCTCCCCGGCCGCTTCGCGCTGCCGCCGACGCCGCCGCCGGAGATCGACGTCGAGGCGTGGGAGCGGACGCTCGACGAGATCGAGCGCCGCGCGCCCGAGCGTCTCGCGCTGATCCACTTCGGCGTCGCGGACGATCCCGACCGCCACCTCGCCGAGTTCCGCCTCACCCTCCTCGACTGGGCCGAGTCGGTCGCGGGCGGCGCGAGCGAGGAGGAGTTCGTCGCTTACGCGCTCGCCGAGCTGTCCGACTCGGACGAGGACGCCGAGGCGTACGGGCAGGCGATGCCGTTCTGGCAGTCGTATGCCGGCCTGAAGCGCTGGGCCGAGCGAAAAGCCGCTCGGTAGGCTCGCGGCCATGCCGCCCGTTCCCGTCCCACCGGAGGTCGACGACTTCCTGGCGCGCCCGAACCCGGCGGTCGTCGCGACCGTCAGCCCGCGCGGGACGCCCCACACCGCCGCCACCTGGTACGACTGGGGGGACGGCCGCGTCCTCCTCAACATGGATCTGAGCCGCCTCCGGCTGCGC
The DNA here is from genome assembly GCA_039583515.1 of Gaiellaceae bacterium. Lineage (GTDB taxonomy): Bacteria > Actinomycetota > Thermoleophilia > Gaiellales > Gaiellaceae > Palsa-739. The sequence continues at coordinate 2,794 of JAVKST010000134.1, forward strand.
TACCTGCGCCAGAACCCGGCCCTGGCACTGACGGTGCTCGGCGCCCACGACTGGTACCGGCAGGTGAGCCTCATCGGCCGCGTCGTCTCGCTCGAGGAGGATGCGGAGCTGCGCGACATCGACCGGCTCTCGATCCGCTACACCGGCAAGCCGTTCGGCGAGCGCGAGGCGAAGCGCGTCAGCGCGTGGATGCAGCCGGACCGTTGGAGCGCCTGGCCGCTTCCTCGCTGAGCTCCTCCGTCTCCACGAGCCAGAGCGGCCCGTCGCCGCACTCGAGCCGCCGCGCCCCCTCGACCTCGACGAGCGACGTCGCGAGCACGCGCACGGGCGCGCCGTCGAGCTCCACCAGCGCCCCCGGCACCTCCACCCCCGGCGCGAGCGCGTAGCGCCAACCCCACGCGTGCCGGTGCAGCTCGGCCGCCGGACGCGAGACGTCGAGCCAGACGTCGTCCGCCTCGAAGAACGTCTCGTACTCGCCGCCCTCCTCCTGCGGCGTCCCGTCCTCGCCGGCGGCCAGCCGCTCGAGCGCCTCGGCCAGGGTCTCGACCACGGTGGGACCGAGCCGCTGGTAGAACGCCTCCGGCGGCTCGAGGTCTCCGAGCGAGAACGGCCGCTGCGCGAGGATCGGGCCCGTGTCGAGCTCCGCGTCCATCCGGTGGAAGGTGACGCCGATCTCGTCGTCGCCGTTCCGGATCGCCCACGCGATCGGGATCGGGCCGCGGTGCCGGGGCAGCAGCGACGGGTGGCCGTTGATCCAGCCGAGCCGCGGCACGGCCAGCGCGTCCGCGGGGATCTTCCACGGGAAGCCCATGCAGACGACGAGATCGGGCCGGACCGACGCGAGCAGCGGAGCCAGCGAGCTGCGCCGCGCCGGCAGCAGGACGTCGAGGTCGGCCCCGGCGGCGCCCACGAGCGGCCCGTCGTCCGCGGCGGGCCCGTAGCGGCCGTCGACGCTCCGCATCGTCAGGAGCGCGACAGGCTCGTGCCCGGCCTCGCGCACGACCGCGTCGAAGCCGGCGAGCACCGGCGCGACGCGCGTCACGATCACGACGCGCCAGCTCACGGCTCGCGCAGGATCCGGCCGCCCGAGGACTGGTTGCGCGCCTTGACCACGATCTCGTCGACGTTGACGTGCCAGGGGCGGGTCAGCGCGAACAGGATGCACTCGGCGATGTCCTCCGGCCGCATCGCCTCGATGCCGCGGTAGACCGCCGCCGCCTTCTCCTCGTCGCCCTTGAAGCGGACGAGCGAGAACTCCGTCTCCACGAGGCCCGGGTCGACGGTGGTCACGCGGATGGGACGGCCGAGAAGATCCTCCCGCAGCGCGTACGTGAAGCCGCGCTCGGCGAACTTCGCGGTGACGTAGGTCGCGCCGCCCTCGTACGCGACGCGGCCGGCGACGGAGCCCATGTTCACGATGTGACCCCAGTCCCCGAAGTGCGGCAGGCAGAGCCTCGTCATCCGCACGAGGCCGAGCACGTTCACGCGGAACACCGTCGCCTCGTCCTCCTCCGTGGACTCGTCGAACGGGGAGCGGCCGAGCGCGAGACCGGCGTTGTTGACGAGGATGTCGAGGCCGCCGAGGCGCTCGACCGCCCCGGCGACGAACGCCTCGCAGCTCGCCGGGTCGCTCACGTCGAGCGGGAGCGCGACCTCGCTCTCGAGGCGCTCGACTCGCCGCGCGCCGCCGGCGACGCGGATTCCCGCCTCCGCGAGCGCGAATGCGGTCGCGCGGCCGATGCCCGAGGACGCGCCCGTGACGATCGCCCGCTTGCCGGTCAGGTCGAGAGCGCCCACGGCCGGACTCTATGCCCGTGCCTCGCGCCACGCCGCGCCGAGAGCGAGCCGCTCCGGCGGCGTCGGGTGCGAGAACAGGAACACGTACGCGAGCCGCGGCGGCGCGAGGTCCGAGAGGTTGCGCCGGGCGAGCCCGACGTGCGCCCGGGCGAAGGCGTCGGGGTCGGCGCTGAGGTCGAGCGAGCAGCGGTCGGCGTCCCGTTCCCAGCGGCGGGAGAGCGCAGCGCCGAACGGCATCGCCGCGAGCTCGAGCCCGAGCAGGAGCAGCAGCGCCTCCGGCAGAGCTCCCGGCGCGGCCACGCGCGTGCCGAGCACCGCCCAGAGCACGGCGACCGCCGCCACGGCGGCGGCCATGGCCAGCAGCGTGAGCTTCGCCGGGTGCCGGTCGCGCCGGTGCCCGAGCTCGTGCGCGACGACGACGCGCAGAGCTCCCGGATCCGCGGCAGCCAGCAGGGTGTCGAAGAGGACGACACGCCGCGTCCGGCCGAGGCCGGAGACGTACGCGTTCACCTTCGTCGTCCGCCTGCTCGCGTCGGCCACGAGCACGTCCGAACGGGGACGCCCGCCAGCTCCGCGAGCGCGCGCAGCTCGCGGGCGAGCTCCGCGTCGTCGAGCGGTCGGAACCGGTTGAAGAGCGGCTCGAACACGGCCGGCGCGAGGAACGAGAGGAGGAGCACCGCGAGCGCGAGCGCCGGGGCGGCCGGCAGGGCCCACCACCCCGGCAGCTTCCGCGCGAGCGCGACCGCGGCGGCCCACGCGGCCGCGGCGAGCAGAACCGATACCGCCAGCGCCTTCGCCCGATCCACCAGCCACCCGCGGAGCGACTGCGTCGAGAAGCCCCAGCGCCGCTCGCGCGCCCAGCCGAGCCCGAGCCCGAGCGGCGTCCGCACCGCCGTCGAGAGCGCGATCACCGCCGCCGCGTACGCCGCCGCGGCGGCGGCAGGCGGAAGCCCGCGCGGATCGAGCCACGTCCCGAGCCGGCTCCAGGCGAGCGCCGCCAGCAGGCCGCCGCCGAGCGCGAGGTCGAGGACGAGCCCGGCGTAGAGCGGCCGGTGGTACGCCCTCGCCCGCTCGCGCTCGGCCTCCGTGAACTCGATCGAGACGCCCATCGCGCAGCAGGGAGGGTACGGAAGACCCGCCGAGGCGCCGGCGGTGACGGTCGCTCGTACGAGCTCGCGCTCTACACGTTCCGCTACGACAGCGGCATCGACACGCGATTCTCATCCTTTCGCCGCTCGTGGCGTAACCGACCCGCGCCCCGGGCCGTTCCATCAGGAACACCTGAAACCGACCCCGCATCGGGTGAAGGAGGAGCGATGTTGCTGCTCGTGCTGCTTGCTGTCCTGGCGCTGATCGCATTCGGCGTCGGGTTCGTGGTCCACTGGCTGTTCATCGTCGCCGCCGTGCTCGCGTTGATCTGGCTGATCAGCCTGTTCACCGGCGGCATCGGCCGGGCCGGCGCCCGTCGTTGGTAGGCCGCGAACGCTTCTTGGATGAGCCGGGTGGCCCATTGCGGGCCACCCGGCCGTGTGCCACCGTGACGGTGTGTCGCGAACCCTCGTCCTCCTGTGGATTCTCGGCCTCATCGCCCTCGAGATCCAGCACCTGAAGTGGATCTGGTGGGAGTACTGGGACTGTCGGCGCTGCTCCGCGAAGCACAAGGACTGTGCGTGCGGCGCGACCCGCTCCTGGGTCATGTACCTCTAGCGGGCTAGGCAGCGCCCTCCCCCTTCCGGGGCCGCGCCCTCGATCACCCCATCGGGGGAAGCTCGTCGATCGGACGCCGACCTACTGTCAGATCCAGCGGCAGCACGTCCAATCGGCATGCGGCAATTCTCCTCGACATCTTCGGCGCGCCATCCCATCCCGAACGGACATGGGCGGGAGACGCCGAGCCCTCGCACGCAGCTCGAGCGCTTCCTCCTCCGTCACGGGCTCGACGGCTACTGCCTCCGCGAGGAGGAGAACAGCGTGACGCTTCGCCTGACGGTCGAGGGCCGTCAGCTGCAGCTCATGGTCCCGCTTCCGGATCGCTGGAGCGAGGAGTTCACCTGCACGCCGACGGGGAAGGTGCGCCTCCTCAGCGCGCAGGAGCGCGCATACGAGCGCGAGGTTCGCCACCGTTGGGCGGCACTGCGGGTGCTGGCGACGGGGAAGCTGGTGGCGGCGAAGTACGGCATCTCCGACCTCGAGGACGACTATCGCGTCGCCGTCGAGGCCGCTTCGGCCGACGGCGACTTCGCTGCGGTTTCACGCCGAGCCGGCAAGCGGCACATACGGCTGTCGCGGGCAGTGCTGCCGCTCATCGGCGTCGCCGCGGTCATCCCCGCCACCTCCATCGCGGCGATCTCGCTTCCCGCCGGCGCCGTTGAGCGGCTGGTCGCGCCGATCGCGCACGCTCACGCGGACGTCCTGGGTGCGACAGCGAAGCCGGAGCGCGCTGCCTTGGAGATACAGCAGGAGTTGAGCTCCGTCCCCGCGTCCGCCGGCGCTGCGACTCCCTCGTCGAGCTACGTCGCTGTGTCGCCGCACGTCGACACGCCGCGCGCCGGCGCACGGGTGACGGCCGTGGCACTTGCGGCGCCCGCCTCCGATGCGCCCGCCTCCGACGGACAGGCGCTCGCCTCCTCCTCGGGATCCGACAGCGGCTCGAGCGCCGGCCAGCCGGCGACCGCGGCGCCGCCACCGGTCGCCGCGGCAGCCGATCCGCCTGCGGCCGGTGGGCCGCCTCAGAACGGGGGCCCCGCAGCGGGCGCGGGCGG
>JAVKST010000135.1:0-7307 GCA_039583515.1 Gaiellaceae bacterium
CTCCTCGGGCGCCGTCGTCCACGTGGCCCGGCGCCTCGTGGGCGAGCTCGACGAGGGCGTCGTCGTCTGCGTGCTCGCCGACGGCGGCTGGAAGTACCTGTCCGCCGGCTTCTGGCAGGGCGACGAGATCGACGAGACCAAGCTGTGGTGGTAGTGCCACCGGCCGTGCGCGAGGCGCTGGCCGAGCACGCGCGCGCGGAGCTGCCGAACGAGAGCTGCGGGCTGATCGTCCTGCGCGACGGGCACGCGGATCGCTACGAGCCGGGGCGCAACGCCGCCGCCTCGCCCTACCGCTTCGAGCTCGACGTCGACCCCGAGCTGTGGTTCCTCGAGGACGAGGGCTGCGAGCTCGCCGTCGTCCACTCGCACGTCTCGGCGCCGCCGCGCCCGTCCCGAACGGACGTCGAGAACGTCGGGCTCTGGCAGGGCAAGCCGTACCTGATCTACTCCGTGGCTCGCGACGAGCTTGCGGCGTGGACGATCGCGGACGGGGGGATCGCGCCGCTCCAGCTCTACGAACGGTGCACGAACCTGAAGTAGAACGCGGCGAAGACGAGGACGATGCCGACGTTCGCGGCCAGCCTCTCCCAGAAGTGACCTCGGAAGAACAGGACGTCGACCGCGACCACGACGGCGGCCATCGCGACCGCGTACAGCGGGCCTGCGACCGGCTTTCCCACGGATCGACCCTAGCGGCGCGGTCGCTTGGGCCAGCGCTCCGCACTCACGCCTGACGAAGAGCGCGAACCTGCCGGTGTGCGGGCTTATGCCTGAGCCCGGCTGAGGCGCAAGAATCGTTGCTCCTTTAGTCGTGCGTAGCTGAGTCGCGGTCGGTCGTAGATGAGTTCGTCGCGGGCGTTGTGGACAGCGACCCAGATGCTCGCTGCCCAGGCGACTTCCGTCTCGTAAGGTGAGAAGCGGGAGCCACGTGCGCTCTCGTACGCATCGAGGAAGGCTTTCGAGCTTTCAAGCGGCGCGAGGGTGGGCTCATCGTGGGTTGCAAAGACTCCTGCAGCAGTTCCTGCGATCGTCGCCTCGGGAAGGAACGCGAGGCTATCCCAGTCATGGACGGCAAGTGGCTTGCCTTCCCGCCACTCCATGTTCTGTGCCTCCCAATCCGCGTGACCGAGCACGGGCGACAAAACGCACGCCGCGAGCTTGGCCTGCACGCGGCGGCCCGTGTTCTCGAGCCAGGCAGGAGCCCTCGTCACTCGATGCCGCGCAGGCAACCCCGCGTTCCACCGCACCCATTCAGGATTCGGCAGAGGCGGATCAAGGTGGACAGCACTCAGCCGCCCGACAAGGTCGGCGAGTAACACCGCCGAACGTGCAGCCGCGGCCGGTGTTTCGTCTAACTGGCGCTCCCCGCCTCCAACAAACTGCTCTGCGTGCGTTGCGACTCCGCCATCGATGATCACGTCCGTCAACGGCAGCGGACAAGGAAACCCTTGCTCCGCAAGCAACCGCTGAGCCCTACCGCAGCTGGCCGTCCGCCCCGAGTCATCCGCGCGACGCTTGATGACGACATCGCGTCCATCCGCCAGACCAACACCCCAAACCTCAGACAGATGCGAGACCGCAAATAGGACAGTCGCAGGCCTCCCTCCGAGAAAGCGGACACACCATCCGTCGACCCAAGGCGGCAGATCCGACATGCAAGCCAAGTCTTGCCGAACGCTCTGAGCCGTCGGAACTAACCCGCGCCCTGCGCGAGCGTCCTCGTCATCAATTCGACGGTAGCGGGCCGAGAATCGAGATTCTCGGCTGCTCTGCGCGAGTGTTGCGAAATGACCCCCGACGCCTATCTCGTGCCTCTACCCGCACGGCGCCGGCGAAGCCGCGGATGTGCAGGGCCGCAGGGCTGATAGGTCAAGTGGCTGCGAATCGACGACGTGGTCCGAGGCGTCCGAGAAGACGAGGCTGCCGTTTGAAGGCAGCGTGGCCGTGGCGGGGGTGAAGATCAGAAAGTAGCCGCCTCCAAGCTGCCCAGTCGCGATGGTGGCGCCCTTTGGATCTCTCAGAGCAACCGTGGCTGTGTTCGAGGTCGGTTGTTGACCGTCCACGACGGCATATTCGGTGCCTGACGGCGCTTGCCAGTCGCTGCTCGAGGCGCTGGGCGCGGCAACCGTGCTTGGTCCACCGCATCCGGTCGTGAGGTGCTGCGAACGGCTCTGTGCGTCCTTGTTGATGACGGCCACGCAGGAGTTCGCCTCGCCGCCGATCGTCACGGTGTTGTTGGTGATGACCTCGAAGGTCGTCGACTCCGGACCGGACATGGTGAGGACGACGTGGCTCCCCGGAAGCGCTGCTGGGTTTGGCGTCGTCAAAAACGGCGCCGACCTGAACTCCTGCGCCCGGGTGATCCACGGCATCACGCCGGTGGCGGTCGCGACTCCGGTGGCTGCGAGTACGACCAGTACACCCGCCACAGGAGCCAGAACGAGCCGTCTGCGTCCGCGACGTCGCCTCGCGAGCCCGGCCAAAGCTCTGTTGGCAGCCTTCGGATCCAGCTCAAGACCGTCGTCGCTGCGGAGCTTTGCGAGGACGCCTGCCGCTTGTTCGGCTGCGACCTCATACAGAGAGCCAGGGGGAATGGGATTGCGTCGTCGGAGCAGTTCGATCGGGTCGGTCGCGTCGATCATCGTGACTCTCCTTTGCCGACAGGGGCAAGGTCGGAGTGGACTGATCTAGAAGACGAGTCAGCAGCCTTGGGAGGGACGAGCGCAGTTCGCAGACGGCGGCGGGCTCGATGCAGACGCACATACACCGCCGCCGGAGAAGCACCGACGACGGCCGCCGCCTCCCTGGCGGTGAGCCCCTCCCAGGCGATCAGCAGGAGCACCTCTCGGTCTCGCTCAGGGAGAGCGTTGAGCGCCGCCCCGAGCGCTTCGCCCACCTGATCGTCGGGCGACGTCGCATCAAGGTTGCGGGCGAGTCGGTTCGAGAGGCGTTCGCGCCGTTCTGAGGCGCGCCGCTGCGTTGCCAGCACGCGACGGGCGATGCCCAGCAGCCAAGGCAGTGGCTCGCGAGGGATCTTGTCCGCCTTCCGCCAGGCAATCGCGAATGTCTCGGCCGCAGCATCGTCCGCAACGGAGCTTGGCGCCCGCCTCCGGGCATACGCGAGCACCGAGTCGTAATGCTCACGGAAGATCGCCTCCAGCCGATCACGGTGGCTCGTATCGCCCAAATCCCGGTCCACTACAACACGAATGGCCGGTCGCGGCCGGTTTCTTACACAAGAGTCCGGCGATTAGGCTCGCCTGCGCGAGCGTCCCCCGCCTGAGCCCTGCTGAGCGCTACTCGAGCTCGTCCTCGTCCAGCAGCAGCGTGTCCTCGGGGCCGGGGCGAGGGGTCGGGCGCTGCTCGAAGGTGACCGCGATCCGCTCGATTCGGTTGCCCTCGACCTCGAGCACGTCGAACCGCATCCCGTCGTAGGAGACGTCGTCTCCGGGCGCGGGTGCGCGGCCGAGCTGGCCGAACACGAACCCGGCGACGGTGTGGAAGTCCTCCTCCGGCAGGTCTGTTCCGAAGCGGTCGTTGAACTCGTCGATCGGGAACATGCCGTCGACGCGGTACGTGTCCACGTCGATCTGCTCGACCTGCTCCTCCGGCACGTCGAACTCGTCCTCGATCTCGCCGACGATCTCCTCGAGCAGGTCCTCGAGCGTCGCGACGCCGACCATCGCGCCGTACTCGTCGACGACGACGGCGAAGTGGTTGTTCGTGCGCCGGAACTCCTGCAGCAGCGAGGCGAGATCCTTCGTCTCGGGCACGACGTAGGCCTGCCGCAGCAGCTTCTCGAGCTGGACGTCGGCGAGGCCGCGGTCGTGGATCGCGGTGAAGAGGTCGCGAACGTGGAGGACGCCGACGATGTCGTCGAGCGACTCGCGGTAGACGGGATAGCGCGTGTAGGGCGAATCGAGCACCACGGCGAGCGCCTGCTCCGGCGGCAGGTCGATCGAGACCGCCGCCACGTCCGGCTTGGCCACCATCACGTCGGCGACGTCCTTGTCGCCGAAGACGAAGACCTTGTCGATCATCTCCCGCTCGCCCTCCTCGATCTGCCCCTGCTGCGTCGAGCGCGAGACGAGCATGCGCAGCTCGGCCTCCGAATGCACCTCGCGCTCCGCGCCCGGCGGCTCGAGGCCGAAGGACCGGAGGACGAGGTCGGTCGATGCGCGCAGGAGCCAGATCGCCGGACGGAAGAGCGCGAAGAAGCCGCGGACCGGCACCGAGACCCAGAGCGCCGTCCCCTCGGCGTGCCCGAGCGCGACGCCCTTCGGCACGAGCTCGCCGAAGACGACGTGGAAGAAGCTGAGGAGCGCGTAGGCGAGCACGATCGCGAGCACGGTCGCCATCCACTTGTCGAACTCGCGAGTCAGGACCTGCTCGCCGAGCGCGCCGATCGCCAGCGAGGTGAGCGTGACGCCGAGCTGCATGGCGGCGATGAACTTCGGCGGGTCGCCGGTGATGCGCAGCACGTCGCGTGCGCGGCGGTTCCCTTGATGCTGCAGCTCGATGATCCGCGTCCGGCGCGCCGTCACGAGGCCGTACTCCGCCGCGACGAAGAACGCGTTGAGCAGGATCAGCAGCCCGACCCCGATCAGCTCCAGAAGGATTCTCACGCCCTCACCCGAGGGCGTCGGTACTCGGGATGTCGTCCACGCCTCTGCGGCGCAGTATACGAGCGGGTCCTGTCATACCCTCCTGCACGAACGCACGTTCGGTAGAGTTCCGGCGAGATGCCCGCCGAGTACCGGGAGGAGCCCTGCCGCAGCGCCCTCAACCGCGTCCGCGGGATGCCGTTCGCGTGGTCGCTCAACCCGTACATGGGCTGCGCCCACCGCTGCACGTTCTGCTACGTCCGCGCCTTCGAGGCGCGCGCCGACCGGCCGTTCGACGACCGCTACGGCGCCAGCATCCGTGTCAAGACGAACGTCGCGGAGGTGCTGCGGCGCGAGCTGGCGCGGCCGTCGTGGCGCGGCGAGGCGATCGCGATCGGCGCCGCGACGGACCCGTACCAGCCGGCCGAGGGCCGCTACCGGCTGACTCGCGCGTGCATCGAGGCGCTCGCCGAGGCGGAGAACCCGTTCTCGCTGATCACACGCGGCCCACTGGTCGTGCGGGACGCCGACGTTCTGGCGGAGGCGGCACGCCGCGCCGATGTGTCGGTCACCTTCTCGGTCCCGACGCTCGATACGGAGATCTGGCGGCGCACCGAGCCGGGGACGGCGCCGCCGCGGCAGCGCCTGCGCGCGCTCTCCGTCCTCGTCGAGGCGGGGATCCGGGCGAGCGTCGGGATGGCGCCGATCCTCCCCGGCCTCAGCGACCGTCCCGAGCTGCTCGCGGACGTCGTCCACGCCGCGCGCGAAGCCGGGGCGACGGGGATCTGGGCGAACCTCCTCTACCTGCGGCGCGGGACGCGCGAGCACTTCCTCGCCGCGCTCGAGCGCGACTGGCCCGAGCTGCTGCCGGAGTACGAGCGCCTCTACCGCAGCGGCGCGTACCTGCCGCAGGAGCAGACAGCGCCGGTGCGCGAGCGGGTGCGGACGCTCGCCCGCGAGCAGGGCGTGCGGGACCGCCGCCGCGTCCGCATCGAGCCGCCGCCGCGGGCAGAGCAGCTGGCTCTGGCTATGTGACTTCCGATCGGTAGCTCTATGATCGTGCGGCCATGCCGGGGTCGGAGATCACCACCCTCATCGTCGACGACCACGAGGTCGTGCGCGAGGGGCTGCGGCTTTCGCTCAGCCGCGCACCGAACATCCGCGTGATCGGCGAGGCCGGCGACGGCGAGGCCGCCGTCGCGCTCGCGGAGCGCCGGCGCCCCGACGTCGTGATCATGGACGTGCGCATGCCGGGGATGGACGGGCTGGAGGCGACGAAGATCCTCACCGAGCGGGTCCCCGACTCCGCCGTCCTCATCTTCACGGCCTACAGCGAGCGCAGCCTGCTCAGCCGCGGCCTCGAGTCGGGCGCGAAGGGCTATGTGCTGAAGGAAGCGCCGCACGAGACGCTGCTGCGGGCGATCGAGAAGGTCGCGACGGGCGAGGGCTACGTCGACCCGGCGCTGATGCCGGCCTTCCTCACCGCGCGCGAGAAGGACGACATGCTGACCACGCGGGAGCGGGAGATCCTCCAGCTCCTCGCCGACGGGATGTCGAACGCGGACGTGGCGACGAAGCTCTTCATCAGCCAGGAGACCGTGAAGAGCCACGTCCGTCACATCCTCGCCAAGCTCGAGGCGGACACGCGCACGCACGCGGTGGCGATCGCTCTGCGCGAAGCGATCATCGACTAGGCGCCGGGCGCGCATGGCCGACGACGTCGACCAGGAGCTGACCGAGCAGGTCCTCGCGGCAGAGCAGGACGAGCGGCGCCGGATCGCGCTCTTCCTCCACGACGGCCCTGTGCAGTCGCTCTCCGGCGTCGCGCTGATGCTGGACGCGCTCCTCGACCTGCTCGCGCGCGGCGAGCGGGAGCAGGCGCTCGAGATCCTCGACCGCGCGCTCGCCCGGACGCGGACGACGATCGGCGAGCTGCGTGACCTCTCCTTCAACCTCGAGCCCGTCGTCCTGCGGGACCACGGCTTCGCGACGGCGGTGCACGCGCTCGCCCAGACGCGCGCGATCGAGCACGGGATCCAGGTCGAGCTCGACGTCGCCGCCGTCGACCTGCTCCCGGAGCGGACGCAGGCGGCGCTCTACCAGATCGTGCGCGAGGCGCTCGAGGCGGCGATCCGGCGCGGCCCGCCGCAGCGCTTCGACGTAGGCGCAGCGGCCGGCGAGAACAAGGTGCGGGTCGTGATTCGCGACGACGCGCCGGCCGAACGGCGCCGCCGCTCGCTCGAGGTGCTCGCGGAGCGCGCGCGCACGCTCGGCGCCTCGCTCGCCGTCGAGCACGAGGACTCGGGGACGACGATGACGCTCGAGCTGCTCGACCGCCTCGCGAACGACTAAGGTTCCGCCGCCATGGCCGAGGGCGAGCGCTATCTCCTCTTCGTCTGGAAGCCGTCCGGCTACGAGCTGGTCGAGCGGGAAGGCGAGCCGCCGGCCGTCGGGAGCGAGGTCGAGGTCGAGGAGAAGCAGCTGAGGGTCACCAAGGTCGCGGTGTCGCCCCTGCCCGGCGACCGTCGCGCCTGCGCCTACCTCGGCGGCTGACCGGTCAACGCTGCGCGATCGACTCGGCGGCGGCGAGCCCGAGCACGAGCGCCTGGGCGAGACCGCTGGCGTAGCCGCCGCTCCCGACCGCGCCGGCGTCGACGCCGGCCGCCCAGAGGCCCTCGACCCCGACGACGCGGGCCTCGGCGT
>JAVKST010000136.1:0-7195 GCA_039583515.1 Gaiellaceae bacterium
CACGAGCTCGAGGCCCGGGTACGGCAGACCTGGCAGCTCCCGCGCGGCGATGCGCGCGCGCACGTCGTCGAGATCGTCGCAGAGCTCGGCGAGCGGCACGAGCTGCTCGCGGCAGTAGCGGATGTCCTCGTCGCTCAGCACGAAAGACACCGTACGGTCCCGACGTTTCGACGCCCGACGAAACGTGTCCGGCCTACGATGCGGGCGTGGCCGCCGACGTCGACATCGCACCGGTCGCCGCGCTGCTCGGCGACCCGACCCGCGCGGCGATCGTCTCCGCGCTCCACGACGGCCGCGCGTTGCCGGCGGGCGAACTCGCGCGGAGAGCGCGCATCAGCGCCTCGACCGCGAGCGCGCACCTGGCGCGGCTCGTCGACGGCGGGCTGCTCGCACTCGAGCGGTCGGGCCGCCACCGCTACTTCCGCCTCGCGAACGACGACGTCGCACACGCGATCGAGTCGCTCGCGGCGATCTCGCCGCGTAAGCCCGCCCGGTCGCTGCGCGATGCGACGATCGGCGAGGCGCTCTCGGAGGGACGCACCTGCTACGACCACCTCGCGGGCCGGCTCCGCGTCGCGCTGACCGCCGGGCTGCTGCGGGAGTGCGCGCTCACCGAGCGCGACGGCTCGTTCATGCTCGGCCCGCGCGCGGCGACCGTGCTCGGGCGCATCGGCGTCGACGTGCAGGGACTGCCGCCGCACAGGCCCGCCGTCCTCCGCTGCCTCGACTGGAGCGTGCGGCGCCCACACCTCTCCGGCGCGCTCGGCGCGGCCGTCTGCGCGCGGGCGCTCGAGCGGAGATGGATCGAGCGGCTGCCGACATCGCGCGCGGTCAGGCTGACCCCGGCAGGCCGCACGGCGCTCGCGAGCCTCCTTCCGCGAGCCGCGCCGCCGACCTGACCAACCTCGCATCACCGACTGCCGCGGGGCGCTCGTGCAACGACGCGCCGAACGGTCTCGTGTGGGAGATCGGCCACACCGGCGACTACACGACGCCCGCCGGCCAGTACTGCATTCCGGGCAGCGCGACGAAGCCGCCCTGCTACTCGTTCAACATTCCGAGTTGGCTGGCCTTCCAGCGGCTCCAGATCAAGGGCGTGACCTTCGGCAACGGCAGCACGGCGAAGTCGTGGGCGGCGGTCTCGGACACGGGCGGCGAGGCCGAGGTCCTCGGTAACTCGTTCGTCGGGCCGACGACCTGTTCCGCCTACGGCGCGCCGTTCTGCCAGTACCCGTGGTACGCCTGGAACGGGACCTTCGATGCGTTCACCTACGGCGGCGACTATCCCGGTACGGCGAAGGACTTCGGCCAGGCGCTCGAGTTCCAGCAGACGGAGAACTGCGCGAGCCCGGCCGATGGATCTCCGCGGTACTGCGCGACCGTTCTCAAGTAGCGCGCGCTCTGACGAACCCGGCGGGGGCGTATGAGCGAGAGACGCCCCCGTCGCGGCCGCCCCCAGTCGGCCACGGCGTAGCTGCGCCCGGCGAGTCCTGAGTCGCGCGCTTGGTGCGTAGGTGTCCCTGCCGAGGCCGAGAAGCTCTCCTCTACCACTTCCTCGCGAATGCGGCCGGCACTACCGTCGACACGCTCGCGCTCGTCACCCAACGGAGGTGTTCGTCGTCCCGGGTCACAGCAGGCCCGCTACGAGCGACCTCCGTGCCAGCCGGGACGGGAGCGTGATCGAGAGGCCGCTGAAGCTGATGTCCTCGCTTCGCGTGAGCAAGGACCCGATCCCGTGGGCTTCGACGCGCGCGACGACCCGCAGCGGCAGCCGGTAGCGGTGTCGCCGGTACACGCGGCGCCACAGGCGCGCGACCGCCGAGACGTGGACGGCCCGCGATGAGCGCCGCGAAGATGCAGACGATCGCCGTCGTCCAGGCGTCGAGCCCCTGCCGGACCGGAAGCGCAGATGAGCGGGGCGATGACGCCGAGATTCACCATGGCCGCGCCGAGGTGGGGGTAGAGAGCCGCCCGCGGCACCTCCTTCGCCGGCGCCTTCGGCGTCGCGCGGAAGCGGATGTTGCGCCCGCCGCTAAGGAGCGTTGGTAGCGCCCGCAGGAACGTGAACATGCGGAGGAACGAGAAGTACTGGTCCCAGACGAGCCGCTGGCTCGAGCCGGTGGCCTTGATCGTCGCGAGCGTGATCGCCATGTACGGCACGAACCAAACGAAGAACAGAGGCATCGAGACAAACACGGCGAGCTGGAGCGCCTGAAAGTAGGTCGTCATCGAGGCGAAGTAGTTGAGCCGCTGCGCGAGGGATAGGCCGCGCTTGAGCAGGGGGTTCTCGCGGCTGCGCAGGATCTGCATCGACCCCTGCGCCAGCGGAGACGCTGCGTGCGGAAGCCGTCACGTTGTAGAACGTCTGTGGTAGCTGGACGAACGCGAGCTTGTCGTCGCGCTCGAAGTGCCCGAGCGTGCGCTCCAGCAGCTGCGGTAGCGCGAAGTCTGCGTCGAGGACGACTACGAACTCGCCGTCGGTGCGGCCAAGCGCGGCGTTGACGTTGCCCGCCTTCGCGTCTCGTTCGAGTTGCGGGTCAGGTAGCCAACGCCGAGCTCCTCGCACATCTGCCGCACCTCGCCGCGCCGCCCGTCGTCAAGCACCCAGGTACGGTGCGGCAACCGCATCTCACGCGCAGCGATCACCGTCTTGCGCAGGAGCCCGACGCTCTCGTCGCACGTCGGCACGAAGACATCGACCGAATGCTGCCCCGGTGGACGGGAGCACAGCCGGAGATGGTCGACTCAGCCCCGTAAGGCGGTCGTAAATCCGACGCTGCTGGGCTTGCCGATCGCCGGCGGAGGCCGAAGATTCGACTATTGGACGCTGCGGACAGCGGCGTGAATCAAGTGGCGAGGTGAAGGCGATGCGGAAACTGTTGTTCCTCCTGGCCGGCGCGGCCGTCCTCTGTGTGCCGGCCGTCTCCGTGGCGGGTACCTCTACGCCGTCACCGGGGAAGCTGGCCGCCCAAATTTGCCGCTCGATCCACACACAGGACGGCCAGAAGACGTTCCGAGCGACCTACCGTTCCTTCGCCGGCTGCCTCAAGCAGAACAAGCCGCAGGCGTCGCAGGACGTGAGCAACGCCGCCAAGACCTGCAAGAGCCAGCGGAGCGACCCGAACTTCGCCGCGAGCCACGACGGCAAGACGTTTGCCCAGTTGTACGGGACGAACAGCGGCAGCGCTCACGGCGCTGGCGCGAACGCATTCGGGAAGTGCGTGTCGACGATCGCCAAGCAGAACGCCAAGAGCGATGTCAAGTCGACCGTTGCGGCCGCGAAGACGTGCAGCGCTCTGAAGAAGAGCGACCCGGCGACGTTCCAGGCCACCTACGGCACCGGCCGCAACGCCTTCGGGGAGTGCGTCTCGAAGCAGTCGAGCGCCAAGAGCGGGTAACGCCTACTCCACCTGACGGTCCCTGCTATCCCACGCGAGCCGGGAAGGCGTCAGCTGTGGTGCCAGGGTGACTGAGAAGGCGGAGCCCGTCGGAGTCGAGGCTGCTAGGGGTGGGCCTCACTGTGCTTTCAGCGCGTAGCAGACGGCAGCGCCTGGAGGGTCAACGTCCAGCCGGTGCGCGGCCGCCTCTCGCCTACGGAACCCGAACCTTGGAAAATATGCCGCTTGCAGAGGCTTTCCGATGGGCGGAACCCGACATTGCGCAAACCTCGTCATCTCCCTGCCGTCGCTCAGCCTGACGTAGGACTGCCGCCCCACGTCGATATCTAACGGCGGTTGACGCATAGATTCTCTAGGGGTAGGTTATCTATGCCTTTTAAAACAATCGATTTCTCCGCCGCAGCAACCTTGAGGCAGAAGGAGGTCGAGATGAGAAAGAGCACGCGTGCACTTCGCCCGCGCTCGCGTCGCGGGCTTGTGTTAGCGCTCGCAGCAGTCGCAGCGCTGGCGGTCGGTGTCCCCTTGGCGTTCGCGGATTGGGAGAACGTCGGACCGCCTCAGGTCTTGTTGGGACCGGCCACAGGCGTTTCCACGAGCGTGCCACGCGACCAGAGCATGATGCGGCTCTATCAGACCGAGCCGGTTCCAGCGGATGCTCCGGATCTTTCGGAGCAATACAACTACCCGGATGGGTCCCTATACATGAGACTCATTGTCCACTGGAACGACGGAACTCCGGTGCCCTGGAACGTCGGCGGTGGAAACAAGTACGCGATTTGCGCCAACCAGAGCACAACGAGGAACGCCGAGCGAACGATTACGTGTCAGCGGTACTCGTTTACGAGTTCGCCAGAAGCCCCCAGCTCGGCAGCCTCGGCTCAAGCCACGTCGGCGTCCGGTGCCGTCACACCGCCGAATACTCCGATGCTTGCATCGCTATCAGTTCTCACGTCTGGGACGCTTCCATCCGCCACAGAGCTCGCGCAGGAAGGGCCGCTGTTCGCAGAGTTGACGGACAACACCCAGTCCCCAGCAGCCACTGTCAATCTCGCTTCGGTCCGGCGCGCCGGCCCCGGGTCGTTCATAGCGGTCAGGAGTGATGGCCTGCCTTGTCTTTCCCAGCGTTCAACCCTCGTCTGCTTCACAGCGTTCGAGCCGGGAGGAGTCGGCACGAGCCTGAGCGAGGAGCGCGTCCAGGACTCTGGGAGTGCGCCATTCGACGTCATGATCGATGGGATTGCCGAGGATGGAGTTTCTGCCGTCAGTTTCGATCTTCGTGACGGTTCGTCTGTGCAAGCTGCGGTTGCCAACAACGCATTTAGCGTCACCATCCCCGATCACGTCCTAAGCGACCTCGCCGGCTACACGGTCACGAGATCGAATGGGACACAAACCAGCTACACGTACCCGAGCGACGAGTTCTCCAACTCGGGGGCGATGTCCACGCTGAACCTCATCCACTGACTCGAAGCCGGAGGGTCCTGGGCATAGCCTGCGCTGCGCCCAGGACCCAAATCGGAGAAGCTGCGGCGCATGCCTTCTATGGCGCTGGGCTTCCAGGTAAGCTCGCTGCGGCGTGCCCAGTCCCGCCATCAGAGGGCATCTCGACCTTCTTCTCCTGGCAGCCATCATCTCGGGCCGGGAACACGGGTACGCCATCGCACAGCATCTGCACCAGCAGAGCAACGGTACGTTCGATCTCCCCGAAGGCACGATCTACCCAGCTCTACACCGGCTCGAGCGTGACGGGCTGATCAGAAGCAGATGGCGTGACGTCGAGGGGAGAAAGAGGCGCACCTACGCGCTCACCAGCGCTGGACGCAAAGAACTAGCCCGCAGGAGAACGGAATGGGAATCATTCGCATCAGGCGTCCGCGCGATTCTCGCGGCCGCGACAGGCTGACCGCAGATCCAACCGCCGCGTACATCGCCGAACTTCGTCGACTGCTCCGAACCAACTCTAGGACGCGGCGACGCATCGTTCGCGAGATAGAAGATCATCTCTACGACAGCTCGCTTGCGAACGACAACCCGTCTTCCGGAAACAGCGTCGAGGATCATTTCGGAAGCGCGGCCCGCCTCGCTGAGGAGTTCAATGCACTCGCAAACGAGGGGCGCAGACGATTCCTTGGCAAAGTAGCCGTGATCTGCGTGGCTAGCGCGGCCGCGTTCACGCTCATGGCTCCCAGCAACCTGGCTGTAAGCCCACACGGCAATCTGCCTCTGAGTGCATCGAACTTCGTCACCGTAGACCCATCCACGGGCTCGGTCCTCCTTACCCATGACAATCTTGTACATATCAATCCAATGACCGGCACGGTGTTACCGGCAGTCGCCCTCCGCGAGCGATCGACCAGCATGACCTTCCGCAACTGACGCAGCGCCAGGCGCGGCTAGTGAAGGCGGGACAGAGATTGCCAGGACGACGATGCGGGATGCCGGTGAGCCGGTTCAGCGCAGGCTGCCTGGCACACGTTCGCGTCTGACCCTGGACAACGAATGGCGAGGAACGGCGTCAAGATCTGCTCAACGAGCAGGTACGAACTCGACGCGCGGACGGGCGAGGACGGCCGCTGCGTGTCCACATACACGGCCTAAGAAGTTCTAACTGAATGACGTCTCGATTCGGCGCCAGCAGATCAGGCAGCAGGCGAGGTCGAGGAATGCTTCTTGGGTTTCGTGGCGGCGGTCGGTGCGGAGGAGCAGGCGGCGGCGGTTGTGTAGCCAGGCGAAGGTTCGCTCGACGACCCAGCGGTCGCGGCCGAGCCCGGAGCCATGCTCGGTCTGTCGTCTCGCGATCAGCGGCTTGATGCCGCGCTTGCGGACGAGTCGGCGGTACTTGTCGTGGTCGTAGCCGCGGTCGGCGACGACGCTGTCGGGTCTTCTCCGCGGCCGGCCGATACGGCCGCGCACGGGCGGCACACGATCGAGCAGTTCGAGCAACTGGGTGACGTCGTTGCGGTTGCCGGCCGTGAGCGTCCAGGCGAGCGGCAGGCCGCGACCGTCTACGAGGAGATGCTGCTTGCTACCGCGCCGACCGCGGTCGACTGGGCTGGGCCCCGTTTGCGAGCCCCCTTTTTCGCCTGGATGTGGCTCGAGTCTGCGATCGCGCGCGACCACTCGATCTCACCTGAGGCGTGTAACTCCGCGAGCAGCAATTCGTGCAACCGCTGCCACACGCCCGCCTCCTGCCAGGCGCGCAGCCTGCGCCAGCAGGTCATGCCGCAGCCGAAGCCGAGTTCCTGCGGCAGATGCTCCCAGCCGATCCCCGTGTGGAGGACAAACAGGATCCCCTGCAGCGCCAACCGGTCATCGAACGGCTTGCGACCTGGATAGCGGAAGCGCCGCTCACGCCTCGGCAGCAGCGGCTCGATCCGCTCCCACAACCCGTCCGGCACATCCCACGGCCTCGCCCGCATCGACATCGCCTCCCGAGCTTGACGACAGATGCCGACGGACTTCGCGACCGTCGAACGGGTCCCTTCATTCAGTTAGAGCTTCTAAGCCCGATGGGCGTCCGCCAGAGCCGAACGGTGCCTCCTCGGTACCATCGGCGCACTGACCCGGTGCCGACATCACGCCCGACATCGGGCCGCAGCGCGTCGGCGTCTGCTCGGGTTCTGTAAATCGTGCTCCGGGGCTGTGATTTCTGGGGGGTCAAAAGGACCTGTCTATGTAGAGGGCCGGTTTCGGCTTTGTCACTTTTCGGGGGTCGAAAGGACTTCTCTGTAGTGGGAGGTCCGCGCAGAGCCGGATCGTGCCCGTAGTTCGTTTCAGTTTGGCTCCTCTGCTGGCCC
>JAVKST010000137.1:0-7164 GCA_039583515.1 Gaiellaceae bacterium
AGCTTGTCGAAGTCGCGCAGGTAGTCGCCGCAGCGCTCGGGCGGCACGGCGGCGTCCTCCCAGGACGGCCAGCCGGGATGCACGCCGGGCAGCTTCGAGTGGCCGACGCCGCCCTCGCGGATCTCCCAGACCTGCTCCACCTCGCTTTCGTCCTCGTACAGCTTCAGGTCGGCGTAGTCCTTGTCCTTCTTCTTCTTCATCGCGCTCACGAACCTCTCGGCCTCGGCGTCCACCTCCTCCTTCGAGTCGGCGCCGAACTCGACGAGCAGCCAGGCGTCGCCGCCGGGCAGCAGCTCCGGGTGGCGCTTGAAGCCCTTCGTCAGCTCGTGGTCGACGAGGTTGCGGTCGAACGTCTCGAGCCCGATCGGCTCGAACTCCATCACCTCCGGGACATGGTCGGCCGCCGTCCAGGGTGCGTCGTAGCCGAGCAGGACGAGCGAGCGGTTCTGCGGGCTCGGGATCAGCTTCAGCTCCGCTTCGAGGATGAGCGCGCAGGTGGCCTCGGTGCCGACCAGGGCGGCGGCGACGTCGAACCCCTGCTCGGGCAGGAGCCGGTCGAGGTTGTAGCCGGAGATCCGCCGCGGGATCTGCGGGAAGCCGCTGCGGACGCGGTCGCCCCAGCGTTCGGCCAGCTCGCGGAGCTGCGCCGTCAGCCGGTCGGCGCCCGGTCCGCGAATCGCGTCCTCTCCCCGCGAGACGGTGAGCCGGCTGCCGTCGTAGAGGAGGATATCGAGCGACTCGACGTTGTCGGCGGTGACGCCGGCGAGGATCGAGTGCACGCCGCAGGAGTTGTTGCCGAGCATGCCGCCCAGCGTGCAGCGGCTGTGTGTTGCCGGGTCCGGCCCGAAGGTGAGGTTCTGCTCCTCCGCTCGCTCGCGCAGCCGGTCGAGGACGAGGCCCGGCTGGACTCGCGCCCGCATCCCTTCGTAGTCGATCTCGACGATCTCGCGCAGGTACTTGCTGAAGTCGATCAGCACCGCCTCGTTTACCGTCTGGCCGGCGAGGCCGGTGCCGGCGCCGCGGGCGAAGACGGGCGCCTCGAACTCGCGGCAGAGGCTGGCGGTGGCGATTACGTCGTCGACGCTGCGCGGGACGACGACGCCGAGCGGCACCTGCCGGTAGGCGGAGGCGTCGTTCGCGTAGAGGGCGCGACTGCCCTCCGAGAAGCGGACCTCGCCGGAGACAGCCTGGGCGAGCTCGCGGGCGAGCGTTCGCCGATCGATGCTGTCGATCCCCAGGGGCCGGGCGCGCAGCCCCTGCTGCTCAAAGGGCTGCGCGCCACGCGTGGTGGCGGCCATCTCTACTCGTCACCGCCGCCGGGCAGGATGTCGCCGACTTTCTCTTTCAGCCTGGCCGGGATGCCGTACGGGCTCGCCGCGAGGTCGGACTCCTTCAGCATGTCGCGGCCGATCGTGAGCGCGATCTGCTTGCGGTGCTCCTCGCCGCGCGCGAGCGCGGTCGCGAGCTCCTGCATCTGGTCGCGGGTGATCTGCGGCGGGTGCGGCGGCTCGTTCGGATCGGTGACGCACTCGATCAGCACCGGCTCGTCGAGCTCGAGCGCCTCCGCGAGCTGGGCGCGGCAGCGCTTCGGGTCGTCGATGCGGACGCCGCGCAGGCCGCAGCCCTCGGCGATCTTCACGAAGTCGACGTCGTCGAAGGAGACGCCGTACTCGGGGTTGCCGAGGAAGATCTGCTGCTCCCACTTGATCAGCCCGAGCGTGTTGTTCTTGTTCACGATCACCTTGACCGGCAGGTTGTGCTGGGCGATGGTCGCGAGCTCTCCCATCATCATCATCAGCGAGCCGTCGCCCGTGTAGGCGACGACCTGCCGGTCGGGATAGGCCGCCTGCGCGCCGATCGCGTACGGCAGCGCCGCCATCATCGAGCACATCGTCCCGCTGAACGAGAACTGCTGCTGCTTGCGCAGCTTCCAGCGCGCGATCCAGGTCGTGACGGTACCCGAGTCGCCGCAGACGATGGCGTCGTCCGAAAGCAGCTCGTGCAGATGCCAGAGCGGCACCTGCGGCTTCATCGGCGTGTCTTCGCGGGTGCCGCGTTCCTCCAGCAGCGCCCACCAGTCGCGGATCGACTCCTGCATCGACTCGAGGAACGACCGGTCGTCGTTGCGCTCGAGCAGCGGCAGGAGCTCCTGCAAGGTCAGCTTCGCGTCGCCGACGAGGCCGACATCGGCGGGATGACGGAGGCCGATGCGCTCCGCCTTGTCGTCGATCTGCACGCAAACCGGTTGGCCCGGCTCGGGCAGGAACTCGATGTACGGGAAGGAGGAACCGACGATGAGCAGCGCGTCGCACTGCTGGAACGCCTCCTGTGACGGTCGGGTGCCCACGACGCCGGTGCCGCCGGTGACGTAGGGGCTGTCGTCGGGGACCGAGTCCTTGCCGAGGAGCGCCTTGACGATCACGCCGCCGAGCGTCTCGGCGAGCTGCTCGAGTTCCTTCCCCGCGCCCCGTGCGCCGGCTCCGGCGAGGATCGCGACCTTCGTCTTGCCCCGAAGTAGCTCCGCCGCCCGCTCCAGGTGCGCACGCGGCGGAACCGCCCGCGGTACCACGAACCCGTCGGGGCCGGCGGTGTGGCCGGGAACGTTGCGCTTGAAGCGGTCCGACTCGTCCATCTCCATCACCTGGAAGTCGATCGGGATGCAGATGTGACTGACGGTGCGGTTGGAGAGCGCGCTGCGACAGGCGAGGTTGGCCACGTTCTCGACGTGGCCCGGCCCCATCAACCGCTGGTTGAACGACGCCACCGGCGCGAACAGGTAGTCGTGGTTGATGTCCTGCAGGTACTTGGTGCCGATCAGGTCGTGGTAGGTCATGCCGGTCAGCGCCAGTACCGGCGCCTGGTCGACCATCGCGTCGTAGAGCCCGTTCAAGAGATGGATCGCGCCCGGCGCCGCAGTCGAGAGGCAGACGCCGAGCCGGCCGGTGAACTTGGCGTAGGCGCAAGCGGCGAGCGCCGCCGTCTCCTCGTGCCGGGTATGGACGAAGCGCACCTCGTCCTGGCGCTTGCGCAGCGCCTCCATGAACCCGTTGATGCCGTCCCCGGGGAGACCGAAGATCGTGTCCACGCCCCAGTCGATCAACCGGGCCAGCAGCGCATCGGAAACCGTCTCAGCCATCTCGCTCCTTTCGCCTTCCTCGCATCTCAGGGCGCGCGACGTGTACCCGGCTGGCCGAGCGCGTACTCGACCGGGGCCGAGAGCCGCGCGCCGGGAACGTTGGCCGCCGCCGGCAGCTTCATCAGTCCCGGAATGACGCCGAAGGGAAGCACCACCCGGCCCCAGGAGTACTCGAGCAGCACCATCGCCCCCGTGTACCAGGCGAAACAGGCCCCGAACACGAACAGCCAGGCACCCACCTTGATCCAGGTCGGGCTGCCGATCCAGAAGCCCGCGCAGACGAATGCGCTGCCCGAGCCGACCGTGGCCAGGACGGCCCAGAGGGGGAAGTTCTCCCGTACCGCAGCCACCGCCCCCCACGAGGTGAACAGCGCCAGGGGGATGAACCAGATCGCGAACCCCTGCTGCGGCGTCGACAGCGGCGGAATCGTGATCGTGTGGTTGGCCGCCAGCGCCTGCAGGAAGCCCCAGGCCATCCAGTAGGTGCCCCACATCGTCAGCAGCGCCGAGCCGATGTAGTCGCGTGCCCGGAACGACCACAGTCCGGCCGCGAACTGCGCCACGCCGCCGAACATCGCCGCGATCTCGAACATCGTCGGGGGCGAACCCTTCGGAGTCCCCCACCATCCGAGCAGCCAGGTGGAGACGATCATCGTCGACGCGAAGAAGCCGAACAGCCCCAGCGTCACCGGCGGGGCGATCGGGGTCAGATACACCCGGGCGGGCGGCGCGTCCGCCGGTTCGCCCTCCTCCGGCAGCGGCCGACCCAAGCCGTCGCTTTCCACCTGTCCGCGTCCTTCTATCTCTGCCATCTCTCCGCCTTCCTACTGGCCGACCTTGACGCCGGGGTCGCCCTGCTCGTACTGGACCGGATCGGCCTGGCCGCGCCGAAGCAGCGGCAATGCCCGCATGCCGTAGACGCTGTTCAGCATCAGCGCCGCTCCGACGTAGAACGAGAACGCCGCCGCGGCCACGAACAGCCACCCGGAGACTTGCTCCCAGCCCGACGAGCCCATGAGCAGCGCCACGGCGCCGATCACCGCCCCGCTGGCGAGCGTCGCCTGTGCGACGAACCCTGCCGGGCTGCGCGGCAACGCCGCCACGGCCGTCGTCCAGGTGATGACGCTCATGTAGATCAGCCACTGACCGAGGGACGGCCAGACGGTTCCGCGCGGCGGGACCGCGATGGTGTGCGTGGTCGCCAGGAGATAGATCAGCCCGACACCCAGGAAGAACGCAGCCCACGAACCGTTCAACGCCGCCGCGACAGCCGCGCGAGCGCGGTAGGCCCACAGCGCAGCCGCCAGCTGTCCGACCCCGCCGAAGAGCAGCAGGAACGGGAAGAAGCTTGCTGCATCCTTCTCCGTCCCCCACCCCTGGGCGAACCAGCTACCCCAGATGATCAGCCCGCTGCCGAGCGCGAAGTATCCGAGCACCGCCGGCGCCGCGACCGGCTGCAGCATGACTCTCGCCTGGGGCGGCTCGTGCCCGGGCGCCCGGCGGATCGCCGTCTCCGCCATCTCAGCTACCTCCATCACAGCCGGATCGTGACACGATGTTCTTTCGTTGCCGGACAGTGACCCTAGAAACATGATCCTCCGAGCCGGAGTCGCGGCCGTCGCTCCCCCACTCGCCGCAGTCGCCGGCTACGTCGACGCCGTCGGCTACATCACGCTCCGCGGCCTCTTCGTCGCGCACATGAGTGGCAACAGCGTCAAGCTCGGCGTCTTCGCCGGCCGCGGCGAGCTCTGGGCACTGACGCCCGCCGTCGCCGTCCTCCTCTTCATCCTCGGCGTCGCAACCGGCACTGCCGCCGCCGAGCTCGCGACGCGGCGGCAACTGCGCTTCGTCGCGGCCGTCGTGCTCTCGATCCAGACGATGCTCATCGCCGCCTTCATGGGCTACGGGAGCACGATCATCGTCGGCGACCACGTCGTCGGCCGCTCCAGCAGCGGCTTCTACGTCCTCGCCGCCCTCGCTGTCCTCTCGATGGGAATGCAAACGGCGGCGCTGCGTCAACTCGGAGGCCGCACGATCAGCACCACCTACGTCACCGGCCTCCTGACCTCACTTACGCAGGAGGCCACGAACTACCTCTTCTGGCTCCACGACGGCAGCGAACGCGACGGGCGCCACAGCTTCCTCAGCCGCGTACTCCAGCTCGGCTCCCGCGCAGAGTCCCGCAACCGCGTTCTTCTGCTGGCCGCGGTCTGGCTCGCCTACGCCGGAGGAGCCACGCTCGGCAGCTTCCTCGACGGCCGCATCAGTCTCTGGGCGCTCGGCATCCCACTCGCGATTCTCGTCCTCGTCATCGCGCGCGACCTGCAACAGCCACTGGAGCTCTGAATCAAGAGATCGCCGACCGCCTCGTGCTCAGCAACGAGACCATCGCCTGCCCCGTGCTTGCGCCGAAGCTGAAGAGCCTCAAGCCCCAGCAGTCCGGCGCCTTCTCCGCAGGGGATCCGGGGAAGACGCCGGACCGGGCTGGCCGCGGCCCGCAGTGCGAGCCGAGCCGGGGAGGGGTTCGATGCAAGGAGTATCGAACCAGCCCTGCATGAAACGAGGCTAAGAACTCGCCGAGCCGCCGGGGCGTGCGGCGCCGTCGAGCGAGAGCCGGAGCAGCGCGCCGCCGCCGGGGGCGTTGTCCGCCTCCACCGTGCCGCCGTGCGCCTCGGCCACCTCGCGCACGATCGCGAGGCCGAGCCCCGACCCCGGCATCGACCGCGCCGCCGCGGAACGGTAGAAGCGGTCGAAGACGTGCGGTCGATCCTCGTCGGCAAAGCCGGGGCCGTGGTCGCGGACGCGCAGCTCGCCGCGCTCGAGCGCGACCTCGACCGCGCCGCCGTCGCCGCTCCACTTGCCTGCGTTCTCGAGCAGGTTCCAGACCGCACGCTCCATCCGCTCGGGATAGCCGTCGACGACCGTCGGATCCAGCCGCACCACCTGCCACTCGACGGTGGGGAAGCGGGCGCGAGCCCGATCGGCGACGGCTTCGACGAGCTCGTCGAGCTGGAACTCCCGCCTCTCGATCTGCGCTCCGCGGGCGAGCTCGAGCAGGCCCGCGATCAGGGAGCGCATCTCCTGCGACTCGCGATGCAGGTCGTCGAGCAGCCGCCGGCGCTGCTCCGGCGCCAGCTCGACTTCGCCGCGCAGGACGTCGATGTTCGTCTGCAGGCTCGTCAGCGGCGTCCGCAGCTCGTGGGATGCGTCCGCGACGAAGCGGCGTTGCGTCTCGAGCGACTCCTCGAGCGCCTCGAGCATCGTGTTGAACGAGGCGCCGAGGCGGGCCATCTCGCCACGACCGCCCTCGGGGACCCGCTCGCTCGGCTCGCCCGTCTGCGCGATCCGTTCCGCCGCAGCCGTCAGCCGCCGCACCGGCGCGAGCGTCGTCCGGGAGACGAGCGCCCCTGCCCCTGCCGCGACCGCGACGCCGCCGAGCGAGACGAGGATCAGGATGAAGCGGAGCCGGTCGAGGTCGTGGCCGATGTAACCGATATCGCGCGCGACGACGACAGCTCCCCCGCTGTCGAGGGGAAACGCGCCCTCGCGCATCACGAGCACGACGGTCCGCCCGGTCTGGACATAGGTCGCCGTGATCTTCGTGTTGCGGAAGAACGCGCGGTGGCGGCCGGCTGCCACCGCTCGTATCTCGCCGTTGATCGGCAGCCGGCCTGAGATGCGGCTTCCGTCGGGCGCGACCGTCGTGAGGAAGTCCTGCTGGAACACGTTCGGGCCTTCCTCGGCGTTCTGCTTCAGCTGGCGGTCGACCTGCACGTAGAGCTCGTGCCGCATGAGGAAGTACGTGGCCACGGACGCCAGCGCGACCACGACCGCTACCACGCCGGCGGCGACGAGCGTGAGGCGCGCGCGGAGAGTCACGGCTCGCGCAGCACGTAGCCCGTGCCGCGGACGGTGTGGATCAGGCGCGGCTCCTCGTCCGCCTCCGTCTTCCGGCGCAGGTAGCCGACGTAGACGTCCAGCGCGTTCGACGAGTGGCTGAAGTCGTAGCCCCAGACGCGCTCGTAGAT
>JAVKST010000138.1:0-6999 GCA_039583515.1 Gaiellaceae bacterium
ACTGTGACCGTAAGCGTCCCGTAGCCTGCGAAAGGATCGCCGAGCCGCGTGCCTCTACGTCTACGAGGGGGAGTGCGTGAGCGGGGCGGGCCGGAGGGTTGCTTCGGCGCCGCCCCCCACGCAGCGCCTGGCAATACGCTGTCCGTGCGTGCGCATCGCCGAGGGCCTCACATCTGCCGAAGGATGGTCTCGCTCGCTCACGTTGTTCGCGCTGCTTCTCGGCGCGTCGGTCGTCGGCTGCGGCGCAGGTCGAGGAGCAACCCTGACGAAGCCGTCGTCGCGCGCTCCGGTCGTCCTCGCCGCCGAGGTGGCTCGGGCGCAGGCGGTGATCGACGACCCTTCAGCATCCGCCGCCAGCGTGGATAAGGCGGCTCGGTTCGAGCAGCTCGCGTTTCGCAAGCTCGCGGAGCGGCGGAGGCTGCGTCGCGCGACGCTGGCGCGGCTGCCGACGGCGAGAGCACGCTCGGCGGTGACGGCTGCGCTTCGCGCCGCGGACGCGCTCGCCCGGATCGTGCTTCCGGAACGTCGCTTCCCGCACTGGCGGATCGTGACGCCGCTCGCGCCTCGTGTGCTCCTCGGCTATTTCGAAGCTGCCGCCGACCGCTATCGGCTGCCCTGGGAGTACCTCGCGGCAATCGAGCTGGTCGAGACACGCATGGGCCGGATCCGCGGCCTCAGCCCGGCGGGCGCCGAAGGACCGATGCAGTTCATGCCGGCCACCTGGGCCGAATACGGACACGGCAGCATCAACCGCCAGCACGACGCGACCATGGCTGCGGCGCGCTTTCTCGTCGCCAACGGCGCTCGCAAAAATGTCGGCAGGGCGCTGCTCCGCTACAACGCGAGCCGCTCCTACGTGGTCGCGGTCGAGTCCTACGCGCGCGAGATGCGGAGAGACAAGCGCGCCTTCTACGGCTACTACAGCTGGCGAGTCCTCTACCAGACGAACAAGGGCACCTTCCTGTTGCCACTCGGCTATCCACAGGCTCGTCCGGAGCGTCTTCCGGGCTAGGCGCGACATTCGATACAGCAAGAGGGCTCGCGCCCGGCGCCCGGAAAAGGGGGAAAGCCGGGTGGTGCCTGAAACGAGACCGGAGCAGGAGTCCCGTCCACGACGTCGGATACGGGCGAGAAGGCGAGCGTTCGCTCGCCTGGCCTACCAAGGGACTGCGGAGCTTTGCGCGCTTACTACATGCGGGTGCGAGCGGTGGACGCCGTCCAGGCGGAGGTGCTGACGGATGCGCTCGAGGAGGTCGGCCAGCCGGTGGTCCTGCACCGGCAGGAGCGCGACGTGCTCTTGCTCTGGCCGGCGCTCGAGGCGGATGACCCGGAGGAGTGGGACGAGCAGACGTATGCGGAGCTCGTGTTCTTCCTGCGCGCCTGGAGCGGCAACGATCCCGCCCGCGCTCTCACCGTGCTCGAGGAGCGACCACTCGACGTACCCGACCAGGTCTTCCGTCGAGCGTCCTGAGGGACGCCCCCACCCTGCTCAGGCGGGCGCGATTCGTGTTCGGAGGGTGGTGCGAAGCTCCCGCACGATCTCGGGTGCCGCGAGCATCGTCACGAGCGCGTAGATGCAGACCCCGGTCAGGATCAGGACGACGAGGCGCGGGCCGACCCCGAGCCCCACGTCGAGGAGACCCCGGCGTGCGACCAGCACTCCCGCAGCCATCGCGCCGCCCCTGGCGGCGATGGCGACGTAGGAGCGGAAGGCGCGCCACATGCTCATCTCGATCAGACGTGACATCTGGACCGTGTTCGCGACGAGTACGATCGTACGCGAGATCGAGAACGAGGCAGCCACGCCGACGACGCCCCACTGCAGGCCGACGACGAACGCGCCGAAGGTGACGGCGGCGGCGAAGCACATGAACCGCAGGAAGAGACCCGGCAGCCCCAGCGCCTGGTAGACCTGGCCGTTGAACGCCTGGAGGCTTCCCGCGGCGCCGCCGAGGCTGAGTACCTCGAGTACGGGGACGGCAGCGTGCCAGCGTCCGCCGAGCACGGCCGGAACGAGGTCGGGTGCGACGACGGCGATTCCGAGGAAGGCCGGCACGAGCAGCGACCCTGCGAGGTTGTTCACGCGCAGCCACGCCTCGCCGAGCCGACGGGGATCGTGTTGGAGCCGCACGAAGGCGGCGTAGAGAACGTCGCGCAGGGGGGAAGTGATCCGGCTCGAGGGCAGCAGCATGACGTTGTAGGCGACGGAGTAGACGCCGAGCGCGGCGGATCCGATGTACCGGCCGATCAGCAGGTTGTCGCCGTTGAGGTTGACGTAGAGGAGCATCCGGATCAGGAGCGTCTTGAAGCCGAACGAGCCCAGCGCCCGGAAGCTGTCGCGAGAGAAGACCAGTCGTGGCCGCCACGGCGAGACGGTCCACAGCAGCAGCGTCGAGGCGCCGCTCGTGCAGACGACCTGGGCGATGATGGCCCAGGGCCCGAAGCCCCCCAAAGCGAACGCCAGCGCGGCCACCGCGCCGGTGAGGGTGGCTGCGATTGTGCGCAGCTCGAGGCTGCGAAAGCTCATCTCGCGGGTCAGCAGAGCCGCCTGCGTCTGCCCGAGCGACGTCAGCAAGAAGCTGGTGCACAGCACCGCGAAGAGCGGCATCACGCGAGAGTTGTGGAAGAACGCCGCGACCACTGGCGAGAGCGCGGCTGCGAGCAGCGTGAGGAGCGCTCCCGCCGCGACGTTGATCCAGAAGACGGTCGAACGATCGTCCTCGGTGAGCGTCTTCCTCTGGACGAGCGCCAACCCGAGGCCGAGATCGCTGAAGATCAGGACCAGGCCGCTGAAAGCGGTTGCCATTCCGGCGAGCCCGAACTCGCGCGGCAGGAGCAGGTGAGCGAGCAGGATCGCGACCGCCGCCTGGCTGCCTTGGCCGAAGAAGACCGTCAGCAGCTTCCAGCCGAAGCCCCGCCTGACCTTGCCGCGCAGATCGCTCGAGTCGAGCTCGACCCCGAGCGCGTCGGCCGCGAACATCCGCCTGAGTCGGCCGCGGAGAGGCTTGGAAGTTCCGGTCGACTCAGCCGTCTTCCCAGCCCCCTCCCTCTGCTACCTAGCGCAGCTTCCGCAGGACTCTTCGTGCGACGCCTGCCCGAGCGCGCGTCAACTCCGCACGCATAACCGCTCGCGCCGTTCGCGACCCGGCGGCAACGCTCCGCGCCAGATCGGCGGCGGCGAACTCGTCGCGCAGGATCACCTGCGACTCGTGCGGCCAGACGACGTCACGCCCCGCACCGGCTCGCCGCCGTCCCCCGAAGTCGCGGGTCGACAGGCTCTCACTGTGGTTGGCGACATAGATGACGGCGGGGAACGGAACGGGAGCCGGCGGTCGCCCGAGCTCCGCCGCAAGCAGATCGTATTCCTGATGGCCGCGCTGGTCCGGCCGCGCGCCGAAGCGGCCGAACGGCGACTCGTCGTCCTCCCACGAGGTGGGGAGCTCGTCCGCATGAAAAGCGCAGACGAACGAGCTGCCACAGTGCCGATGGAAACCGTCCCGGACCCGCCACAGAACCCCGGCTCGGGCATCGAAGTCATAGCCCTGGTCGACGACATAGCTTCCCTGGTTCTCCGCCAGCACGTAGGCGGCGAGATCACGGTGAACGAGATCGTCGGCATCGAGGAACATCACGTAGAAGTCGTCCGCGCCGACCTGTTTCCGCAGCCACGCGCCGGCGAAGCGGCGCTTGCGCGCCTTGTCGCGTCCGCCGTCCATCGGGTCGTCGCCGGGGACGGCGAAGGGCACACGAAGCAGGTGAACGGCGGGGTCGGAGGCCGTAAGCTCCGGCTCGTCGTGACACGCCACCACGACGAGGGCCGACCCGCCTGGGTCGGCCGCGCGGATCGAGCCGATCGTGCGCCGTAGATTTGCCTGCGCCGCATCCCAGTCGGCGCAGACGCTGCGCGGCATCAGCGGAAGCACGAACACCAGCCGCCGCTCGCCGTTCACCGCCGAACGCCCGGCACGTCAGACGTGAATAAGAGCTCCAGCACCCCTCGAGGCTACCGAGGTGGGCCGTGACCGGGGCGCCGACGACCCGCCTGCACCGCGCGGCGCGGACAGGGCCGTGCGACACGACGGAGGCGCCAGGCATGCTTCGTTATCGACGGCGGAGGGTAAGGGGGCGCATTAGCCTTCTGGAGCGATTTCGTAGCCGCTGGACTTCAGCGTCGCCCCGTGACGACCACCCGCCGGCCGCGCAGGCGGGCGGAGGCATGGCTGCTCCCATCGTCGGCGGGCCCGGGACGCTTCCCTGGAAGCGTCGCCGGCTCGACGACGCATGGACGAAGGTCGGGACCGCGTTGCGCGGGCTGCTGGATGACGCAGACGGCTGGGTCGGTGCCTCCGCCGCGGCCGCTGTAGCCCTCGCAGAGCGGTGCCGGCGGCTCGGGGACCGCACGGCGGATGCGGCATGGTCGCTGCGCAACCGGTCGCAGGTCGCTACGCGAGCCGCCGCCGTCGCGGCGCTCGCACTCGCCACCGGCGCGGCCGGCTTCCTCGTCGCGCGGGGGCTCGCTCAGGCGCCCCTGGCGCGGACAGCCGCCTCGACGCCGAAGAGCGTCGCACACACGGTGCTCGTGACCAGAGCCGAGTCGTCCCGCCCAGGCCGAGCGCGCACCGTCACGGTCACCCGGGTGGACCACCGCACCGCGGTGCGGACGCACACGGTCGTCCAGCCGCTCGTCCAGATGCAGACGGTCCAGCAGACCGTGCGGGTCAATCACACACTCGTCGAGCCCGTGACCGTCCCGCGGACGGTCACGGTTCCGCACACCGTCACGGTCCCGCACACGGTCACCGTCACCGTCCGGCGGACGGTCACGGTTCCGCACACGGTCACGGTTCCCCAGCTCGTCACCGTCACCCAGCAGCTCCCGCCGGTGACCGTCACCGACACCGTTCCCGTCACCGTGACGGTCACCGACTCCGGTGGGCCGCCGCACCACCATGGTAAGCACGGCGGCGGACCTTCCTAGCACACGAGTCCATCAGCCCCGCCGCGGGGTTCGCCTGTGATGAGCCGGAAGCTCATGCTGCTGGTCGGACCGCTTCGCCGGGTACGGGACGTCCGCGGCTATGCCCGGTTGCAGGCGCTTCGGCTACGGCCTGCTCGACGAGCGCGCGCCCGGGCGTGTTGGCGGCGGACGGCGCGGTCCGGGGTGACGACGCTCATCTTCGCGAATGCCTTTGAGCGTCCCGGCAGTCTTCCCGAGCTCGCGACGTTCTTCGGCAACGTCGAACGGCTCGGCGGCGGTCGCCTGCGGATCGTGCTCGTGAACGGGTGGACGAGCGCAGCTGACCGGGACGAGGAGCGCACGATCCTCGAGGACGTGGCGACGGGAGCCGCCGATCTCGGCTGGGCGGGCGCGCGGGCGGTCGGAGCCGTGTTCGGGATCCGCTCCATCGACCCGTTGCTCGCCCCGCTTCTCTTTCCCGATGAGGAGGCGGTTCGCCAGTTCCTGGCGGCTGCCTCGCTGGCGCCGCTGCTGGCGCCACTGCGGGACGTGGGGATTGCCGGCCTCGCGCTGTTGCCCGGTGGGGTGCGGCGACCGTTCGGCATCAGCGGCCCGCTAGTGGGCCTCGATGACTGGCAGGGCAAGGTGATCCGGACGCACGCGTCATTATCCGGCTTCGCCTCGATTCGCGCGCTGGGAGCACACCCGGTGTTGCGCTCCGCTCGCGAGCTCGGCGGCAGGCCGCCCCGGAAGGTGGACGGCATGGACCTCCACCCGCGAGCAGTCGCTGCCCGGCGGTATCCCGGCTGGCTCACCCGGAACGTTCCCCTGTGGCCGCGCCTGCTCCTGCTCGCGGCAAACCAGCAACGCCTCGACCGTCTTACGCGGGCCGATCGGGCGGTGCTCGAGGAAGCCGCTCGACAAGCGACTGCTGACCCCGGTGCGGCCCTGCCGTCGCCGACACAGGTCGGTCTGCCCCGCTCGGTGCAGCTGGTGGAGGCAACCGAGCACGACCTCGCACGCCTCCGTCGGCAACTACAGCCCGTCCACGACGAGCTCCGAGCCACGAGCCAGGGCGACAGGACCCTCGTTTCGATCGAACGCTTCCTCGCCGCCTAAGCTCGGTCACGGAAGGCGCCGAACCCGAAGAGCTCCCGCAGCCGGGCGACGACATCTTCGACCGCGAACTCGCGCTCGACGCGGGCCCGTCCCGAACGGGCGTACTCGGCTCGCGTCGCGGGCGAAGCGAGTACCCGTCCGAGCGCGGCTGCGAGCGCCGCTGGGTCCCCCCGCGGAACGAGCTCCCCGCAGCCGTCCCCCAGGAGCTCCTTCACACCGCCGACATCGCTCGCGACGGCCGGGACGCCGTACGCGAGCGCCTCGATCAAGGACACCGGGAGCCCCTCGGACTCGGACGGGAGGACGACGACGTCGACCTTGCCCCGGGCCAGCCACTCCAGCACCTGCGCGCTCCGGACATAGCCGTGGAAGCGAACGACCTCGTCCAGCTCGAGCCGCCGGGCCTGCCGGCGAACCTCTTCCTCCTCCGGCCCGGCACCTGCCAGCCAGACCTCGAGCCGGTGTCCGGCCGCGATCAGCCGCCGGGCCGCGTCGAGGAGGAGGAGGTGTCCCTTGCGGCCGGTGAAGCTCGCGGCGAGGAGCAGTACGGGCGGGTCGTTCGACGGGAGAGGCCGCGCGCGCCGAGGAACCTCGACGCCGAGCCGCAGCAGGACCCACCGGGACTCGTCCGCTCCGGGCGCCGCGTGCCGCGCCCGGTCCATCATCGCCCGCGCGACGAAGCGCACGAACCACGCAGACTGCGATTTCTCCCGGAGGAGGTTGTCGGCGTGGATCTCGGTCGCGTGCGCGGTGAAGCTCCACGGGATGTCGCTCAGCCGCGACGCGACGAGCGCCGCGGTGGACGGAGGGCCCGCCCATTGGGCGTGGATGTGGTCTGCGCCGCGCGCCCTGGCCAGCCGTGCCAGCCAGAGCGCCTTCGGGAAGGCGGCGAGATTGCGCACGAGCACGGGCGGCGCAGGCGC
>JAVKST010000139.1:0-6858 GCA_039583515.1 Gaiellaceae bacterium
GCGCCGCGGCGCGCGACCGGGTGCTCGCCGAGCACACGCCGGAACGGCGGGCCGAGCAGCTGGAAGCGCTCGTGCGCGAGGCGGCGAGGGTCGCCGCGTGACGCTCCAGTCGGGGGGACGGTCGCTTCGCGCGCGCGACCCGGCCGCGCGCCGGATCCGCGCGCTGGCGCCGTGGTTCCACAACCTCCACCTGCCGGACGGCCGCGAGACCGCTCCGGACCACCCGCTCGGCGACTTTCCGCGCGTCAAGTGGTGGGAGCTCTCGTCGTCGATCCCGGAGGACCTGCGGGGCTGGCGCGTCCTCGACGTCGGCTGCAACGCCGGCTTCTACAGCTTCGCGCTCGCGGCGCGCGGCGCCGAGGTGCTCGCGGTCGACCAGGACGAGCACTACCTGCAGCAGGCGCGGTGGGCGGCGGAGCAGCTCGACCCGGAAGGCCGTGTCCGCTTCGAGCAGCTCGGCGTCTACGAGCTCGCACGCAGGCCCGAGCGGTTCGACCTCGTGCTCTTCCTGGGCGTCCTCTACCACCTCCGCCATCCGCTGCTCGCACTCGACCTGCTCGCCGAGAAGGCGCGACGTCTGCTCGTCCTCCAGACGCTGACGCTCCCGGACGAGGAGGAGCTGCGGCCGCCGCGCGACGTCCCGTTCGAGGCGCGCGAGACGCTGCTTCGCGCGGGCTGGCCTCGGATGGCGTTCATCGAGCGGCGCTTCGCCGACGACCCGACCAACTGGTGGGCGCCCAGCCCGGCGTGCGTCGAGGCGATGCTGCGCTCCGCGGGCCTGCGGGTCGTGGCGCGGCCGGGCTACCAGCTCTGGGTATGCCGGCCGACTGGACTCCCGCCTACGGTGCGGGAGGAGCTGGGCTCCGCGAGCGGCCGCTAGCCGAGCGAGCGCCGCACCGCCGGCGCGACCTCCGTCCGTAGGCGACTGCGAAAAGCTCTTCGCGGGAGACGCTCGAGCTGCTGCTCGACGCTGCCGCCGGAGCCGACGCCGAAGACGTCGAGGCCGACCTTGTCGGCGGGCTCGATCTCCTCGAGGAGGTCGCTGACCCGCTGCTCCGCCGGCTCGCCCGGCGCGATCTCCGCGAAGCTGTAGAGGCCGAGCTCCCTCAGCGGCGCACGGCCGCGGCATGCGCCGGAAGCCCCTCGACCGCGGCGAGCGCCTCGACCGTCGGCCGGACGCGGGCGAGCCCGTCCTCCGTCAGCCGTTGCACGGTGACCGGCTTGAGGAACGTCTCGAGCCCGAGGCCTCCGGTCGAGCGCGCCCAGCCTCCGGTCGGCAGGACGTGGTTCGCGCCGGTGCCGAGGTCGCCGGCGGCGACCGGCGACGTGGAGCCGACGAAGACGGCGCCGGCGTTGCGGATCCGCGGCGCAAGCGCCTCCGCGTCGCCGAGGAGGACGACGTGCTCCGGCGCCCGCCGCTCGACCTCCGCGAGAGCGGCCTCGAGGTCGTCCGCGTGGAGGATCTCGCACAGCGCGTGCGGTCCGTGCTCCGCCTGCGCAGCCACCTCCAGCTCGGCGACCCGGCGGTCGCCGCCGCGGCCGAGCACGACGAGCACCTCCGACGGCCCTGCCGGCAGGTCGATCGCCACGTCCCGCGACACGAGGAGCTTCGCCTCGTTCACGTACTCGTTGCCGGGGCCCACGATCTTGTCCACGCGCGCGATCGTCGGGGTCCCGTACGCCAGCGCTGCGACTGCGTGCGGGCCGCCCACCGCCCAGACCTCCTCCACGCCCAGCAGCTCCGCCGCCGCCGCGACGACGCCGGCACCGGCGGGCGGCGTCACGACGGCGATCCGCTCGACGCCCGCCGCCTGAGCGGGGACGGCGGTCATGACGAGCGTGGAGACGAGTCTCCGCGGGACGTAGATCCCGACCGACGCCAGCGGCACCCAGCGCCGCTCGAGCTCGACGCCGCGCTCGGCCTCGAGCCGCAGGTCGGCCGGCCTCTGCGCCTCGTGCCAGCGGCGGACGCGCGCGGCGAGAGCGAGCAGCGCATCCTCCGGCAGCTTCCCGTCCGGAACCGCCCGGGCGGGCTCGGCGCCGTCGAGCCGCGATGCCCACTCGCGCAGCGCGGCGTCGCCGCGCTGGCGGACGTCCGCCACGATTTCGGCGACCCCGGCCACGGCACCGAGTCTAGGCTCCGCCGATGCGCCTCTTCCTCGTAGCGCGACACGGCCAGTCGCTCTTCAACGTCGACGACGTCGTCAACGGCGACCCGCTGCTCGACCGCGGCCTCTCCGAGCAGGGAATCGAGGAGGGGCAGCGCCTTGCCGGGCAGATCGCATCGATCACGCTCGGCGTCGTCGTCGTGTCGCCGTTCCCGCGAGCGCTGCAGACCGCGAACATCGCGCTCGCGGCGCTCAGCGACGAGGTGCCGCACGTCGTCGACGAGCA
The DNA here is from genome assembly GCA_039583515.1 of Gaiellaceae bacterium. Classification (GTDB taxonomy): domain Bacteria; phylum Actinomycetota; class Thermoleophilia; order Gaiellales; family Gaiellaceae; genus Palsa-739. Next base: position 2,395 of record JAVKST010000139.1, read on the forward strand.
GCTCGGCGATGTGCGGATCGGCGAGCTCGAGGGACGGACGCTCGACGAGTACCGCGCGCACCCGGCGCACTCGAACCGGCGCGAGCGCTTTCCCGGCGGCGAGAGCCTCGACGAGGCGGCATTGCGCTACGCCGCGGCCGCGGAGCGGCTGCTCGAGCGGGAGGAGCGCGTGACGCTCGTCGTCTGCCACGAGATCCCCGTGCGCTACTACGTCAACGCCGCCGGCGGCAGCGACGAGCTCAACGGCCCGCTCCGGTACGTCGCGAACGCGACGCCCTACGTCTTCGACGAGGGCGGGCTCGGGCGTGCGGCGCGCCGGATCCGGGAGCTCGCGTCGTAGCGCCATGAGCGACCTCGACGCGCTACGCCAGGAGATCACCGCGCTCGACCGGCGGCTGCTCGAGCTGCTCAACCGGCGGCTCGAGCTCGTGGCCGAAGTGCGCCGGCACAAGGACGCCGCGGGTGAGCGCTGGATCGACGCGGAGCGCGAGGCGGAGCTCCTGGACGCGCTCGGGGAGCAAAATCCCGGGCCGCTCTCCGGCCGCGGCGTGAACGCGATCTTCTCGGCGATACTCGACGTCCTCAAGCAGGAGGTGGCCTCCGCGCGGACCGAGGCGCCCGCACCCGCGACACCGCGTCCCGCCCCGCCGGTCGGGCGGCTGGCCGTCGTCGGGACGGGACTCGTGGGAGCGTCGGTCGCGCTCGCCGCCCGCCGCGCGGGCACGCGGTGCCGCGGCTTCGACGAAGACCGGTCGACGCTCGAGTGGGCGGGCGCGCTCGGAGCAGTCGAGGCTGCCTCCTCCCTCGCGGGCGCCGTCGCCGGCGCGGAGCTCGTCGTCGTCGCGGTGCCGGTGGGGGCGGCGCCCGGCGTGGTCCAGGAGACGCTCGCCGCCGCGCCGGAGGCGGTGGTGACCGACGTCGCCTCGACGAAGCGCGCCCTCGCCGAGATACGACACCCGAGATTCGTTCCCGGCCATCCCGTCGCCGGCGGCGCGACCGGCGGGCCGGGACGGGCGACGCCCGATCTGTTCGACGGCGCGACGTGGTTCCTCACGCCGGACGAGGCGGCGGCCGCCGAGAGCGTGGCCCTCGTCGAGGACTTCGTCACGTCGCTCGGCGCGCGCCCGGTGCGGGTCGACGCCCCCGCGCACGACCGCCTGCTCGCGCTCACGAGCCACCTCCCGCACGCGCTCGCGAACGTCCTCATGCTCCGCGTCGCAGCTGCCGCGGCCGACGACGACGCGCCGCTCTCCTTCGCCGGCGCCTCGCTGCGGGAGATGACGCGGGTGGCCGGCGCCAACGCCGCCGTCTGGAGCGACATCTTCCTCGAGAACTCCGACGAGCTCGGCAGGGCGCTCGCGGGCTTTCGCGAGTCGCTCGACGCGCTCGAGGAGGCGCTCGCCACGGACGACCGCGCTCGTCTGGAGGCGTCGATCGCCGCGGCCGCGGCGGCGCGTGCGCGAATGGAGTCGTTCGCCTATCGCACCGAGCCCGCGCGGCTGAACCGGATCCGCGTGCGCGTGCCCGACCGGCCGGGGGTCCTCGCGCGGATCACGCAGATCCTCGGCGCGGCCTCGATCAACATCGAGGACTTCGAGCTCCGCCACGTCTCGCCGGAGTACGGCGGCGTTCTCGTCATCCTCGTCGCCGGCTCGGACAATGCCGCCAAGGCGCGCGAGCTACTGAGACGCGAAGGCTACGCCGCCGCGTAGCCGGCGGACGGAAGTTCAGGGCGAGGAAACGACCAGCGTCTCCGCGCCGGCCTCGGCCTCTTCGACGCAGCGCTCGAACTCGCCGAACGCGGCCTCCCATGTGGCGGGGTCGCGGAGGTCGACCCCGGTCGGCGCGAGCAGCTCCTGCGGCGAGCGCGAGCCGCCGGCGGCGAGGAACTCGAGGTAAGCCGGGGCGAAGCGCTCCGGATCCTCGCGGTGGCGCGCGAGCAGCGAGAACGCCACGAGGTGCGCGAACGAGTACGCGTACGTGTAGAAGCGGACGTGGATGAAATGCGGGATGTACGACCAGCCGAGCCGGTAGCCGTCGGGCAGCCCGATGGCGTCCGCGTAGTAGCGGTCGTTCTCCTCGAACCACACGTCGGAAAGGCGCTCCGAGGTCAGCCCCTTCCCCTCGCCGCGAAGCGCGTACGCACGCTGCTCGAAGCGGGCGAGCACCGTCTGCCGGAAGATCGACGCCATCGCGCTCTCGGCCCGGTCGGCGAGCAGCATCGCCCGCGTCGAGGGATCGTCCTCCTGCGCGATCAGCCGCTCGACCGCGAGCAGCTGCGCGAACGTCGACGGAACCTCCGCGACCGCGAGGCCGAGACGGTACGACCGGTACGCCTGGCGCTCGAGCGCGAGCACGTTGTGCGTGGCGTGGCCGAACTCGTGGGCGAGCGTGACGACGTCGCGCAGCTGGTCGGTGAAGTTGAGGAGGACGTACGGGAGCACGTTCTTCGAGATCGCGTTGCAGTAGGCGCCGCCGGCCTTGCCCGTGCGCGGCTCCGCGTCGACATGCCCGCGGTCGAGGCAGGCGCGGAGGACGTCCGCGAGTCGCGGCTCGAACTCCCGCAGCGTCGCGTCCACGATCTCCACCGCCTCAGGCCACTCGATCCGCCGGTCGGTGCCGACGGGCGCGTACTGGTCGGCGAGCTCGAGGCGGTCGAGCCCGAGCACCCGCGCCTTGCGGGCGAACCAGCGGCGCCCGAGCGGATGGTGCTCCTCGATCGAGCGCATCATCGCCTCGACGACCTCCCCGTCGAGCTCGTTGCGATGGTTCGTCGGCCACATCGGGTCGGGGATCCCGCGCAGCCGGTCGACGGCGAGCCGGTCGCCGACGAGGGCGTCGTAACAGGCGGCCTGCACGTCCGCAACCGTGTCGAGGCCGTCGTAGAGCGCCTCGAGCGCGGCCAGCCGCACCTCGCGGTCCGGGTCGTAGAGGTACGAGAGGAGCCGGTCGATCGTGTGCGGCTCGGATCCTTCGCCGGCGTCGAAGTCGATCGTCAGCGTCGCCAGCTCCCGCCCGTGCAGCGACTCCCAGGCGGATATGGCCGGGCGGCGCGCGTTGAGCGCCTGCTCCTCGCTCTCGGACAGGACGTACGGCTTCTCCTCGCGAGCGACGCGCAGCTTGTGGGCGAACCGCTCGAGCTCCGGCGCGGCAAGCAGCTCGTCCGCGGCCCCGTCGGCGAGCGCGAGCCACTCGAGGTCGACGAAGAGGAGGAGGCTCTCGAGGTCGGCGGCGCGGTCGCGGGCGAGCGTCGCAAGGTCGTTCGTCTCGGGGTCGGTCGCCTCCGTATGCTCGCGCGCCGTCGCATAGAAGTGGACGCGCGAGGCGTCCTGGACCAGCGAGTCGAGCTCCTCCAGCAGCTCGCGCAGCGCATCCGCCCCGCGCGTCCCGACCGTCCCCCGGTGCCGCTCGCCCAGATCCCGCGCCCGCGCGAGCAGCTCGTCCCACTCGCCGCGCGCCTGCTCGGCGTCGGCGGCGAGATCGGAGAGGTCCCAGCGTACGCCCGCTGCCCTGAGAGAGGAGACGGCCACGGCCCGCCAGCGTACTGCACCGGGATGCGATACTGCTCGGGACGTGTCCGTGCAGCAGCCGTCCGTGCCGGCGGGGAGCGCGCTCTGGCGGCTCCGCTGGCTGATCCTCGCAGCGGCGCTCGCCCTCGGGGTAGGCGGGGGCGTCGCGTTGGCGCTCCTGCGCGGCTCCGCGCCCGCCGTGCCCGCCGAGAGCGCGGCGGCTCCCGCGGTGACGTGGCCGGCCGGCAAGCGCGTCGCGCCCGCCTTTTCGCTCACCGACCAGGCCGGGAAGCCGGTGTCGCTCGCACGCTTCCGGGGCCGGCCCGTGATCGTCACGTTCATCGACCCGCTCTGCCGCAACCTCTGCCCGCTCGAAGCGAAGGTGCTCGGCCGCGTCGTCGCCTCCTTCCCCGCCGCCCGGCGGCCGGCGATCGTCGCCGTCAGCGTCAACCGCTACGCGGACGCGCGCCGCAACCTGCTCCAGGACGAGCAGAAGTGGAGCCTGCCGACCGACTGGCACTGGGGAGTCGGCAAGCCGTCGGCGCTGGCCCGTGTCTGGAAGCAATACGGGATCGGCGTCACCGTCGGGACGAAGAAGATCGACGGCATCACCGTGCACCAGATCACGCATACGGAGGCGTCGATGATCGTGGACGCGAAGGGCTACGAGCGCGCGCTCTACCTGTACCCGTTCGCGGCCCCGGACGTCGCCCGGACGCTGCGCTCGCTCGGGCGTGCGTAGAGGCGGCGTGGTTCTCGCGGCCGCGCTGCTCGCGCGGCAGCGCGGCTCGGACGCGAGCTCTACGGCCGGCCAACCGTCTCGACCGGACAGGTGGTGCTCGTCGCAGCCACCTGTGCCGTCGCCGCCGCCCTCGCCGACCTCTGCCTCCGCCGCGACTGGCGCACCGTCGGCGCCGTGGCGATCGGCATAGCGGCGGCGTAGCAGGGGCTCGCG
>JAVKST010000140.1:0-6659 GCA_039583515.1 Gaiellaceae bacterium
CAGCGCTGGTCGCCGCCGCCGGTGGCACCGCCGCCGCCCTCGCCGCCTCGGCGCTGCCGCTGCTCCGCCTCCGCAGGGCGACCCCGCACGAGGCGCTCGCCGCCGAGTAAGTGGTAACAGGTCACATTGTTGCAATCTGCGTTGAGGTGGATTAATCTCCGGCCGACGCTTCCTGAAGGGATGGAGACGTGCCCTTAGCCGCAGTCGGGTGCCGCTTCGCGCTTCTGACGGTGTTCGGATTGGCCGGGGTGGCGAAGCTGCGGAGCCGCCCAGAGTTCGAGCAGGCGGTCATGAACTTCCAGCTTGTTCCGGACAGCGTCTCGCGCAGAATCGCTCGGCTCTTGCCCTGGGTGGAGATCGGTGCGGCGACTCTCCTCGGCGTGGGCATCGCAATCACGCCTGTTGCGGCCGCGGTCGCTCTCCTCCTCTGCGGATTCACAGTGGCGATCAGCATCAACCTCGCCAGGGGACGGAAGATCGAGTGCGGATGCTTCGGAGCCGGCGCCTCAGGTGAAGTCACCGCCGCTAGCCTCGCGCGGAACCTCCTTCTCATCTTGATGACTGTGATGGTCGCAGCCGTTCCGGTCACGTCCGCTGCGGCTTGGCGCGGACCGGGCCCGCCACCAGTCGGTCTCGTCTCGCCGATGGGCACGTTCGCGACCGGGCTCTTTACGGTGCTGGCCGCGCTTCTCGCCATGGTGATCGCCGAAGGCGTGTCTTTGTGGCGCACCGGCCCCTTCAACATGGCTCCGCTGGAAGGCATGGAAGAACGGCGATGAGCGCCCCGTGGATAGCGCTCTTTGCTCTCCAATGGCTTGCCGTACTTACGGTGCTGGTCCTCGTCCTCGGCTTGTTGCGTCGTATCGGCCCGGCGCTTGCAGCCGCCGAGGAGGCACTCGTCCAGCCTCGGCAGCGGCAGCCGATGGAGGGTTTGCGGGTAGGGGAGCGGGTTGCTATCGACGCATCTGGCCGGGATCTGGCAGAGCTTCTCGTGCGAGGACGTCACGTGTTGTTGTTCCTGAAGACGGGCTGCCACCCCTGTGAGGCGCTAGCAGATGAGCTGATCCTTAACCGGACTGAGGTCTCGCTCTCACGGCTCGTAGTCGTCGTGCCCGACCTCCCGGAGAGCCGCGAACTGAAGCTGGACAACGTAGTGCAGGTCGTCCGTCAGAGGGACGACGAACTCGCCCGCGCGTTCGGCACCTCGATAACGCCGCATGCATTCCTGGTCGATGAGCACGGGCGAGTGCTCGCGAACGAGATAGCGCCGTCGTTCGAGACGCTGTGCCAGCTCTCGGCGACGGTCGGGAGCAGCAACAAAGAAAGGAGGGATCAGAGAGCTGCTGCACTCATCGCTGGATAATTCTGAGCAGTCGCAAGACGAATCGAGGATTCAATGCAAGATCGCAGAACGTTCCTGCGACAGATGAGTAAGACACTTGCGGTCGGCGCAGGCGCGCTTGCGCTCCCTGCGGCAGCGCGAGCCGCTGGTCCGCACGCATCACCGAATTACGTCGCATTCAACTGCTGCGCGGATGCGACGCACTGCGGAACGTGCAGCGATGGCGACGCGAACTACTACTGCCAGGGCGACCACTGTACGCCGTTCTGCACTGGCTGTCAGAGGTTCACGTCCGACTGTTACGGGCTGCTCTATCCAACCTGTCCCTGAATCGCTTGCACGGATGCGCCCTGTCCGGGTCTGAGCTCATGCTCGGACCCGGACAGGACATCTTCCGGATTGGGACCGTGTGGCGTCCCTGCCGCCGGCCCGGCTCTGGATGACCCGATACATCGTCCGCCAAGTGCGCGCCCGCCCCAGTCGGGCGGCGGCACTCGCGCTCGGGGTGCTGGTCGCGGCCGTGTCGTTCGTGCTGCTGACCTCAGCGGCCGCCTCGAGCGCGCTGCAGATCCGGTCGACGCTAAATGCGCACTTTCGCAGCGCCTACGACATCCTTGTACGGCCGCGCGGGTCGCGGACGCCCTTGGAGCGGCAGCGGGGGCTGGTGCAACCCAACTTCATGAGCGGGATCTTCGGCGGGATCACGCTTGCCCAGTGGCATCGGATCCTGAACACACCGGGCGTGAAGGTGGCGGCGCCGGTCGAGAACATCGGCTACCTGCTCGTCCCCGCCTCGGTGACGCTGCACATCGGCCGCTTCGTCTCCGCCGGGCGCAGTCAACTCTTCCGGCTGCGGCTCGACTGGCTCGAGGGCGGAAGCCGGTATCCGGGCAACACGCTCTACGTGTACGTCACCCCCCGTCCCCACGGCTGCGAGGGTCTCGAACTGCAGCCGCCCGTCCTCGACTTTATCTCGCCGTTCGCGGTGGCCGGGCCGGCGAACGTCGCCTTCAGTTGCTACCAGCCGACAGCCGAGCCGCCCCTCGTCGGCTCCTGGTCGCCGAGCAGCCGCGACGGAATCGTGATCAGCGACGAGGTCGAGTTCCCGCTCCTGCTGGCCGCGGTCGACCCACCACAGGAGCAGAAGCTGCTCGACATCGGCCGCACCCGCGTCTCCGGGGTTGGTCTCGCGGACCTCGGCGGCTACGGGACGAGCGACCTCGGACCGATCGTGCCGGTGATCGCCAGCACACGCACCTACACTGACGTCCGCCTTCGCGCCTCGATCGAGCGGGTTCGGATCCCGCCGGGGAAGAACGCCCGCGCGCTGCTCTACGATCCGCCGCCGCGCCCGATGACCGCGCAGCGGGCCGAGCGCGAGGAAACTCGCTCCTACGCCCGCGTCACCCCGCTCCGCTCGCACCCCGTCGGAACGATCCGGCTCGGCGCCGAGACCCTCTACGACGATGCGCTCGCACAGGTGAGCGGCCTGGCGGGCGGTACGGCCGACGCCTACTGGACTGTGTCGCCGATCCGTTACCGCCGCGTCGGCGCTGCGTTGGCTGTCGAGCCGGTGGCGCGCGACCCGAACCACGAGTTCGCGGGCGGCACGCAACTCTACGGCTACACGCTCGTCCCGCCCGGCAACGGCGACATCCAGTTCCGCATCGCTACCTCGCATCTCTACCAACGCAACGCCAGCAACGCCGGCTCCCTCACCTTCTATGTCGCGGGCCGCTTCGACCCCAGACGGCTCCCCAGCTTCGATCCGCTGGTGCGCGTCCCGCTCGCCTCGTACCAGCCGCCGCTTGCCGCACCCGCTAACCCGGCAGGCCGGCAGGCGCTGCACGGGCGTCCACTTGCGCCGACGACCAACCTCGGCGACTATCTCACGCAGCCGCCGCTGCTCCTCACGACGCTGCAAGCCGCGCGCGCCCTGACCAGCACCCGCTTCTTCCAAGACGCCGCCCAGACCGAGGCGGCGTTCGAGGCAAGGGTGCACGGGCACCCTCCACCGCGCCCGCGCGGTCCGATCTCCGTCATCCGCGTCCGCGTCGCGGGCGCCACCGGCGCCGACCGCCTCAGCCTTGCCCGCGTCCAGACCGTCGCCACCCGAATCGAGCGGGAGACCGGCCTCGCCGTCGACGTCACCGCCGGCTCCTCGCCCACCCCGATGACGATTCACCTCCCCGGCGGGCGCTTTGGCAGGCCACCGCTCACGCTACGCGAGGGCTGGTCGGAGAAGGGCGCCACGCTCGTGATCCTCGACGCCGTCGATCACAAGAGCCTCGCCCTCTTCGCGCTCGTCCTGGTCGTCACCAGCCTGTTCCTGGCCAACAGCGTCCTCGCTAGCGTTCGCTCCCGCCGCCGTGAGATCGGAGTGTTGCTCTGCATCGGCTGGTCAGAGACGGCCATCCTCGGCGTCCTTCTCGCCGAGGTCGGCCTTGCTGCCGGGGTCAGCGGCCTCGCCGCTACCGCCCTCGCGCTCGGCCTCGTGCACCTGCTCGGGTTCGACCTCTCCCTGCCGCGCACGCTCGCCGTACTGCCGCTCTCGCTCGTCCTAACTCTGCTCGCAGCGCTCGTGCCCGCCTGGCGCGCCTCGCGCGACTCGCCGCTCGCCGCGGTCCAACCGCGTCCGCTCGCGGTACGGCGACACCGGCGCACTCGCAGGCTCTCGACCTACGCGCTCGCCAACCTTGCCCGCCTTCCCGCGCGTACGCTGCTGGCGGCGCTGACGCTCGCGGTCGGCGTTGCCGGACTCACCGTCCTCGTCGGCGTCGAACGCTCCTTTCACGGCACCATCGTCGGGACCGTCCTCGGCAACGTCGTCTCGTTTCAGGTGCGCGACAGCGACCTCGCCAGCGCTGGCCTGATGATCGGGCTCGCGGGCATTGCGGTGGCCGACGTCCTCTACGTCGGCCTCAGCGAACGAGCGCCGGAGCTCGTCACCCTGCAGACGCTCGGCTGGCGCGAGCGCGACCTCGGCGCCCTCGTCGAGCTCGAAGGGCTCGGACTCGCCGTTCTCGGCAGCGGCGCCGGCGCGATCGCCGGCCTCGCCGCAGCACTCCTCCTGGGACTGCCTGCAGACACAGCAGGCACCACCGCGCTCGCAGCCGCCGCTTTGGGCATAGCCGTCGTCCTAGCTGCCACGCTTCTCCCCCTGAGCCAGATTCGCCGCCTCGCCGCGCCAGCAGTGCTCGCGACAGAATGAGACTAGGTTGGAACTGCCAGGCCCCTTTCGAGTGCGCCCGGCATGATTCGAACATGCGACCTCTGCCTCCGCAGGGCAGCGCTCTATCCCCTGAGCTACGGGCGCCCGGGACGGTCAGTGTAGCGGCGGCCTAGCGGCCGCCCAGGAGCCTCGCGAGCAGTCCGCGGCCCGCGGGGCGCCCCGGAAGGTTCGCGGCGACGACGCACTCGCGGTGCGCGTGGCGGCGGCGGCTCGCGTCGCCCTCCGGCGCGATCAGGACGTGGTCGCTCATCGCGTGCAGCCGGTAGCCGCAGAGCGGGCACGTGTACGTCGAAGGCTTGACGCTCCGCGCCGGCCGGATGCTGTACCAGTCAGCCGGTTCGAGCCGCGAGCGCGAGCGGCGCGTCATCCGGCACCTCCGTCCGCACGTACGCGAGCGCGACGACCGTCCCGTCCTCCCGCCGTGCGGCGCTCGTCACCCGCCCGACCTCGCGACCCTCGTGGAGGAGCGGCGCGTCGTACTCCGGCACCTCGCCGAGCTCGAGCACGCGCAGCCCGCGATTCGGGTGGCCGCGAAAGTGGAGGCGGGCGACCGGCTCCTGGCCGGGATAACAGCCCTTCGAGAACGAGACGTGCGTCGCATCGAGACCCGCCTCGGCCGGGAGCACTCGATCGTCGATCTCACGGCCCCAGCGGGGCACCCCGGCCTCGATCCGCCGCAGCTCGAGCTCCTCCTCCGACAGCGTCGGCTCGAGGCCTGCGTCGACGAGCTCGCGGGCGCCCGGGAGGTCGGTGGCGAAGCCGTCGCCGCCGAAGACGAGCACCGACTCGTGCTCCTCGAGGTCGACCTCGCAGCGCGCGCGGAGCCGCATCCGCGTCAGGTGCGCGCGGACGACGTCGCCCAGCTCGGGCTCCGTCAGGAGCAGGAAGTCCTCCTCGCCTCGCCGGCAGAGGACGAGCGGCGCGATCACCCTCGCCTTGGCCGTCAGGAGCAGAGCCGGGCAGGCGTCACCGACTGCCAGGGCGGCAACGTCGTTCGAGACCATCCGCTGCAGGTACTCGGCCGCGTCGGGGCCGGCCACGCGGACGAAAGCGCGCTCTCTCGCTGCGACGTCCATCGCATCTAGTGTTGCAGCGCATGCCCCTGTTCCGTTCGAAGGCGGAGGAGAAGGTGCGCGCGGCCGGCTACGACCCGGAGCGCCTGCCGCCGGGCCAGTACCTGACGGAGAAGTGGCCCGTCCTCCACGCGGGCGCGATTCCCGGCGTCGACGTCGCCAGCTGGACGTTCCGCGTCTTCGGCGAGGTCGAGGAGCCGCTCGAGCTGACGTGGGAGCAGCTCGAGGAGCTGCCCCGGACGGAGCACACGCAGGACATCCACTGCGTCACGCGCTGGAGCCGCTTCGACACGACCTTCCGCGGCGTCCACTGGCGCGACATCGCGCCGCTCGTACGGCCGAAGCCGAGCGCGCGCTTCGCGATCGCGCACGCCGAGCAAGGCTTCACCGCAAACGTGCCGCTCGCCTCGCTCGAGGACGACCTCGCGCTGCTGGCGACCGAGGCCGACGGGGAGCCGCTGACGGCGGAGCACGGAGCGCCGCTCCGGCTCGTCATCCCGGGGAAGTACTTCTGGAAGAGCGCGAAGTGGCTGCGCGCGATCGAGCTCTCCGCCGTCGACAAGCCGGGCTTCTGGGAGCGCTACGGCTACCACAACGACGCGGATCCCTGGAAAGAGGAGAGATATGGTTTCTAGGGACTAAAGTCGGCGCGTGGTCGCGCCGATAGAGAAGGGGAACCACCTCCCCACCCCTACGGAAACGGCGCCCTCAGGCGCCGTTTCCGCGTTCGGGATCAGGTCGTGCGAGTGCCGATTCGTAGCCTCCAGATCAGGTAGCCCTCGGCGGCGAGTGGAATCACGACGAGGAGTACGAAGAGGAAGATCGGCCACGAATACACGCGATCTCCGCCGCAGTACGTCGGCCCGCCCGAAAAAGGTCGAATGGCACACGCCGCCCCCGGTATTGCTCGCAACGAGGACGAGGAGCACCGGGCCGACCAAGCCGCCGGGGATCAGCAGCGTCCCGACCAGCTTGTCCCGCGACGTCCAGGCGTCCGAGAGCCAGAGGAGAA
>JAVKST010000141.1:0-6636 GCA_039583515.1 Gaiellaceae bacterium
TATGGCTGCCGCCGCAGGCGGACAGCGCAAGCGTTGCTGCGACGAGGACGGCTGGCCCGCTCAGGTGCTTCATCTAGTGCAAGATACGCCGCCGCGTACGCAATCTGTCACCAGCCCGAGCAGCAACTCTCGCCTGGGCCACGGTTCCGGGACGACCTTGAGGATGCGGCCCGATCCGGTTGGCGCGGCTGGGTGGGCGTCCTAGATTGAGCCGATGAAGGTCTCGGGAACCCGATCCTGGGGTCCGGACATGACAAGGTGATGGAGCCGTCAGACGCGGATCTGTGGGCGCGTTCGCGGGCGGGTGATCGCGATGCGTTCGGCGTGTTGTTCGAGCGGCACGCGAAGCTGATCTACAACTACTGCTTCCGCAGGGTCGGCAGTTGGGCGACGGCAGAGGACATGCTCTCCATCGTCTTCCTGGAAGCGTGGCGTCGGCGCGAGAAGGAGTTGCAACCGGACAAGGTGCTCCCCTGGCTGTGCGGGATCGCCACGAACGTCGTGCGCAACCAGCGCCGCTCGGCACGCCGCTTCGGAGCGGCTCTCGACCGGATGCCCGCGGTCGAGGCGGAGCCGGACTTCGCCGGGAAGGCTGACGAGCGGCTCGACGATGAGTGGAAGGCTCAGGGGACGCTCGACCTTCTTCGGAAGCTGCCACTGCGCGAGCTGGACGTGTTCATGCTCTGTGCGGTCGTGGAGTTGAGCTACGAGGATGCTGCCTTGGCGCTCGGGGTGCCGGTCGGCACGGTTCGCTCGCGCCTCTCGCGTGCCCGCGCGCGACTACGGGAACTCGATCCCGGCTTCGGACATGAGCAGGGTGAGAGCACCGCTTTGCAGGAGGCACGCCAGCCATGACCGACGAGTCTGCCTTCCCACCCCTTCGCGATCTGCCGTCCGGCCTTTTTGAAGCTCGGAAGCAGCACCTACTCGCCGAGATCGCTCGCGCACCGGAGCGGCAGCGTCTCTCGCTGCCGATGATCCCTCTGTTCCAGCGACGGCGCCGTTGGAGATCGGTAGCGGTCGTCGCCCTCGCGACGGCTGCCGCCGTCGGCCTGGTCGGCGTGTTCGGCTGGGGCGGCTCGCCCGCCGGACCGTCGCCGGCCGCCGCAGCCGTTCTCAACCGGCTCGCGCGCCTGATCGCCGCCCAGCCGCTGACGCCACAGCCCGGCCAGTACCTGTACGTCGAATCCAGATCCGAGTACCCTGCCTTCGAGGGCGCCAGCACCTGCGAGACGCTCGCCGTCGATCACCGCCAGGCCTGGATCGGGGCAGACGGGGCCGGACTGCTGCGCGACACCACCGGACCGGAGCACTACAGCTCCGGCGCCGACCAAGCCGCCTGCCTCCAGGCGAACCCGAAAGTGCGGCTCCGAAACGGCGGTACGAGCAATGACTGGTTTGCTCCGCACTGCCTGGCTCTCGGCCCGACCGACAACTGGGGCAGCCTCTCCAGCGACCCGCACGTGCTCCTCCAGCAGATGCGGCAAATCGACGGCGGCCCAGCGACGCCCGGGGAGGACTTCGTGCACATCGGCGACTTCCTCCGCGAGACCGATGCCCCACCCGCCGTGCGCGCCACGCTCTACCGAGCCGCCGCGCTGATCCCCGGCATCCAGCTGCTGGGCACGGTACGCGACCACGACGGCCGTCCCGGCCTCGGCGTCGCCTACCCGTCGCAGGGCCCCTACGCCTCGAAGGGATCCACCTCCGAGCTGATCTTCGACCCGCATACCGGGGAGCTCTTCGGCGAACAAGGCATCGGCCCTCGGTACTGGGCCGTCTACCTGCGCGAGCAAGTCGTCGACGCACTCCCGGGCAAGCCACCCGCGTCCCTCACTCCTGCGTGCGTCGCAGGTGCCGGCATCGGCCACCAGACGTCCGACGGCACCGTTGTCACCGGCGGCGGCGTCAACTCGACCCCGACGCCGGCCAACCCCTGACAGCTCGCGGGGGCCGGCCCGCGCTCGCCGCGCGCCCCAGCGGATCGACGCTCGCGAATACATTTGCAACCAAAGGCGCGGATCGCGACTGCGAGGGGCGGCCGAGACGAGGATGGCGCGGACGGGTCGTTACGTTTGGTCGCCGCCTGCGATTAGGTAGGTGATGAGCGCGCAGGCTGGTTCGGTGCCCGACCACTACCGCAAGGTGTGGCGGTTCGTGCGGCGCCGAGCGGCTTCGGTTGAAGACGCCGAAGATCTCACGCAGGAGGTGTTCGCGAATGCCGCTGCGAGTCTAGAGGCTCGCGAGACGGACTCGGCGACGCTTGCGTGGCTCTTCACGGTCGCAAGACGCAGGTTGGCGGACGAGGTGCGGCGGCGGGGACGCTTTCCGACGGCTTCGCTCGAGGTCGTCGCCGATCCCCCCGCGCCTGGGGCTCGCTACGGCAGAGAAGTTGCGCAGGCCCTCGAAGCGGCCCTTTCCAAGATGCCGGACAGTCAGCGTCGTGTCGTGCTGGGACGACTGATTCAGGGGCGCACCTTCGCCGACCTGAGCTTGGAGCTGAGAGCGAGCGAGGAAGCCTGTCGCATGCGGTTCATGCGCGGCCTCCAGCTCCTGCGCGAGGAGTTCGAGAAGGAGGGTTTGGAACCATGACCAGGACGATCTCACCGCTTCACGACCGCGAGCTGGTGCAGATGCTCGCCGACGACCCGGAACTGCTGGCAATCGCCGACGCGCTGGTCGAGACGCAGCGCGAGCGGCTCGAGAAGCGTCCGATGCCGCGTGATCGGCGATGGAGGCTTCCGTCCCTCGTCGGAACGGCCGGTGTTGCAGCAGCTGCGGTTGCGGTCCTGCTTGGTTCACCCTGGAGCGGCGGCAGTGGCCTCGTCCAGCGTGCGCTTGCAGCCGTCGGGACGGGGGAGGTGCTGCACGCGGTCACCGAACAGCCGGCGCCGTCCGGCCCCTACGAGGCGGTTTCGCTTCCGAGCGGCCGGCCGATCCAGGCCACTGAGCGCCAGGAGATCTGGTTCGACCAGAGTCGGAACCTGAAGAAGACGATCACGAGTGTGAACGGTGTCGTGACCGACCAGCTCCTGCAGACGCCTCAGGGCGGCTATACCGGGGACGGCAACCCCCGCAACCTGTGCACCTGGAACGCGGCCCAGCAGCAGTTCAGCTGCACGGAGACGAACACGCAGAATGGCGCACCCAACATGCCGGGGCCGGCACCGACCCTGGAAACCGCACTCGCCGGCTTCGTCGACCGGTACCAGTCCGCGCTCGCCTCTGGCGCAGCGACGAAAACGGGCACGGGGGAGGTCGACGGCCAGCAGGTGACCTGGCTGCGCATGAACGCCGACAGCAAGGACTACTACCCGGCCGAGGAGGTCGCGATCGACGCCTCCACCTATGTCCCGGTCTTCGTCCGCACCCTCAACTCGAACCCGGTGCAGTTCACCGTGACCGCGATCGACACGGAATCGTACGACCCCTCGCTGTTCACGCCGCCCGCCCGCGTGCACCCGCCGATGAGCGTGACGACAGGCGCCCCCACGCCGATCGACGCGACGCAGGCGCCGGGCCTTCTCGGCGGTGAGGCGCTCTGGCTGGGGCAAACCTGGAACGGCTACCAATTCGCCGGCGTCGAGCAACAGCAAGTCACGGCCGACTACGCACCCGGATCCGGCAAGCAGCCCACGCAGGCGGTTGCCGTCACCTTCACCTACGCGCCGCCTGGCGGCTCAGCTGCCAGCCCGGACGCTCTCCAGATCACGGAGACGACCCAGTGCGTCGGAGCGACCGAGAACATGCCTTGCGGCGGCAGCGGCGGAATCGGGCCGAGCGAGGGCATCCTGCTCCTCGACCCGCACTTCTCCTCCAGCTACACGATGCAGGACGGCCTCTACGTCACGATCAGGCAGAACAGCAGCCAGAGCGACCCGGTGGCAGTTGCGAACGCCCTCCAGCCACTCAACGTCTCCGGGAACTAAGAGGCGACGCAGACTCCTCCCGAAGCGCGCCTGGGTCACTCGGCCCGGGCGCGCCGTCCGCATTTCGATAAAGAAAACGGCGGGCGAGGCTCCCTATATCGGTGACATGGCTGCGAGCGCAGAGTCGATCGAGGAGCTGTACCGGAGCCGATATGCGTCGTTTCGCGGGGGAATGGCGGCACTCACGGGCAGTCACGAGATGGCGCGGGACGTGGTGCAGGAGGCGTTCGCGCAAGCGTTGCGCGACCGTGACCAGTACCGCGGCGACGGTTCCCTGGCGGCTTGGTTTGGCAGATCGCCTTCCGGCTGGCGTTGCGGAGCCGTAGCAACGTCACGCGCGAGCTGACGCTCGATGATCTGGCCGCGGCGGCGTCGTTTCCCTCGCCGCAGCGCGACCCCCTGCTCGCGGACGCGTTGAAGCGGCTGTCGCCGCAGCGGCGGTTGATCGTGTTCCTGCGCTACTTCGCAGAGCGACACGCAGATGATCGAGGAGAGGTTGCGCCGCTTCGTCGTGGTCCCCGAAGACGCGGACTGGCAGGACGTGCTCCGCCGCGCAGGGACGGTCCCCGCTCGGCACGCCGACGTGTCGCATCTCGCTCGCTCGTCCGGGCTCCGTCTGGCACTCGCCGGCGTTGTTGTCGTTGCGCTTGCGCTTCCGGCGCTCGCTTTCAGCGGGGTGCTGGGCTCCCTCTTCGGCTTCTCCAACCAGGGCGCGCCGGTCGCCCAACACGACCTCTCCAGCCTGACCAGCCTCAACTTGTCCGACGTAACGCAGGGCAGCGTCGTGCAGTTGGCAGGCCGGGAGGGCCTCGGCATCTACGGCGCCAGGACCGCGAGCGGCAACCTCTGCTACTTCGTCGGGCCGCCCGATCGGAACGACCTGAAGACTCAGGGCCTCGGCGGCGGCTGCATGACCGCACACGCCTCGGCGAGCTTCCCATCCCCGAGCGATCCCGTCTATGACATGTCGCTGTTCGCGCTCGCGCCGGGCGCAGCCGGGCCGAGCATCCAGCGGCTAGCAGGTGTCGCGGCGGACGGTGTTTCGTCTGTCCAGCTGCTCGCACTCTCCGACTGCCATGTGGTGGCCACGGCTCCGGTGAGCGACAACACCTATGTGGCCAACAACCTGCCGACGACTCCGGAAGCCGTGATCGTCGCCCGCGACGCGAGCGGGAACGTCGTTTGGCACGAGGCCGTCACACCGGCCTTCGGTGCGCACGGAAATTCCTGCGGACTCGGCTAGGAAGGCGGGTCGGTCGTGGCGTGAGGGATACCGGGATCTGGATCAACGCCCAGCTATGGACGCGGCGGGGCCGGGGTCAGTCTCGCCGACTCAGGTGCAGGGCCGGTCGCCGGCGGCCGGTGGTGGCGCGAGCGCGCTCCACGCGGACCGGCTGGTGATGGAGAACTCGTACAGGCTGTAGCCGATCGGCGCGCAGTCGGCAACGGCGTGCATGAACCCTGCCGTCTCTGTTGCGCCCATCGACTCAGCGAGGCCGCCGATCAGGTGAATCGGGACGTGCGGCTCGCCGGTATCGGCGCGGATCGCGGCGACGTCGGCGGCGAGGTATGCGCGGGTGGCCCGGCTCCCGCGAACGCCCGCGTCGGTGAAGTAGGCCATCGGCAGGAAGACGTCGTAGAAGCGCGCAAGTCCTCGGAAGGGGAAGCCCGGCCAGTAGGCGGGATGTCTGCGCAGGCCGACCGGGGAAGGGATGATGGCCCCCAGCGAGTAGCGAGGCCCGGCGGCGGCCCGCAGCTGTGCAGATAGGCGAAGCAGGCGGCGGTTCCGCAGCGGAACGTGCTCGACGAGGCTGGCCTCGATGTCGAGTGCGAAACTATCGAACCGCTCGCCGCTCGCGCTGCGGAAGCGGATCGCCGCCAGCGCCCGCCTCTCGTCCTGGGCCGGGCTGAGGAACGAGGGCAGATACCAGGCCACCACCCGCAACCCCGCCTCGTGGGCGGCATCGACAAAGCGGCCGAGCGCACGCGGGCGCACCAGGTCGACCCGCTGCTCGTAGTTGCCGGTCTGGAGGTAGAGCGTCCGGACGCCGTCCCGCGCCATCGCCGCCACCTCCCGCTTCGGGTCGGCCCAGGCGCCCGTCGCGTAGATGTCGACCCAGGTGCCCAGGCCGGCATAGGGCGTGCGTCGGGCCGGGGACACAGCCGCGCCGGTCGCCGGCGAGACCAGCACCGCCGACAGCCCGGCCGCGAGCAGAAGGCGTATAGCACGACCCGCCGCCATCCGAAGAGTGTGCCAACGAGCCGGAGTAGTCGCGGGCATCGGCCCCGGAGCACCAGCCGCGCGCTCGATCAACGAGACGAATCGCTCAGTGCAGCCAAGGGGCGAGCTCTCGCTCCAGCTCGCGGCAGCCGCGAGGGGCCGCTACGCGCTTGCGCAGACGTCGACCCTCGACGACGCAAAGCGTGGGCACCGTCTCCACGCCGAACTGTGCCGCAAGGTCTGGGCGCTGCTCGACCGAGACGCGCACGAGGTCGAACGTGTCGTGATTGCGCCGCCGCTGCAACACCTGCGCCACGAAGCCCTCGACCCGGCGGCAGCGGCCGGACCGAGGCGAGTAGAAGAAGACCAGTTTCGGCTTTGCAGCCCGCGCGGGCGCACAGCCATGCTCTGCTGCTGCTGCTGCTCACTCACTGCGGACTCCCGTCAGAGTTGGGCCGGAGGCAGGCCAGAGCTCGGTCGCAACGA
>JAVKST010000142.1:0-6589 GCA_039583515.1 Gaiellaceae bacterium
CGCTCGCCCTCGGCGCCTACGCCCTCGCGGGCGGCTTCGGACGAGCGGAGACGACGGGCACCGGCCGCGGCCCCGGCGGCGTGCCGCTCTGCCGCTCCTCGCAGATCGCTCTGGTGCCCGGCGAGATGATCATCGGCCCCCTCCGGGGAAGGCAGGGGCTGCCGATCCTCGAGAACACGAGCAGCACCGCGTGCGCGTTGCCGCAGTACCCGCCGAGGGCGCGAATCACGTGGCGCGGCCGGAGCTTCCGCGTCACGCAGCACCTCGGTAGGGGCGTCATCCCGGCTTCGTGGCTGCCCTTACGAGCAGTCCGGGTGCTTCCGCCCCGCGGCAAGGCGGCGATCAGCCTCGAGTGGGACAACTGGTGCGGCGCGCCCCACTCCTACCGGCCGATGACGACCGCCCACCTGCGCTTCGACCGCGCGCTCGCGGTCGCCTTCCTCCTCGGCCCGCGTCCCGCCTGCATCGACCGGGGTGCGCCGTCGACCGTGAAGGTGAGCCGTCCGCTGCTCGTCCGCTAGAGCGGGATGTTGCCGTGCTTGCGGCGCGGTCGCGGCTCGGCCTTCGTCAGCGCGGTCTCGAGGGCGTCGACGAGCACCGGCCGCGTCCGCCGCGGCTCGATCACGTCGTCGAGGTAGCCGCGCTCGGCGGCGCTGTACGGGTTCGCGAACTTCTCCTTGTAGTCGGCGATCAACGCCGCCCGCTCCTCCTCGGGCCGGTCGCGGTAGATGATGTTCACCGCTCCCTCCGGCCCCATGACGGCGACCTCCGCCGTCGGCCAGGCGAAGTTGAAGTCGGCACGGATGTGCTTCGAGCTCATGACGTCGTACGCGCCGCCGTACGCCTTGCGTGTGATCACCGTCAGCTTCGGCACCGTCGCCTCGCAGTACGCGTAGAGGAGCTTCGCGCCGTGGCGGATGATCCCGCCCCACTCCTGCGCCGTCCCGGGCAGGAAGCCGGGGACGTCGACGAAGGTGAGAAGCGGGACGTTGAACGCGTCGCACGTGCGTACGAAGCGCGCCGCCTTGTTCGACGCGTCGATGTCGAGCACCCCGGCGAGCGAGCGCGGCTGGTTGCCGACGACGCCGACCGGATGGCCTCCGAGCCGCGCGAACCCGCACACGATGTTCTCCGCCCAGCGCTCGCTCACCTCGAGGAAGTCGCCGTCGTCGACGACGCGGCGAATCACCTCGTGCATGTCGTAGGGCCGGTTCGGGTTGTCGGGGATCAGCGTGTCGAGCTCGGCGTCCTGGCGGTCGACGGGGTCGGTCGGCGCGCTCCACGCCGGGCTCTCGGCGTTGTTCTGCGGCAGGAACGAGAGGAGGTAGCGCGCGTCCTCGAGGCACGACTCCTCGTCGGGGCAAGTGAACTGCGCCACGCCGGACTTCGCCGCGTGCGTCGCGGCGCCGCCGAGCTCCTCGAAGGTCACCTCCTCGCCGGTGACCGTCTTCACGACGTCGGGGCCGGTGATGAACATGTACGACGAGCCCTCGACCATGAAGACGAAGTCGGTCATCGCGGGCGAGTAGACGGCGCCGCCCGCGCAGGGGCCCATCACGAGCGAGATCTGCGGGATCACCCCCGACGCCTGCACGTTGCGCCAGAAGATCTCGGCGTAGCCCGCGAGCGAGACGACGCCCTCCTGGATCCGCGCCCCGCCGGAGTCGTTGATCCCGATCAGGGGGCAGCCGTACTTCACGGCCAGGTCCATCACCTTGACGATCTTCTCGGCGAAGACCTCGCTCAACGAGCCGCCGAAGACGGTGAAATCCTGCGAGAACAGGAAGACGCGCCGGCCGAAGACCGTGCCGTAGCCGGTGACGACGGCGTCGCCGTACGGCCGGCGCTCCATCATCCCGAAGTTCCACTCGCGGTGGCGGACGTAGCGGTCGAGCTCGACGAAGGAGCCGGGGTCGCAGAGCTTCTCCGCACGCTCGCGCGCGAGCAGCCGGCCCTCGTCGCGGCGCCTCGCCACGCTCTTCTCACTGCCGGCGTGCAGCGCCTTCTCGCGTAGCTCCTCGAGCCAGGCGAGCTTGCCAGCGGTCGTTTCGTGTCCCTCCGCCACCGCGGGGAGCCTAACGTTCGGGCTCGTGCGCCATCGCCTGCCGCCAGCGCTGCGCCTCCGCGGCTTCGCGCTGCTCTGGACGGCGCTGCTCGCGAACGGCTTCGCGACGCAGATGATCGTCGTCGCGATCGGCTGGCAGGTCTACGCCATCCGGCACAACCCGCTCGACCTGGGGCTCGTCGGGCTGGCTGAGTTCTTGCCGCTGCCGGTGCTCGCCCTGCCCGCGGGGCAGCTGGCGGACCGGATCTCGCGCCGGGTACTCGCCGCGGTCGCCGGTGCGCTCCAGGTCGGGATCGCAGGCGTCCTGCTCGCGATCACCGCGATCGGGCCGCACGCCATCTGGCCCTTCCTCGGCGTGGGCCTCCTGAACGGGATCGCGTCGGCGATCGGCACGCCGGCGACTCGTGCGCTGACGCCGGAGCTCGTCCCGTTGGAGCTCCTGCAGCCTGCCATCGCGCTGCGCAGCGTGGCGGCTCAGATCGGCGTGGTCGCGGGGCCGGCGCTCGGTGGCGTCGTCTTCGCGGTGCAGCCGCTCGCGGTCTACGCGGCCGCGGGCGCGCTGCTCGCGGTCGCCGTCGTCGCCACGGTGGCCATCCCCCGCGCCGTGACGCGGCGCGAGCCACGGGCTGTCGGCTGGGACAGCCTCGTCGCAGGCGTTCGCTTCATCACGAACACCCGCGTCGTGCTCGGCGCGATCGCCCTCGACCTCGTGGCCGTCCTCTTCGGGGACCCGATCGTGCTCGCGCCCGTCTTCGCGAAGACGATCCTCCACGGCGGACCGATCGTGCTCGGCGGGCTGCGAGCCGCACCGTCGGCGGGCGCGCTCGTCGGGGCCCTGCTGATCACGCGCTGGCCGCTGCCCTTCCGCGCCGGCAGGACGCTGCTCCTCGTCGTCGCGACGTTCGGCGCCGCGACCATCGTCTTCGGCCTGTCGCGCTCGCTGCCGCTCTCGCTGGCGATGCTCGCCGTCACCGGCTTCGTGGACATGATCAGCATGAACATCCGCGCGACGACGGTGACGGTGCTGACGCCACTCTCGCTCCAGGGTCGCGTGAACGCCGTCGAGTGGGTGTTCATCAGCGCGTCGAACGAGCTGGGCGCCTTCGAAGCCGGCGGCATGGCCTGGGCGCTGGGAACGGTGCGAGCGGTCGTCCTCGGCGGCGCGCTCATGATCGGCTTCGCCGCAGCGTGGCCGCGTCTCTTCCCCCCGCTCGCACGGCTCGGCCGCCTCGACGAGCTCGAGCCGGAGCCGGTGTAGGTTCCTCCTGTGCAGGAGCTCGACCGCTCGACGATCTGGCCGTACGACGAGCACGGCAAGCCGCGGGAGTTCTACTACCAGCGCTACGGCAGCCCCACGGTCGCCGCCGCCGAGGCCGCCCTCGGCGAGCTCGACGGCGGCACGGCGCTCCTCTTCCCCTCGGGCGCGGGCGCGACGACGGCGCTGGTCCTCGCGCTGCTCCAGCCGGGTGCGACGATCGCGCTGGCCGAGGGCTGCTACTACGGCACCGGCGTCACGCTCGGCGCGCTCGAGGCCTGGGGCCTGGCGGTCGTCGAGTTCGACCAGACGGGCCCGCCGCCGGACGGCGCCGACCTGGTCTGGCTGGAGGCGCCCTCGAACCCGTTCCTCACGATGCCCGACCTCGAGGCGGCCGCCGCGCACCCGGCGCGCGTGGTGGTGGACGCCACGGTCGCGACGCCGGTCCAGCTGCGGCCCCTGGAGCACGGTGCGGACCTCGTCCTGCACAGTGCGACGAAGTACCTCGGCGGTCACGACGACGCGCTGCTCGGCGCCGTCGTCTGCCGGGAAGAGGCCGTCGCCGAGGAGCTGCGAACCTTCCGCACCCGGACCGGGATCGTCGCCGCGCCGGACGTGGCCTGGCTGCTGCTGCGTGGGCTGAAGACGCTCGAGCTCCGCGTCCGCCGGCAGGCGGAGACGGCACGCGAGCTGGCCGAGCGGCTGCGCTCGCATCCCGCTGTCGAGACCGTCCGCTACCCCGGCCTCGGCGGCCTCGTCTCGTTCGACGTCGCGGGCGCCGATGCGGCGCGGCGGGTCGAGACGTCGACGCGGGTGATCGTCAACGCGACCTCGCTCGGCGGGGTGACGAGCGTGATGGAGAGCCGCCGGCGCTGGGAAGGCGACCGCGTCCCGGCAGGGCTGCTCCGGCTCAGCGTCGGCCTCGAGGACGCCGACGTGCTCTGGGCCGATCTCGAGCGGGCGCTCGGCGCCTAGGCGGGCTCTTCGCCGTCCTCGGCGTCCGCGGTGCTGCGGCGCCGCTCCGCCTCGCGCCACGCCTCGGCCGCCGTGTCGGCGTCCACCTCTCCGCCGCCGCCGCCGAGGTCGTTCTCCTGCTCGAACTGGGTTGGCTTCTCATCCATGAATCGGATTTGCCCGGACGCACGACGGGTAGTCAGCCGCGCGGAACCGAACGAGCAGGAGGTATGAGATGAGCAGCCGCACGACGACCGACCACGACGAGATCCGACGCTGGACGGAGGAGCGCGGCGGCCGGCCTGCCGCGGTCGAGGGGACGGGCTCCGGCGACGATCCCGGGATTCTCCGGATCGCGTTTCCGGGAGGTTCGCAGAGCGACGACGAGAGGCTCGAGGAGATCTCCTGGGACGAATGGCTCGCCGCGTTCGAGCAGAGCGACCTCGCGTTCGTCTACGACCCGGACGGGGAGAGCCGCTTCGACAAGCTCGTCTCGCGGTCGAACGTCGAGGCGTAGGCGGGCGCTCCCCGCGATCCGCTGCCGCCACCATTCCGGATCCTCGTCGCCGAGGACGACGAGTCGTTCCTCGACCTGATCGCGCTCCTGCTGGAGCACGAGGGGCCCTTCGCGGTCAGCGGCCGAGCGCGCGACGGCCGGGAGGCGGTCGAGCTTGCCGCGGCCGACCCACCCGACGCGGTGGTGATCGACATCGAGATGCCCGTGCTCGACGGAGTGGAGGCGACGAGGCTCCTGCGCCAGGCGTCGCCGCGGCTGCCGATCGTCGCCGTGAGCGGCCACGACTACGAGGAGCGCGTCCTCGAGATCCGGCAGGCCGGAGCCGACGACTACGTCCGCAAGGCTCGGCTCGAGGAGGAACTGCCGCGCGTGCTCGTGGGGCTGCTGGGCGCCGACGGGCCGCCATCGATCCGCGCGACCGGTCGTGGGCGCGGGTAGGCGAGGCGGTCCGCCACCCGGTCGAGCACGACCTGCTGGGCGTACGCGAACGGCAACCACGCCTCGTAGCGAGCGTGGAGGTCGTCCCCGCGACGTTCGCAGTCGGATGCCAACCGCCGGCTCAGCGCGTCGACGCGACGGAACGCATCCACCCCCGCGTCCGTCCCCTCGTGCGACCAGGCCTCGTCGAAGCGTCGCCGGTCCAGCGGCTCCGGCTGCTCGATCGGGCGCGGCCCGACGAAGCTCCGTCGCAGCCGGTCGAGCGTGATCCGGTAGGCGTCGTGCAGCGCCGCCAGAAACGGATCCTCGGCGACCGCGTGCCCGCGCGGCAGCCCGTAGCGGAGGAGCCCGACGAGGTCGCCCAGCGCGGTGAACACGTGCGGCAGCGACCGCTCGCGACGACGCGTGTGGAAGTAGTAGACGACCGGGTAGCGCCGCAGCCCCTGGTCGTACGCGTCGAGATCCTCGCCGAGCGCCTGCAGGAACGAGGGAAGCTCGGAGGCGGAGCCGCCGTTGAAGTGGCGACCGACGATCGACTCCGGGCGCCCCAGGTCCTCTGCGTGGCGGCGCACGCGGCCGTGCAGCGTCTCGAGCGTTCCGAGCAGCCCGAAGGCCGTGACGACGTAGCCGAGGGCGAGCGTGAAGGTCGCGAGGCCGACGATCGTCTCGAGGTCGACCGCCGCCCGGTCGAGGCTTCCTCGCGCGACGATGTCGCCGAAGGAGAGGCTCGAGATCGCGCCGGCGCTGAGATAGAACGCGGTGCCGAGCGAGCGGGTGGCCCCCTCGACGCGGAAGGCGCCGCCGCCGATGCTGCTGTAGAAGATGAGCGCGAAGCCGGTGATCTCGACGCCCAGCCAGGCGGCCACGCTTGCCGGCAGCAGCGACGCCGAGCCGACGGACAGCGCGAGGTTGCGCAGGTTCGACGGCAATGGCGCCGCCAGGACGCGGACGAGCCGCCACCAGCCACGGTGGAAGGCCGTCGTCAGCGTCCGGTAGCCGTCGTAGTTGAAGATCGTCAGGAACATGTCGCCGAGCGCGACGAGGACGAGCGCTCCTCCCCCGAGGTCGAGGGCGAGCCCGGTCGCGGAGGCGACGACTGCCACGGCGGCTGCGTTCCTGCGCCGTCGCACGTGGAAACCACCGAAGCGTCGGTTGGCAGCGGCGGGAGGAGGAAGACGATGTCGTGGTTGACGGGGCAGAGCGGCGACCTCTGGATCGTGGCGGCCAAGTCGGCGCTGATGTACGGCGTCGCGCTGCTCGGCCTGCGCGTCGGGCAGCGGCGCACCTTGTCGCAGTGGACGGCGATCGACTTCGCCGCCGCGGTGGCAATCGGCGCGATCGTCGGCCGCACCGCGGTCGC
>JAVKST010000143.1:0-6383 GCA_039583515.1 Gaiellaceae bacterium
CAGCGCAACCTGGTCGAGATGTCGTGGGATCCGATCACGCGGATCATCGGCAACCTCGGCATCTACACCAAGATCGACTTCGACAACCGCGAGGTCGTGGAGTGCAAGGCCACCTCCTCGCTCTTCCGTGGCTACAGCGTGTTCATGAAGGGCAAGGATCCCCGCGACGCCGGCTTCATCACGAGCCGCATCTGCGGCATCTGCGGCGACAACCACACCGTCTGCTCGATCTACGCCCAGAACATGGCGTACGGGATCCGTATGACCCCGCTCGCGGAGCACATCTTCAACCTCGGCGAGGCCGCGGAGTACATGTTCGACCACACGATCTTCCAGGACAACCTCGTGTTCGTCGACTTCTGCGAGCAGATGGTCAAGGACACGAACCCGAGCATGCTGGCGAAGGCGGAGAAGGCCGAGGCGCGGCACGCCGACCTCCACGGCTACCGGACGATCGCCGACATCATGCGCGCCTGCAACCCGTTCGCGGGCGACCTGTACAAGGAGTCGCTCGTGCAGAGCCGGATCACGCGCGAGATGTTCTGCCTCATGGAGGGGCGGCACGTCCACCCCTCGACCCTGTACCCCGGCGGAACGGGAACCGTCGCGACGCCCCAGATCTTCACCGACTACCTCTCGCGGCTGATCCATGTGGCCGAGTTCGTGAAGCGGGTCGTGCCGCTCAACGACGACCTGTTCGACTTCTTCTACGAGGCGCTGCCCGGCTACGAGGAGGTCGGCCGCCGTCGGGTGCTGCTCGGCTGCTGGGGCGCATTCCAGGATGCTCAGGCGTGCGACTACCGCTACGAGCACATGACCGACTGGGGCCGCAAGATGAAGGTGACCCCCGGGATCGTCGTCGACGGGGAGCTCGTCACGACCGATCTGGTCGAGATCAACCTCGGTCTGCGCATCCTGCTCGGCTCGTCGTACTACGACGACTGGACGAGCGAGGAGATGTTCGTGCCGCGCGACCCGCTCGGGAACCCGGTCGACCGGCGCCACCCCTGGAACCAGACGACGCTGCCGAAGCCGCAGAAGCGGGACCTCGGGGGCGGCAACTACAGCTGGGTGATGAGCCCGCGCTGGCAGTCCGAGCTGGAGGAGCATCCGCTCGCGCTCGACACCGGCGGCGGCGCCTTCGCGCGCCTCTACGCGACAGCGCTCGCCGGCCTCGTCGACGAGCCGTACGTGAAGGCGCCGGGCGACGGCACCGTCCAGATCAACCTGCCCAAGACGCCGGGCCTGCCCGAGCAGACGCTCGTCTGGCGGATCCCGCAGTGGTCGAACGCGATCGAGCGCGACCGGGCCCGCGCCTACTTCATCGCCTACGCGGCCGCGATGGCCTTCGGCTTCATCGAGAAGGGGCTAGCCGAGGTGCGGCAAGGGCACACGAAGACGTTCACCGACTTCGAGGTGCCCGACGAGGCGATCGGTTGCGGCTTCCACGAGGCGGTGCGCGGCGTCCTCTCCCACCACCTCGTGATTCGCGACAAGAAGATCGCGAACTACCACCCGTATCCGCCGACGCCGTGGAACGGCAGCCCGACCGACTCCAACGGCGTCCCGGGGCCCTACGAGGACGCGGTCATGAACACGCCGATCTTCGAGGAGAACGGCCCGGAGAACTTCCGCGGCATCGACATCATGCGCGCCGTCCGCAGCTTCGACCCGTGCCTGCCCTGCGGTGTCCACATGTACCTCGGCAAGGGCAAGACGCTGAAGAAGGTGCACCAGCCGATGTTCGGGGTCCAGCGCTGATGGAGGACCGCGAGGTGCGGGAACGGGTCGGACGCGTCGAGACGCTGCTCGAGCGGATCGACGGCGACCCGGCAGCGCTCGAGGCGGTCGCCGCCGTCGTGGAGCTGTATGGAGAGGCGCTGCGGCGGATCGTCTCCGGCGCCTCGCTCACGAAGGACGAGCTCGTCGCCCACCTGCTCCTCGTGCACGACCTCCACCCCGCCGGTGTCACGGCGCGTGTCGGCCAGGTGCTCGAGGAGCTCGGCGGCGGCGAGCTCGTCGAGATCGTCGGCTCCGTCGCGCGGGTGCGGTTGCGCAGCGGGTGCAAGCGGTCGGCGGTCGAGGAGGCGGTGCTGCGGGTTGCGCCGGAGCTCGAGCGGGTCGAGCCCGTCGAGGAACAGAAACTCCTCCAGATCGGGGCGCTGCCTTGAGCCGGCTCGCCGAGCTCGCGAGGCCGCGCCTCGCAGCGCCCGCCGCGGAGGAGCGGTGCGAGCTGTGCGGCGAACCGCTGCCGGAGGAGCACCGACACGTCGCCGACGTCGTCAACCGCTCGCTGCTCTGCGCCTGCCGCGGCTGTGCGATCCTGCTCGGCCGCGAGGGCGCCGGCGGCGCCCATTACGAGCTCGTCCCCGAGCGGCGGCGGCTGTTGGCGGAATCGCCCCTTGATCTGGAAGGGCTCGATCTTCCGATCGATCTCGCCTTCTTTTTCTACAGCTCGGCCGTCGGGCGCGTCATCGCCCTCTACCCGAGTCCTGTGGGCGCGACCGAGTCGCAGCTCCCGATCGACGTGACACTCGAGGGCTTCGAGCCGGACGTCGAGGCGCTGCTGGTTCGCCGCACCGGCGACGTCCACGAGCACTACCTCGTTCCGATCGACGAGTGCTACGCGCTCGTCGCGCTGATCCGGACGCACTGGCGCGGCCTCGCCGGCGGCGACGAGGTACGCGGAGAGCTGGAGGGGTTCTTCGACCGCCTGCGCGGGGAAACGAGAGCCCACATGGAGGTGAAATGAAGGCGAAGCGGAGGAGATTCAAGGACAACCTGCTCGTCGGCGAGGCGCAAGTGCATCCCTCGAAGCCGACGCACGTCCCGGGGATCCAGCAGGGCAACTCGCCGGGACACTACGAGAAGTCGCCGGGACACCTGCCGGACGGGCGCTCGACCGCCCGCCGCTCGACCGGGATCCTCGCCAAGAAGCACGAGCCGATCGACCCGCGGATGCCGAACATCTCGCCGCCGTGACGGTGGCGGCGTCCGCGATCGAGGCGCCGCGGCTCGACTTCCGCGTCGAGAGCGTGACGGCGGCCGAGCACGCCGTCGTGCCCGCGCTCGTCTTCCGGCTTCACGTGGACGCCGGCGGACGCGAGATACGGGCGCTCGCGCTCAACGTCCAGCTCCGACTCGACGCGCCGCGCCGCAGCTACGACGACGGCGAACGCGAGCGGCTCTTCGAGCTGTTCGGGGCTCCGGATGGCTGGGGCCGGACGCTGCGCAGCCTCCGCTGGACGACGATGTCGCTCACCGTTCCGCCGTTCAGCGGGGCGACCACGATCGACCTGGAGGTGCCGTGCACGTACGACTTCGAGGTGGCAGCGGCGAAGTATCTGCACGCGCTCGGCAACGGCGACGCGCCGGTCGAGCTCCTGTTCAGCGGCACGCTCTTCTACGCGAACGATGCCGGCGCCCTACGTGTCGTCCAGCTCCCGTGGGACCGCGAGGCACGCTGCCTGCTGCCGGTGCGCGTGTGGCGGGAGGCGCTCGAGCGGGCGTTCCCCGGCACGGCCTGGCTGCGCGTACGACGCGACCTGTTCGACCGGCTGCAGGCGTTCAAATCCGAGCGCGCACTGCCGGGCTGGGACGCGGCGCTCGAGGAGCTGCTCCCGGATGCCTGATCTCGTCTCCGACATCGCTCGCGCGGTCCTCTACGAGGGGCACATGCTCTTCCCGTACCGGCCGTCGGCGCTGAAGAACGTGCAGCGCTGGACGTTCGGCGGCGTCTACCCGCGCCTTTTCGCCGAGCGCACCGGTGATCGCTCGCGCGTTTCGTTCGAGTGCCTCGTCGAGGGCCGGGAGCCGCGCTACGAGGTCGAGTTCCGCTTCCTCCAAGTGGTCGCGGGCGAGGCGGGCGAGCGGACGGCGCCGCCGGGAGACGTCGACCTGGCGCCGCTGCGCGGCCGGATCGAGGCGAGCCTGTCCGGCGGCGTCCTGCGGGCCTCGCTCGAGAACCTGAGCGACTGGGACGGGAGCGAGCGGGCCGAGGCGCTCGAACACACCTTCGTCTCTGCCCACTGCGTCGCGCGCGTCGACGGCGGCGCCTTCGTCTCTCCTCGGGAGACGGACGAGCCGGCGCGGCAGGAGGGGCTCTGGCCGGTGCTCGTCGGCGAGCCGGGCGACCGCTCGACGCTGCTCGCCTCGCCGATCGTGCTCGACGACTACCCGCAGGTCGCGCCCGAAAGCCCCGGCGACTTCTTCGACGGCGGCGAGATCGACCAGCTCCTCGTCCTCAACATCCTCGGTCTCTCCGAGGCCGAGAAGGAGGAGATCCGGGCCGGCGACCGACGCGCCCGCGCGATCCTCGAGCGGACGGAAGCGATGACGGAGGGCGAGATCATGCGCCTGCACGGCACCTGGAGGCAGCCGTGAGCCTCGAGCCCGGAATGCGGGTGCGGCTGCGGCCGCGAGCGGGCGCGGACGTCTGGGACATGCTTCTCGCCGGCCGCACGGCGCGCGTCGAGCGGCTCGAGGAGGACTTCGAGGGAAAGACCCACGTCGCCGTCGCGCTCGACGACGACCCCGGCCGCGACCTCGGGCCGGGCCGGCCAGGCGGGCGATGGTTCTTCGCGCCGGAGGAGCTCGAGCCGCTGTCCGGTCGCCGGATCCTGGTGGCCGGCATCGGCAACCTCTTCCTCGGCGACGACGGCTTCGGCTGCGCCGTCGCGGCCGCGCTCGCGGATGTACCACTGCCGGAGGGCGTCGAGGTGGAAGATTTCGGGGTGCGCGGGCTCGACCTCGCCTACACGCTCGGCTCCTACGACGCCGCAATCCTCATCGACGCAGTGCCGCTCGGCGATGCGCCCGGCACCATCGCGCTGATCGAGCCGCGCCTCGACGAGGAGGAGCCGGCGGCGATCGAGACACACGGGATGGACCCCGCCCGCGTCCTCCGGCTAGCACGCGAGATTGGTGGCCTTCCCGAGCGCGTGCTCGTCGTCGGCTGTCAACCGGAGCGAGTGCTTCCTCCCGACTCCGAGGAAGTGGAGGTCGAGCTGAGTCAAGCAGCGCGGGCGGCGGTGGCCGGGGCGGCGGAACTTGTCCGCTCAGTCGTCGAGGAGCTGGCGCGAGAAGAACAGCAAGCGGAGAAAGGGGTGACCTGAGTGACGATCTACGTTCCCAAGCCGTTCGTCGCGCTGGGCGCGATGCTGGGCGCCTTCCTGGGCTACTACGTCGTCCGCCACGAGGTGCCCGCGCTCGTGCGCTACGTCGGAAAGTTCGAGGCGATGTAGTGCACCGCACGCGGATCCGAATCGTCGAGGACGTCCTCGACGCCAACGAAACGATCGCCCGAGCGAATCGCGACGACTTCGAGCGGGCCGGCGTCACCGTCGTCAATCTCATGAGCTCGCCCGGCGCAGGGAAGACGGCTCTGCTCGAGCAGGCGCTGCCCGAGCTGCGCCGCGAGGGGCTGCGGGCCGGCGTGCTCGAGGGCGACGTCGAGGGGACGCTCGACGCGGAACGGCTCGCCTCGCAACACATCCCGGTCGCGCAGATCGAGACTAGCGCCGGCTTCGGCGGCGAGTGCCACCTCGACGCGAACATGGTCCGCTCGGCGCTCCCATCGCTGCCACTCGACGAGCTCGACCTGCTCGTGATCGAAAACGTCGGGAACCTCGTCTGCCCCGCCGAGTTCCGCGTCGG
This sequence comes from Gaiellaceae bacterium, assembly GCA_039583515.1. Classification (GTDB taxonomy): domain Bacteria; phylum Actinomycetota; class Thermoleophilia; order Gaiellales; family Gaiellaceae; genus Palsa-739. Next base: position 5,656 of record JAVKST010000143.1, read on the forward strand.
CGAGCACCGCCGGGTGATGGTCTGCTCCGTGACCGAGGGGGAGGAGAAGCCGCTCAAGTACCCGCTCATGTTCCGGGCTTGCGAGCTCGTGCTCATCAACAAGGTCGACCTCCTGCCCCACCTCGACTACGACCTCGACCGCTTCCTCGCCAACCTCGACAGCGCTCACCACGAGGTCGAGCGGCTGCTCGTGAGCGCGCGCACCGGAGAGGGGATCGACGTATGGCGCAGCTGGTTGAGACGAGCAGCGACGCCCGCGCTCGCGCCGGCCTGACGTTCTTCGAGCGGGAGGCGGAGCGGATCGCTCAGGTCTGCCTCCTGCTCGCCGAGCGGTTCATGGAGGGCGGAAGGTTGCTCGCCGTCGGCGGCTCGCCTCAGGCGTGGAGCGATGCTCACCACGTCGCCGTCGAGTTCGTCCACCCGGTGATCGTCGGTAAGCGCGCGCTGCCGGCGCTCGCGCTCTCGCCGCAGGACGTCACCGCGCTCCGTCGCGAGCCCGACACGGTGATCTCGTTCGAGCCGCTCGTCGTCCACGACGAACGGTTCGATCCTCCGACCGAAGACCCGTTCGTCCGCCAGGAGCTATGCGAGACGCTCTACCACATCCTGTGGGAGCTCGTACACGTCTTCTTCGACCACCGCGCCTGCTCTGAAGTCGGCGCCGGCGCGGCCGGCTTCCTCTATCCATTCCTCGAGCGCGGCGACGACTCGCTCGATTCCGTCGCCGA
>JAVKST010000144.1:0-6312 GCA_039583515.1 Gaiellaceae bacterium
GTTACGCCTCGAGCTCGGCTTCGGCCTCGAGCTCCGGCGCCCCGGCGGCCGCCTCGGGCTCGGAGCCCTCGTCGGCGGGAGCGTCGTCGTCCGCGGGAGCGTCGTCGTCCGGCTCGTCGGCCGGCGCCTCGTCGGCGGGCACCTCTTCGGCGACCGCCCCGGGCTCGCCCTCGGCCGCCACCGCGGCGGCGTCCTCGACGTCGGCCTCCTCGGCCGCCGCCGGCTCGCCGTCGGTCGCGGCGAGCCTCGCCTCGACCGCCGCGGGCAGCTCGGAACCGGCGCCGTAACGCTTCTCGCGCACACGGGCGCGCTTCCCCACCCGGCCGCGGAGGTAGTAGAGCTTCGCGCGGTTGACGTCGCCGATCGCGACGACCTCGATCTTCTCGATCTTCGGCGAGTGGAGCGGGAACGTCCGCTCGACGCCGACGCCGAACGACTGCTTGCGGACGGTGAACGTCTCGCGGGCGCCGGCGCCCTGCCGCTTGAGCACGATGCCCTCGAACACCTGGACGCGGCGGCGCGAGCCCTCGATCACCTGGAAGTGCACGCGAACCGTGTCGCCCGCCTTGAACCGCGGGACGTTGCGCAGCTGGGCGCGCTCGAGGTCCTGGATCACGTTGCTCATCGAAAGGACGGCCTCCGGCCGACGGCCAAGGGTAGCGGAACGCGGGCGAAGGCGTCCGCGGTCACTTGAACCCGATCCGGTCGGGGGGCCAGTAGACGAAGAACACCTCGCCGATCAGATCCTTCCGGGGGACCGAGCCCCACTCCCGCGAGTCGCACGAGTCGCCGCGGTTGTCGCCCATGAAGAAGTACGCGCCCTTCGGGACGTGCCACGCCTGGTCGTAGTGCGAGCCGTCGGCCGCCCGGCGCTGCGCAGAGATGTACGGCTCCTTCAGCTTGACGAAGGCTTTCTGCCCCTGGCCGCGGATCCAGATGTTGCCGTGCTTGTCCTCGTGGACGGTGTCGCCCGGCAGGCCGATCAGCCGCTTGACGAACGTCCCGCCCTCGCCGCACTTCGAGGCCGCCCTCGGCGGCGTGTTGAAGACCACGATCTGGCCGCGTTTCGGGCTCTCGAAGTCGTAGATGAACCGGTTGGCGAGCACGCGGTCGCTGATCCCCGCCTCGCAGCCGGGCGCCGGCCTCGCGCAGTGCAGGGTCGGCTCCATCGAGGACGACGGGATCCGGTACGGGTTCACCACCCACTGCTTGAGGGCGAGCACGATCAGGACGGCGCCGCCGATCGTCAGCACCCAGTCGAGCAGGACGCGAACGCCGCGCGGCAGCCCGGGCAGGAGCCGCGCGAGCGGGTCGCGCGGGTGGCGCGCGACCTGCCTGGGCGTGGAAGCGACGAACGGGTCGAACGAGAACGGCGTGTAGGCGTGGCCGCTCGCAGCCGGCTCGGACCCGCCCCGGCCCGGAACCAGGAGCCATGCGAGCAGGACGCCCACCCAGCCGGCGAGAAGGCCGGCCAGCCAGACGTAGCCGTGGCCGCGGCTGCGGCCGATCCGGCTCGCGAAGTACGCCGGCAGGATCACCCAGAAGACGAGGATCGCCACCGCGACGATCGCGTCGACGTTCGCGGTCATCGCGGCGTGACCATTCCGCGCCGCCACTCCTCGACCCGCGCGTGGTCGCCGGAGAGGAGCACGTCGGGCACCTTCCAGCCGTTGAAGTCGGCCGGCCGGGTGTACTGCGGGTACTCGAGCCCTCCCTCCAGCTCGGCGGAGAAGCTCTCGAGCTGCCCCGAGCTCTCGGCGAGCGCCCCCGGGAGCCGGCGCGAGACCGCGTCGAGCAGGAGCATCGCCGGCAGATCTCCGTTCGACAGGACGTAGGGGCCGACCGAGATCGCATCGGTCGCGAGGTGCTCGACGATGCGCTCGTCGAAGCCCTCGAAGCGGGCGGAGAGGAACGCCAGCGCCGGCTCGGCCGCGAGCTCCTCGACCACGTCCTGCGTCAGCTGGCGCCCCTTCGGCGTCAGCGCGACGACCGGGCACGGCGGGTCGCTCCCGTAGGCGGCCTCGAGTGCAGCCGCGACGACGTCGACGCGGAGTACCATCCCGGCGCCGCCCCCGTACGGCTCGTCGTCGACCTGTCCCGCGCGCAACGGCGTCGTGTCCCGGTAGTTGAAGAGGCGCAGCTCGAGCTCGCCGCCGAGCACCGCGGCGAGCGGCCGCTGCTCGGTCAGCCACGCATACGCGTGAGGGACGAGGGTGAAGACGTCGATGCGCACGCGGGAGGACGTTATTCGGGCTCTGCGAACCCCGCGGCGACGACGATCCGTCCGCCTGGGACGTCCACTTGCCGGACGCACGCCTCGACGAGGGGCAGCGACGCGCCGGAGTCGAGCTCGAGCACGTCGTTGGCAGGGTACTCGAGCACGTCTCGGACACGGCCGATGACGCGTCCCTCCTCGTCCTCGACGACGAGGCCCACCAGCTGGAAGACGTAGAACTCGTCCTCCTCGAGGCCCGGCAGGGTCGCGCGCTCGACGGCGAGCTCCGTCCCGCGCTCCACCGGACGGTCGAGCCGGATCACCGGCCGGCCGCCTGCGCCGTGCCGTGACACGACCACCGTCGCGGGCCTGCCGCCGGCGTGGAGCGTCGCTCCGGCGGCGAACGCGCCCTCACGGGCGCTCGCCTCCTCTACGAAGAAGGCGCCGTCGAGCCCGTGCGGCCGGCCGACCCGGCCGACCGGCACCAGCTCAGAGTCCACGCTCGGTGAACTCGGCGACCGCGTCCTCGCGCTTCGCCAGCAGCTCGGCGCCGTCGTAGGGAGTGCGCCTGTGCACGAGGTCGAGCAGCCAGTAGGCGCCCGGCTCTTCCTCGTACGGCATCCCGACGCTGCCCGCGTTGACGACCCGCACGCCGGCGACGCTGCGCTCGTACTGCGTGTGGGTGTGGCCGCAGACCACGGTCGCGACGTCGAGCCCGGCGAAGAGGAAGGCGATGCGCTCCTCCGGCGTGCGCTCGGTGAAGATGTCGACGTCGTTCCGCGGCGAGGCGTGGCAGTAGAGGACGCCGTCGACCCGAACGGCGTGCGGGTGCGAGTCGAGGAACGCGATCTGCTCGTCGCCGAGCCTGCGGCGCGTCGCCTCCACGAGCGGCTCCGGCACGAGCCCTGCCTCGCCCGGCGCGAGCTCGCGATCGGCGTTGCCGCGCACCCAGACGACGCGGTCGCCGAGCGCGCGGAGCCGCTCGAGCGTCTCGCTCGGCTGCCCTCCGCCGGCGCAGACGTCGCCGCCGACGACGACGGTGGCGCCCTGGGGCACCTCGGCCAGCACGGCCTCGAGCGCCGGCAGGTTGCCGTGGACGTCGTACAGCGCCGCTACAGGCGCCATCAGCCGACGATCTCGAGCTGCAGCGGCCGCCCCGCGGCGGCGCCTCCGGCGCGGACGATCGTGCGAAGGGCCCGCGCGATCCGGCCCTGGCGCCCGATCACCTTGCCGACGTCGCCCTCGGCGACATGCAGCCGCAGGACGAGCGTGCCGTCGTCGTCGTCGACCTGCTCCACCCGGACGGCGTCAGGCTCGTCGACGAGCCGGCGCGCCAGCTCGGCGACGAGCTCCTGCACTACTGAATTCCCTGCGTCTTGAGGAGACGCGAGACCGACTCGGTCGGCTGCGCGCCCTTCGAGAGCCAGCCGCGGATCTTCTCCTCGTCGAGGTCGATCAGCGACGGCTCCGGCTGCGGGTTGTAGCGACCGACGATCTCGATGAACTTGCCGTCACGCGGCGAGCGCGAGTCCGCGGCCACGACGCGGTAGATCGGGTTCTTCTTCGACCCGACCCGCGTCAGCCTCAATTTCACTGCCATCTACCTTCTCGCTTTCTTCTTCCGCTTGGACCTGGACTTGCGCGTCGCGCTCGGCCGCGGCGCCCCCTGCGCCGGCAGCCCGTTGCCGGGGCCCGCCATGCCGGGGATCTGCGGCATCTTGCCCGATCCGGCGAGCTTCATCATCTTCGCCATCTGCTTGCGCGCCTCGAGCAGCTGGTTGACCTGCTCGACGGTCGTGCCCGAGCCGGCGGCGATGCGCTTCCGCCGCGAGCCGTCGATCACGTGCGGCACGCGCCGCTCGTGCGGGGTCATCGAGAGGATGATCGCCTCGACGCGCGAGAGCTGCTTCTCGTCCACCTCGTCGAGCCCCTCGAGCTGCTTGCCGAGGCCGGGGATCATCTTGAGGATCCCCTGGAGCGGACCCATCCGGCGCAGCATCTTGTAGCTGCGGAGGAAGTCGTCGAAGGTGAACTCGCCCTTCAGCATCCGCCGCTCGAGCTCGTCCTTCTCCTCCTCGTCGATCGCGGCCTCGGCGCGCTCGATCAGCGTGAGGACGTCGCCCATGCCGAGGATCCGGGAGGCCATGCGGTCGGGGTGGAACCACTCGAGCGCGTCGAGCTTCTCGCCGACCGACGCGAGCTTGATCGGGCGGCCCGTGATCGCGCGGACGGAGAGCGCCGCACCGCCGCGCGCGTCGCCGTCGAGCTTCGTGAGGACGACGCCGTCGAAGTCGATCCGCTCCTGGAACGCCTGCGCGACGTTGACCGCCTCCTGGCCGGTCATCGCGTCGAGGACGAGAAGGACGTTCGTCGGCTTGGCCTCGCGGCGGACGGCCGCCAGCTCCTCCATCAGGGGCTCGTCGACGTGGAGCCGGCCGGCGGTGTCGAGGATCACGACGTCGCGGCCGTCAGCCTTCGCGCGCTCGATCCCGTCGTGGACGGCCTTCACCGGATCGGCGCGTTCGTCGCCGTAGGCCGGGACGCCGGCCAGGGCCCCGAGCTGCACGAGCTGGTCGATCGCGGCGGGCCGTTGCAGGTCGGCGGCGACGAGCGCCGGCTTGCGTCCCTCGTTCCGCAGCAGGAGCGCGAGCTTGCCGGCCGCGGTCGTCTTCCCCGAGCCCTGGAGGCCTGCGAGCAGGATCGTGGTCGGCGGGCGCGAGGCGTACGCGAGCCGGGAGTCGGACGATCCCATCAGCTCGGTCAGCTGCTCGTGGACGATCTTCACGACCTGCTGGCCGGGCGTGAGGCTCTTCGTCACCTCCTCGCCGACGGCGCGGTCGCGCACCCGGGCGACGAAGTCCTTGACGACGCCGAAGTTGACGTCGGCCTCGAGCAGCGCGAGCCGCACCTCGCGCATCGCGCGCGAGACGGCCTCCTCGTCGAGCACGCCACGCCCGCGCAGGTCGCCGAGCGCGCTCTGGAGCTTGTCGGACAGGGCGTCGAACATCGGTGAGGCAGGGTACCGGGCCCGGCCCCGGCCTCAGCCGGCCACGAGCGCGCGCGCGTACTCGACGGGATCGAACGGGCGCAGGTCGTCGAGCTGCTCCCCCACGCCGACGAGCTTCACCGGCAGTCCCAGCTCGTACGCGATCGGGATCGCCACTCCCCCCTTTGCCGAGCCGTCGAGCTTCGTGAGGACGACGCCCGTCACGCCGACCGCCTCGCCGAACAGCCGCGCCTGCTGGACGCCGTTCTGGCCGGTCGTCGCGTCGACGACGAGCAGCGTCTCGTGCGGCGCCCCCTCGAGCCGGCCGGCGACGACACGCCTCACCTTTGCGAGCTCCTCCATCAGGTTCGTCTGCGTGTGGAGGCGGCCGGCGGTGTCGACGATCACGACGTCGCGGCCGCGTGCCTGCGCCGCGTGGAGGGCGTCGTAGGCGACGGCGGCGGGGTCGGCGCCGCGCTCCGAGCCGACGAACTCCGCGCCGGCGCGCTCCGCCCAGATCTCCAGCTGCTCCTCCGCCGCGGCGCGGAACGTGTCGGCCGCGGCGAGGACGACGGAGCGGCCGTGCTCGCGCAGCTTGGCGGCGAGCTTGCCGATCGTCGTCGTCTTGCCGGTGCCGTTGACGCCGACGACCAGCACGACCGCCGGCTCGTGCGCGACGTCGAGCGTCGGCGGCTCGCCGAAGAGACCTGCGACCTCCTCCGCGAGCGCCGCGTTCAGGTCACCGACCTCGCCGCGTACCTCCAGCCGCTGCACGAGCTCCGCGGTAGCGCGGACGCCGACGTCGCCGGTGATCAGTGCCTCTTCGAGCCGCTCCCAGTCCGAGTCGTTGCCCGGGTCGAAGGCGACCGCCGCGAGCTCGCCGGTAAGGGCACGCCGCGACTTTGAGAGCGAGTCGCGCAGGCGCGAGAACAAGCGGCCGCCCTGCTCCTCCGGCTCGGGCGACGCACCCGTCTCGCCGAGCAGCTCTCCCCAGCTCCGCGCCATCGGCCCAGCGTAGTGGCGGTAGTGACGTAACCGGCAACGTTCGCCGGCTCCCCGGCCCGCGAGCACGCTACGCGCTGCGGCGTCCTCGGCCGTCCCGATAGCGCAA
>JAVKST010000145.1:0-6262 GCA_039583515.1 Gaiellaceae bacterium
GCGTTATGGACACCGTCCATGCCGAGCGGATGAAGGTCGTGCCGCTGCGTCCCCGTTGGGCCTATCCCGCGGCTGCGGCCGCGGCAGTCGCCGCCTGCGTCGCGATCGCGCTCGGTGTCTGGAACGTGTCCCTCCACTCACAGCTCTCAGGAAGCCAGCGGCTACAGGCGCTGCCGTTAACCGGCGCGACGGGTTCCGTTGTCGTGGCGCGCGGCGGCCAGGCCGAGCTCGTCGTCTCCGGCCTCGCGCGGCTGGCGACGGGCCGCACATACGAGGCCTGGATCATCCACGGTCAGACGGCGCTGCCTGCCGGTTTGTTCAGCCCCACCAGCGGCGGCGCGACGGTCGTGCGGCTGCGCGAGCCAGTGCGGGCCGGCACCCGCGTCGGCGTGACCGTCGAGCCGACCGGCGGGTCGCCGCACCCGACGAGGCGCCCTCTCCTCCTCTCGGCCCGCGCGTAGCGCCACCCCGCCGCGTTCAGAGCGGGGGTCCGAACCGAATCCTCCTCCAGTGCGAATCAGGCGCGGGAGGCAACGCCTCCATTCAGCCCAGACAAACCCAGGGGGTTTCCCATGTGGGAGAAGCAAGGAGCGCCGTTCGCGTCCGCCGAGGACGTGCAGACGCTCGAAAACGTCCTCAACGACACACCGACGAGCCGGCGCTCGCGAGCCTGGCTGCTCAAGCGGGCCGCGCTCGGCGCCGGCGTCGTTGCCGCCGCGACGCCGATCGGGCGTGTGCTCGCAAGCGGTAGCGCCGACACGGCGCAGGACGTCGGCGCGACCGCCGTCACCGCCGAAGCGCTCGCAGTCACATATCTGACCGAGCTGATCGGCCGCCTCGGCTCGAGGCTCGGTAAAGCGGAGCTGCCGCTGAAGGCGGCGAACCAGGCCGAGCAGGACCACTACAAGTTCCTCAGCGGTGCCGGCTTCAAGCCGCAGACGACGAAGTTCTGGATTCCGGACGCGGCGTTCGAGCCGGCCAAGGTGGCGCCGACGATCGAGGTCCTGGAGACGGTCTTCGTCAACGCCTACCTGATCGGGACGACCGTCTTCGCGAAGGCCAAGAACGCGACGCTCGCCCGCTACGCAGCGGAGATCGCCGGAGTCGAGGCCGAGCACCGGACGCTCGCCCGCCAGCTGCAGGGCAAGTTGCCGGACAACCTCGCCTACGAGATCTACAAGGTGAAGACACTGTCCGCCGCGGTCAGCGAGATCGAGGCCGTCGGCATCGGCTTCGGCCAGCAGGGCTCGCAGCCCGGCAAGTTCTACACGTACAGCGGCACGACTCCCTCCACGGTCGTCGCGCTCGACAACGATGCACCCGACCAGTCGGTGCCGTTCCCGGTCCCGCACCTGGCGGCCGTGAAGGGCGCGCATAAGCCGCGCTCGATGCCGAAGGGTAACCCGGTCCTGACCGGGTGACCGGCCGACGACGAACGTGACAAGACCAAGGAGAGGAGTCGACGAACAATGACCAAGCAGGCACACCTGACCAACGACGACGTACAGACGCTCGAGAACGTCTTCGAGGCGCACCGCCTACCGCCGGTCACGCGCCGGATGCTGCTGGCCTCCGCCGCCGGCGCCGCGGGCGCGGCCGTAGTTGCCCGAGTTCCCGGCATCGCCGCCGCTGCCAACGCAGACAGCGCGATGCAGGTCGGAACCGCGGCCGTTACGGCCGAGGCCCTGGCGGTCACCTACCTGAGCCACCTGATCAAGAAGGACGGGCGCGCGTTCCCGAAACCGGTCGGGCAGGTGCTGAAGGCGGCGAACGCCGCGGAACAGGACCACTACGTCGCGCTGCGGGGTCTCGGCTTCAAGCCGTTGACGACGAAGTTCTGGATCCCGGACGTCGCGTTCTCGGCCAAGAACGCGCCCCCGGTCATCGAGTACCTCGAGTCGGTGTTCGTGAACGCGTACCTGATCGGGACGACGACCTTCGCGGCCGCGGGACAGGCCGACGCCGCCCGCTACACCGTCGAGATCGGAGCCGTCGAGGCCGAGCACCGCACGCTCGCACGCAGCCTCCAGGGCAAGCTGCCCGACAACCTCGCCTTCTCGAGCTACACGGTCAAGACGATCCCCGAGATCGTCGCCGCGATCGAGAAGCTCGGGATCGGGTTCGGGAAGCGGACGCACGCGCCTGGCCGCTTCTTTACCTACCACGGCCCGCTTCCCGGCACGACCACGCACCTCACGACGACGAAGCCGGACCAGGCAAGCACCTGACCGGCACGGCGGGCGACCCCGCAAGGCCGCCCGCCGACAGTTCCGATGAAACAGATCAGGCACACAACTAGATTTCTCGCCGGCGGCGTCGCGCTCGCGGCCGCCGTCGGCGTCGGTCTCACGGCCGGACTGTTCGGCGGAGCGGCGGCCTCGAACGCGCTCGGATCCGGATCGTCCGCTGGCCGGATGCCTGCGGCGCACAGGATCGCCGCTTCGGCTGCGGCGCTGGCGAAGACGACGAGGGCCGCGCCCGCGGCGACGCTCACCGCGCAGGCGCGCGCACAGACGGTGCGCCTCTACCGGCACCCGGGCCTGCGACCCTACCGGCGGCTGGGGCCGCTCCCCTACAGCTATGGAACGCGTCCTGTCTTCCGCGTTCTCGCGCGGCGCGGGGCCTGGCTGTACGTCTCGCTGCCGGTCCGGCCCGACCACGCAACCGCATGGCTCCGCGTGCACAGCGTCTACCTGCGAACGACCGACTACCGGATCGTTATCGACGTCGCCCGGCACCGGTTGCGCCTCTACCAGGGTCGCGACCAGGTGCTCACGGCGCCGGTGGCGGTCGGCAAGGCGCTGACCCCGACGCCACGGGGGACCTACTTCATCGTCTATGGCCTCCGCACGGGCGACCCGCACGGCTTTTTCGGCCCCTACGCCTTCGGCCTCTCTGCCTACTCGAATGTCCTCACGAGCTTCGCCGGCGGAGACGGCGAGGTCGGCCTCCACGGCACCAACGAGCCGTGGCTGCTCGGCCACAGCGTCAGCCACGGCTGCATCCGCATCGCGAACGGCGTGATCACGCGCCTCGCCCACCTCGTGCCGCTCGGCACCCCCGTCACCATCGAACACCCACCAAGGAGGAACCAGACATGATCGGTTGGACCAGCCCTACCCACATCGTGCTCCTGCTGCTGATCGCGCTCCTGCTCTTCGGCGCCAAGCGGCTCCCGGAGATCGGCCGCTCGCTCGGCCACGGCATGCGCGAGTTCAAGGACTCCGTCTCACACATGGGCGCCGACGAGCACGATCGAAGCCACGAAACACCCGAGCTGCCTCCCGCCGACGAGGCCGCGACCCACATCGCGCCGGTGCGCGAGCGCGACGTCGCCTAGGTCTCATGGCACGCCTGCCCCGCCGTCTTGACCATCTCGAAGAAGCGAGCGTCGTCGACCACCTGGAGGAGCTGCGCTGGCGCGTCGTCGTCACCCTCGCGGCGTTCGCTATCGGGGCGGCGGTCGCGTTCGTGTTCCACACGCACATCCTCGGCTGGCTCGAGCGGCCTCTGCCGCTCGACCACAGGCGCGTCGTCACGTTCGGCGTCGCGGAGCCGTTTACGGTCTCCGTGACCGTTTCGGTCTACGCGGGGTTCCTGCTCGCATTACCGGTGATCCTCTGGCAGGTGTGGTCGTTCGTCGCCCCGGCCTTCGACCCGCATGCGCAGCGGCGGGCCCTCGGCATGGCCATCTTCGCCGGCCTGCTCGCTGCTGTCGGGCTCATCTTCGGCTACGAGATCCTCCTGCCGCGGGCGATCCACTGGCTCACCAACTACGACCAGAGCCAGTTCCACATCCTCATCCGCGCCAAGGACTACTACTCGTTCGTCGTAACCGTCCTCCTCGGGATCGTCGCCGTGTTCGAGCTGCCGATCGTCGTCGTCGGGCTCGTCCACGTCGGCGCCCTCACCGCGCGGCAACTGCGTCGACACCGCCGCGTCGGCTACTTCATCGTCGCTGTCGCCGCCCTCGGGCTCCCCGGCCCCGACCCCGTCAGCACAGGACTCGAGCTGCTGCCGATGTGGATGCTCTTCGAAGGCTCGATCTGGCTCGCCGTCCTCACCGAACACCGAACCGCCAAAGCAGCCCCCCTCCAGTCTGCCGAGGCCCGGACCTGAGAGGCGCGTCGCTAACGAAGCCCTCACCGTGCTGCCGTCGGGGTCTGACCGGCCAAATTAGTCAGCCTCGGCGGCTCGCGGCTAGTAGTAGGAAAGATTGGCGAGGTGGCGCGGCGTCACCTTGACGCGTGAAGCCGCGCCACTGCTTTACGTGCGATCTACGGCATCGACGAACAGCAAGCTTTCCAGTTCCTCCGCAGCGACTCACAACGAGACGGACGCGCGCTCGTCGATGTGGCCGAGGCAGTCGCTCAAACCCACCGTCTGCTCAGCAGTTCATCCTAGACGAACTCAAGAAGGACAGAGCGAGAAGGCTCAACACGCCGTCGCCGAGATCCCAGAGAAGGTCGCACTCACGAGCAGCAAGCAGGGCTCTCGGAAAAGTTCGCTCTCGACCCTGGGAAGCTTGCCGAGAGAGCTGCTGAGCGCGGAACTGCGAGCTTGTAGGCCCGACCGGAATGCCGCTTTTCATGTCGCCGTAGCCGCTGAGCCGCTACGGCGATTGGTGCTCGCCTGTGGAGCGTCCTCTTGCCAGAACGACGTGGCTTCGTCTTGCGCGGATCTGACTCCCGGGCGGGGCGCGCCCGTAGTCTCAGCGGAGGGCGAACCAGACGGACCTCAGAGGCTTCGGGGCGAGAAAGTCCTTGGCGAGTATGGAGTACGCGGTGTAGTAGAGCGACAGCGTCTTCTTGTCGTTATTCGCGATCAGGAAGCAGACGTTCCCGCGGACGGTCTGCCTCGAAAACACGGCGCTGGCTCTCGACAAGTCGGGCTTCGGCAGATAGTCGCCGCAGGAATTGTCGGTCAGGTTGTAGGAGGCGTTATGAACGCCATGCCCTGCAGCCCGAACCCCGTCAGCGTCCCGACGTTGCCGCGACCGCCGCCGACGTAGGTGATCGCGAGTTTCACCATGAAGTCGGTAGCGCCTGCAGGTGCCCCCGTCGGTTCCGCGAATGTCGCTCTCTCTGCAGCCTTGATCTGACGGCTCGCGTCCGAGGTCCTTCGGAGCACCCGCAGCCTCCAGCCACCGCAGTCGAGCCACCACTCCTATTGCCTTCGCGGCGAAAGCGGAAGATCACTCTAACGGGTAGCGACGGGCGACCGATTCGCGCCGATCCTCCGGCATACGTCTTGTCACCGAGTCGGAGGTTCATGATGCTGCGGTACCGTCCTTGGATCGTTCGGATCGTGGTTTTGGTTTCGCTCGTGTTCGCGTCGGGCGCAGGGTGGAAGTGGGGCGGTTAGCCAAGCGCGGTCGCTTGCATCGCCGCACGGGTTGCGCGACGAGCTGAGTCAGCGGGACATAGACCATGAGGGCGCACGCGTTCCTGGGCGCGGTGTATGTCGGTGGGGCGATAGCGTTCGCAGTCGCGCTGGCACGCGTCGGCACTCAGCTGGATACGACGTTGGCGTTGCTTGCCGCGGCGGCGATCGTCGGCGAGTTCTTCGAGGTACGCGGCGAGGTGGACGGGTTCGAGGCGAGCGGCTCGCACTCGTTCAGTTTCTCGTCAGGAGTTCATATCGCCGCAATCGTCCTGCTCGGGCCGCTTGGTGCCGTGCTTGTCGCGGTGGTGGGTGTCGTGGCTGTCGACTGTCTCCGTCGGCCCCAACTGCGCATGCTTGGCTTCAACGCGAGCGCGTTCGCGCTGAGCACGTTAGCCGGTGGAGCCGCGTATGTGTCTCTGGGAGGTGTGGCAGGGACCCGCTCGCTGCCCGGCGATCTCTTGCCGCTAGCAGCGATGACGGTCGTCTACGTTGCTTCGAACCGCCTCCTCGTTGTGGCGGTCGTGGCGCTGACCTCGCGCAATTCCTTCCTGCAGCTGGTAGGCGAGGCGTGGCGAACTGAAAGGGCTTCTGCATTGGCGGAGGTCGCGCTCGGCGTCGCGCTCGCGTACTTCGTCATTTCGGACCCGTGGCAGATCGTCGTTCTCTGTCCTCTCGTTTTTGCTGTTTATCAGGCGCATGTGCGGCTCGGCCGTCTCCACCGCGAGACGGCGCGGGCGCTCGAGACGTTCGCGAACGTCATCGACGAACGCGATCCGTATACGTATCAGCACTCGATGCGTGTAGTGGCCCTTGAGTAATCGTTGGACGCGAAACCGGCAGGGTCCGGCTGTGGTGGTGTCGAATGGGGAGGCATCTC